>NZ_CP104302.1:1534200-1841040 GCF_025215495.1 Mycolicibacterium brumae | reverse complement strand
CCTGGTCGAAGACCGCCTCGCTGTTCATCACACAGACCCCGGCGCCGATGCAGACGTCGCGGTCGGCCTGTACCCTCACCAGGCCACCTGCAGCGACTGCAGCCCATAGATGAAGTGGAAAGAGCGGAACGCCACGTCGTCGAAAGGTTCGTCGAGGCGCAGGGTCGGAAAGCGTTGCAACAGAGCCGGAAACGCGATCTTCATCTCCATCCGGGCCAGCGGTGCGCCCAGGCAGTGATGGACGCCGTGGCCGAACGCCAGATGCCCCATGGCGCCGCGGCGGACGTCGAACACCTCCGGATTGTCGATGAAACTCGGATCGCGGTTGCCCGACGGTAGCGAGACGACCACCAGCTGGTGCGCGGGAATCTGCACCCCGGCGATCTCCACCTCGCTGGTGGTGATGCGGGGGATGCCGGAGTGCACGATCGACAGCCAGCGCAGCAGCTCCTCCACCGCCGGACTCACCGCATCGGGGTCATCACGCACCAGGGCCAGCTGATCCGGGTGCTGCAGCAACGCCAAGGTGCCGAGGCTGAGCATGTTGGAGGTTGTCTCATGGCCGGCCACCAGTAGCAGGTTGCAGATGCCCACCAGCTCGTCATCGGTGAGCTCGGACCCGTGCTCGCGCACCAGCATTCCGAGCATGTCGTCGCCGGGGGAACGCCGTGCGCCGCCCACCAGTGCGTGCATGTAAGCACGCCCGGCGCGCTGGAGTTCGAAGCGTTCCTCGATCGGGATCGACAGGTCGAGCTGGCGGCTGGTGCGGTGCTGGAAATCGTCGCGGTCGTCATACGGCACGCCCAGCAACTCGCAGATCACCAGTGACGGGATGGGTAAAGCGAAATCGGTCACGAGATCACTCGGTGGACCGGCTTTTTCCATGGCGTCCAGATGCTGGGTCACGATGTCGGTGATCCGCGGCTCCAGGCGCTTCATCCGGCGGCCGGTGAATTCGCCGGTGAGCATGCGGCGTAACCGGGTGTGCCTGGGTGGGTCCAGGCCCAGCAGGTTGCCGGACTGGGCTGCGCGTTGCTCTTCCTCGGACATCTCGGGTGCCCCGGGGACGAAGAACCCTGGCGGGCGCTCGTTGGAGAACCGTTCCGGATCGGAGAGCACCGTCTTGATGTCGTCGTGGCGGGTCACCAGGTACACCGGCATGCCGAAGGCGTTGATGACGGTGCGCACCCCCTCGTTCTCGCGGATCTCGCCGAGGGTGGGGATGGGGTCGAAGTCGACACGCTGCATGTGCAGCGGAGGTGAGGCAGGTGCCTGGGTCATGGTGTCGACGGTACACCAGAAAGTCGAAATCGCACCCTTGGTCGGCCTGCAGGACACGGTCGACGTACATGGCCGCGTAGCCACGACGCTGTCGATGGCGCGGGGGTTCCGCCTGGCGGGTGGCCAGTTCGTCGTCTGGGACCAGTAGGTCCAGCGTGCCGGCGTGGGCGTTCAGCGCGATGATGTCGCCGTCGCGGACCAGGCCCAGCGGACCGCCCGCAGCCGACTCGGGGCTGACGTGCAGAACACACGTGCCGTAGGCGGTTCCGCTCATCCGGGCATCGGAAATCCGCACCATGTCGGTGACGCCCTGGCGCAGCAGCTTGCTGGGGATGGGCAGCTGGCCCCATTCGGGCATGCCGGGGGCACCGCGCGGGCCGGCATTGCGCAGCACCAGCACGGAATCCGCGGTGACATCCAGGTCGGGGTCGTCGAAGCGGGCCATCATGTCGCGCATGTCGTCGAACACCACGGCGGGCCCCTGGTGCACCAGCAGGGCAGGGGTGGCCGCGCTGCACTTGATCACTGCGCCGCTGGGCGCCAGGTTGCCGCGCACCACGGCCAGGCCCTGCGGCGGCTGGAACGGGGCATCGATGGTGGCGATGACCTCTGCGGCGGTGGAGATGCCGGAGGGCAGGTTGTCGGCGACGGTCTTGCCGCTGACGGTCAGCGCGTCGGTGTGCAGCAGGGTCTCGATGGACTTCATCACCGCGGGGATGCCGCCGGCGTGGAACACCTGCTCCACCAGGTGCTCCCCGGCGGGCCGCACGTTCACCATCAGCGGTGTGCGCGCGGACAATTCGTGGAACCGGTCCAGGGTAAGCGGCACCCCGGCGCGGCCGGCGATGGCCAGAAGGTGCACGATCGCGTTGGTGGACCCGCCGACCGCCAGCATCAGAGTGATGGCATTGTCGAAGGCCTCGGCAGTGAGCACGTGCGAGGGACGCACTCCCTCGGAGGCCAGGCCCACCGCACGCGCACCCACCTCCTCGGCCACCTGCAACCGCCGCGAGTCCATGGCCGGCACCGCGGCGGCGCCGGGCAGTGTCATGCCCAGCCCCTCCACGATCGTGGCCATGGTGGAGGCCGTGCCCATCTCCGGGCAGTGCCCGCGGGACGGGCCGGCCGCGGCCTCGAGACGCTCGTAGTCGGCCATCGACATCCGGCCCGCCCGCACATCGTCGATGTACTGCCACAGGTCGGTGCCGACGCCCATCTGCTTGCCGTCGAACACCGCCGGTGCGGCGGGCCCTCCGGTGAGCACAATGGCCGGGACATCCGCACTGGCCGCGCCCATCAGCTGTGCGGGCACCGTCTTGTCGCAGCCACCCAGCAGCACCACGGCATCGAATGGGTAGGCCCGGATGGACTCCTCGACGTCCATGGCCATCAGGTTGCGGAACAACATGGTGGTCGGCTTCATCAACTGCTCACCGAGGGAGATGGTGGGGAACTCCAGAGGGAACCCGCCGGCGGCCAGCACCCCGCGCCGCACCGAGTCTGCCAGCCCGCGGAAGTGCATGTTGCAGTTGACCACCTCCGACCACGAGTTGCAGATCCCGACGATGGGCCTGCCCTCGAACGCCATCCGGGAGAACCCGGACGCCCGCATGGCCGAGCGGTGCACGAAGCCGGGAACATCCTGCCCGGCAAACCATTTGACGCTGCGCAGCTGGTTCATCGGACGCGAGCGGCGTACGCGGTGATCTTGCGCAGTGCGGGTTGGCGCGCGGCCTGGTATCCGAACCAGCGGCCCGGCCTGGTACCCATCAGGGTGCCGACCATCCGCTGCTGCCAGGGCGCCCTTGTCCCGGCCGAGCGCAGTGGTGCGGCCGAGACCACGCCGTCGGTGTCGGCCAGTGCCGCCTTGGCGGCGTTGTGGCCGTTGGCCCCCATCACCCCGCCACCGGGATGGGTACCCGAGCCGCACAGGTAGTAATTACGCACGGGAGTGCGGTAATTCGCGAGCTCCGGGATGGGCCGGGCGCCGAACAACTGATCGAGCATCATCGAACCGTGGAAGATGTTGCCGTCGGTGATCAGATACTCGTTGTGCAGGTCGTCGGGAGTGATGATCACCCGATCGAGGATGTGTTCACGCAGATTCGGAGCGTAGGTGAACAGGTCCTCGAGCACCAGGTCGGCCCACTTCTCCTTCTCCGCGGCCCAGGTGGTGCCGGTGAGCTCGGACGGCAGCTGCTGAATGCCCAGGGTCATCGTGTGCAGACCCTTGGGGGCCAGGGTGTCGTCGGTGACCGACTGAGTGACGGCCTCGATGACGAACGTGCTGGGGAACGTGCCGCGTCGTTGCGCCTCGTAGGCCTCCTCGAACGCCTCCCGGCTGGGGCCGAGCAGCTGGTGGCCGTGGTGCTGGGGTCCCTCGGTGGCGTCGGTGAACGGAAGGTACTGCGGCAGTTCATCGATCAACAGATGGATCCGGGCCATCGAACCACGGGTGTCGATGTTCTCGACGTCGCGGACCAGCTTCGGCGCCAGCACCCCCGGTTCCAGCAACTGCAGCAGGGATCGTTTGGGGTCGGCGTTGGAGAACACCTGCTTCGCGGTGATCACCGAGCCGTCCCGCAATCGCACCCCGGTGGCGACCCCACGCTCGACGAGCACCCGGTCCACCGGGGCCGAGGTGCGGATGGTGGCCCCGTGTGCCCGGGCCGAGGCCGCCAGCGCCTCGCTGATGGCACCCATGCCGCCGCGGGCCATCCCGAACTGGCCGAAGTTGCCGTTGAACTCGCCCCAGGAATGGTGGCCGTAGGTGTAGGCGGTACCGGGAGTGGAGGGGCCGCCGAAGATCGACACCATGCCGAAGAACGTCAGCATGCTCTTGAGCCGCTCGTCCTCGAAATACCGGTCCAGCAGATCCCGCACCGAGAGCAGGGTGAACTCGTCGAACAGCGTCTGCTCGCCGGCGGCTTCGAACGCGGCGAACACCTCAGAGCGTTCCGGCGGCGGCTTCAGCAGGTACGGCGTGACCAGCCCGGCGAAGCGTTGCAGCCGGATGCCGAAGTCGAGGAACGCCTGTGCATCCTTCTTGCTGAGCTTCTCGAGCTCCCGCAGCGTCCGGTCGGTCTCCTTCCACATGGTGAAGGAGGTGCCGTCGCGGAACAGGCTGAACGACAGTGCATCACCCTGGTAGAGCTCCAGGCCGTACTTGGCCAGCTCAAGTTCGGTGATGATCTCGGGACGCAGCAGGCCGGCGATGAAGGCGCACGACGACCACTTGGAGCCGGGGATCAGCTCCTCGGTGACGCAGGCGCCGCCCACGAGGTCGCGCGCCTCGAGCACCAGCACCGACTTGCCTGCGCGGGCCAGGTAGTTGGCGGTGACGAGGCCGTTGTGGCCGGCGCCGATGATGACGGCGTCGTAGTCAGTGGGCATCGGAACTCCTGAGTGGGGAATGACGGGTGAAGATGGTGCTGACGCTGCCCGGTTCCACGAGCTCGTCGAAGCGGGCGACGACGGGTTTGAGCTCGGGTGCGTTGTCGCGCACCTGTTCCCAGTCGGGCCAGGAGGTCACCGTCATCACCTCGACGACCACGCCGTCGTCGGAGAGATAGACGTCGAACCCCAGCACTTCGTCGAACGCGAGGCACACCGGGCGATCGAGTTCAGCGGAGAACTGCTCGAAGTCGGCGACCGGGACACCCGGCCGCAGACGGAACGTGTTGATGGCGCTGACCGTCATGTCAGGCGGTCGCATGGTTGATCATCACGTGCTTGATCTCGGTGTAGGCCTCGAGTGCGTACACCGACATGTCCTTGCCGTGGCCGGACTGCTTGAAGCCGCCGTGTGGCATCTCCGGCGTCACCGGAGCGTGGTCGTTGACCCACACCGTGCCGAATTGGAGTGCACCGGAGGTGACCATGGCACGGCCCACATCGCGGGTGAACACCGAAGCGGCCAAGCCGTATTCGGTGTCGTTGGCCCAGGCGAGCACGTCGTCGTTGTCGCTGAACCGGGTCACCGACGTCACCGGCCCGAACACCTCGGCGCTGATGATCTCGTCGTCCTGCTTGGTGCCGACCACCACGGTGGGGGCGGTGTAGAAACCGGTGCCGGGGTTGTCGCCCTGGAGCAGCTCGGTGTGGCCGGTGGCCTTGGCGCGGGAGACGAAGCCTTCCACGCGGTCGCGGTGCGCGGCGGTGATCACCGGACCCATGACGGTGTTCTCGTCGGCGAGGTCACCGAGATTCAACTCCTTGACTGCCTTCTCGAGTCCGGACACCAGGTCGTCATGCAGGGAGTCATGGACGTAGATGCGCGACGCTGCCATGCAGTCCTGGCCCGCGTTGCCGAACGCACCCTGCATGATCTTCTCGACCGCGAGTGCCACATCGGCGTCCGGGTACACCAGCACCGGTGCCTTGCCACCGAGTTCGAGGTGCAGCCGCTTGAGGTTGGAATCTGCGGAAGCCCGCAGCATCGACCGGCCGGTCTCGACAGAACCGGTGAGCGAGGACATCCGCACCAGCGGGTGCGACACCAGGCTCGCGCCGACATCCTCGCCGTCACCGGTGACGATGTTCAAGACCCCGGCGGGGAACAGGTCGGCGGCCAGCTCCGCCAGGCGCAGCACCGAGAACGGTGTGTGCTCAGAAGGTTTGAGCACCAACGTGTTCCCGGTGAGCAGAGCGGGGGCGATCTTCCAGATGGCCATCAACAGCGGGAAGTTCCACGGGGCGACCGAGCCGACCACCCCGAGAGGATCGCGCCGGATGATGCTGGTGGTACCGGGGACGAACTCGCCGGCGGCACGGCCTTCGATGGTGCGGGCAGCCCCGGCGAAGAACCGAAGATGGTCGGGAATCATCTCCATCTCTTCGAGCGCGCCGCTGATGGGCTTGCCGGCGTTGCGAGACTCGATCTCGGCGAGGGTGCGAGCGTCGGCTTCGATGCGGTCGGCGAGCTCGAGAAAGGCGCGAGCACGTTCGCCGACGGGAGTGCGGGCCCAGTCCGGGAATGCGGCATGGGCGGCGGCGACGGCGCGGTCGACGTCGGCGGCCGTGCCGTGGGCGGCCTCCGCAAACGCTTCACCGGTGGCGGGTGCCAGGATCTGGTCTTTTGCTCCTCCGGAGGCTTCGGTCCAGCTTCCGGCTACGAACATCTTGTCGTGAAAGGTCATGATGGCTCCAGTTCAGTTCGGGCCGGGATTGGCGGCCGTGATCAGCAGGGCGCGTACCGCGTCCTTCGAAATCGGTTGTTGGGCAATGGACATGTGCACCATCAGGCCCTCGACCACGACGTCGATCAGGCGAGCGGTGGCACGATCGAAGTGGTGGGCCAGGGCGTCCTCGGCCCGCTCCATCCACTCCTGCGTGATGCGCTTGGTGTCGGCTCGGCGCACCGCGTCGCCGTACAGTTCGAAGGTGACGGCGAGCTCGTTGGGGTTGGCGGCCAGATCGTCGGTGATGGCCAGGGCTACGCACTCGATCAGGTCTGACTTCGAATCGCAGGCTGCCAGCCGGTTTTCGAAGCGGGTGGCCAACTTGTCGACGTGCGTCCGGAAGGCGAGCTGCACGATGTCGTCGAGTGTCTTGAAGTGGTAGGTGATGGAACCGAGTGGGACGTCGGCAGCTTCGCCGATGGCGCGGTGGGTGATGCCCGCTACTCCGTCGCGGGCCAGGACCGCCAGCGCCGATTCCACGATGCGCTCCTTTCTGTCGGGGTCGTGACGGCGAGCGCGCCGGGGAGCCGTGGCCATGGTCGGACCCTCCTTTAGGAACGTCTGTACGTATCGATAAGGACAAACGTACCTATCGACGCCCCGGCGCGCTCGATTTCGGCGGAACCTGCCTCAGACGGCTTCTGGAGCGGGGTCTTCCAGGTCGCGCTCGTTGAGCGCCTTGCCCACCAGCTCGTAACGATCCGGCGCGAAGAAGCGCAGGTAGAGGCCGTAGGCGACCCCGCCGAGCAAGGCCAGGAACACCAGCGACACCATCAGCACCGCGGTGGCGCCCTGCACACCGAGCAGCACGTCGAGGCTGTTGAGGGTCAGGATGAAGAAGCCGGTGAGCCCGACGATCGCCAGCAGCGGGGCGATCACGGTGTTCCACGGCCGCTTGTCCACGTTCGACTTGCGGAAGAACACGAAGATCGCGATCCCGGCCACCAGTTGCGAGGCGATCACGCCGATGGTGCCGATGCCGGTGGCCCAGGTGAAAAGGGTGGCGAACGGGTCCTGGCCTGCGATGGCGAACGCCACGATGACCACCCCGACCATCAGGCTCTGGACGATGGAGGCCACCCAGGGCGTCTGCCGGCGCGGCAGGGTCCACCCCAGCGGCTTCCACACCAGGTGTTGGCGCCCCAGCGAGAACAGGTACCGCGAGACGTTGTTGTGGAAGGTGACGATCGCCGCGAAAGTGGCTGTGACGATCAGGATCTGGAACAGCAGCGAGATGTTGTGGCCGATGATGGTGTCGCTGGCCACGAAGATGAAGTTGCCGCCGGTCTCGGTGGCGATGGCCACCACGTCGTTCAGGCCGAGGGCGTTCATGATCAGCCAGCCCGACACGGCGTAGAGCACGCCCATGAACGCGATGGACAGGTAGGTGGCCCGGGGGATGGTCCGCGCCGGGTCGCGGGCTTCCTCACCGTAGATGGCCGAACCCTCGAAACCGATGAAGGACGCGTGGGCGAACATCAGCGCCACTCCGAGGGCGCCGGCCAGCACCACACTCGGGTTGAAGGGCTCGAAACTGAACTCCGAGACCGGAACCGCATCGCCGAACAGGCTGAAGACGCTCAGGACGGTGATCATGAGGACTTCGAGGGTCATGAACACCCCGAGTACGCGGGCGCCGGAATGCACGCCCTGCACGCCCAGGCCCAGACACAGCAGCAGCCCGACAAAGGCGTACACCCACCACGGCAGGCTGATGCCCAGGGCCGGATTGAGCAGTTCGGCTGCGTAGTACCCGAATCCGCCGTAGAGGCCCGCCTGGATCGCGTTGTAGGCGAAGATGGCCAGCGACGCCGATCCGAGGCCGGCAACGCGGCCGAGCCCCAGCGTGACGTACGCGTAGAAGGCCCCGGCATTGGTGACATGGCGGCTCATCGCCACGTAACCGACGGCGAAGATCATTAGCACTACCGCGGCGATGACGAAGGCACCGGGCATGCCGACGCCGTTGCCGGCGCCGATGATGATGGGGAACAGCGCCACCACCACGGTCAGCGGGGATGCGGCGGCGATGATGTAGAAGAAGATGCTCGGAACACCCAGGGTGTTCTCTTTCAGGCCGTGGTTACGGCGCCCGCCGGGTTCGGCGGGAGTGACGGGCGCCGTCGTGGTCGGCCGTCGGGAAGGCACAGGTGCGGTGACGTTCTCCATGGTGTTTCATCTCTCGTGGCTTGGGACGATCGTAGGGGGGCGGATCCGCGTTGGATCCGTTTCCAGGTGCCCGGCGACCGATCGCTGAGCACGGTGGAGAAAGCGACTCTTCACCTCCTCATGTCCAGCGCGAGATCGGTGAGCAGGTCTTCCTGGCCGCCCACCATCGCGCGGCGGCCGGCCTCGACCAGCAGGTCCCGGGTGTCGACACCGATGTCGACGGCAACCCGTTCGGCGTGCAGCAGGAAGCTCGAATACACCCCGGCATAGCCCAGCGTGAGGGTCTCGCGATCCACCCGCACCGGGCGCTGGTGCAGCGGGCGCACCAGGTCGTCGGCCGCGTCCATCAGGGCGAACAGATCGCACCCGTGCAGCCAGCCGTTGAGTTCGGCCACCGCGATGAACGCCTCCAACGGGCAGTTGCCCGCCCCGGCGCCCAGCCCGGTCAGGGACGCATCGACCCGATGGGCACCCTGCTCGACGGCGGTGATCGAATTGGCCACGCCCAGAGCCAGGTTGTGGTGCGCGTGCACCCCGATGGTGGTGCTCGGGTCGAGTGCGGCGCGGTAGGCCTGAACCCGGTCGCGCACACCGGCCATGGTGAGCCGGCCGCCGGAGTCGGTGACATACACACAGCGCGCCCCGGCGTCTTCCATGATCTTCGCCTGGGCCGCCAGCGTTTCCGGATCCGTCAGATGCGCCATCATCAGAAAGCCGGCCACGTCGAGGCCCAGGTCGACTGCGGTGCCGATGTGCTGGCGGGCGATGTCGGCCTCGGTGCAGTGGGTGGCGATCCGCACCGACGTGACGCCGAGATCCACCGCGGCGCGCAGGTCGTCGACGGTGCCGATGCCGGGGAGCAGCAGGGTGGTCAGCCGGGCGTTGTCGATGACCTCCGCCGCGGCGCTGATCCACTCGGCGTCGCTGTGGGCGCCGGCTCCGTAGGTCAGGCTGCCGCCGGCCAGACCGTCACCGTGGGCCACTTCGATGGCGGTGACGCCGGCCTGGTCGAGCGCCCGGGCGATCCGGCGCACATCGTCGAGGGTGAACGAGTGCCCGATCGCGTGCATCCCGTCGCGCAGGGTCACGTCCTGGATGTAGAGGCCGTCCTTCACAACGTCACCCCCGCACCGGAGACTGCGTGCTCGGCCACCCGGACCGCAGCCGCCGTCATGATGTCGAGGTTGCCGGCGTAAGGCGGCAGGTAGTCGCCGGCCCCCTCCACCTCCAGGAACACCGTCACGTGGGTGAGGTCAGCTGTCCGATCCGACTCGGGGACAAGTCTTCTGCGCGGATCGGTTGCCGTGACGGTGGAGAACTGGACGTCCTGACGCAGCCGGTAACCGGGGACGTAGTGGGCGACATCGCGCACCATGGCGGTGACCGCCGCGCTGATCGCCGCGTGGTCCACACTCGACACCAGTGCGGCCACGGTGTCGCGCATGATCATCGGCGGCTCGGCCGGGTTCAGTACGATGATCGCCTTGCCGCGCGCGGCGCCGCCCACCGTTTGCAGTGCGCGCGCGGTGGTCTGGGTGAACTCGTCGATGTTGGCCCGGGTGCCGGGGCCTGCCGACCGCGACGAGATGGACGCGACGATCTCGGCGTAGTGCACCCGGGTGACCCGCGACAGCGCGGCGACGATCGGCACCGTCGCCTGGCCGCCGCAGGTCACCATGTTCAGATTGCGCTGACCGGCCAACCCGGACAGGTTGACCGCGGGCACCACGTACGGGCCGATGGCCGCGGGGGTCAGGTCCACGACGAGCCGGCCGGTGGGTTCCAGCCGGGCGTCGTTGTGGCGGTGGGCGTAGGCGCTGGTGGCGTCGAACACGACGTCGACGTCATCGAAGACGCTCATCGCCAGCAGCCCTTCCACCCCGTCAGCGGTGGTCGCCACGTCCAGGCCCGCTGCGCGGGCCAAACCGTCACTGCGCGGGTCGATTCCGACCATGGCCGCGATGTCGAGCACCTCCGACCGTCGCAGCTTGTACATCAGGTCGGTGCCGATGTTCCCGGAGCCGATGACCGCGGCAGCGGGGCGCCTTCGCGTGGTGTGCATCCGTGACGTCAGTTCGTCAGCGCCGCAGCGGCCAGCCGGGGCCGAGGCGAGACGGCCACGTCGGGGGTGCTGGTGGCCACCAACTCGTTGAGGATGGCTGCGTGCCGCACCTTGTGGCGGATGAGTTCCTCGTGGAACTCCGGCCGGACCCAGCCGTTGTACATCACGGCCTCGGACTCACCTGGCTCGATCTTGAAGTAGACCGGGCCGGCGACGCGGGCGATGTCGCCGGCCTCCCAGAGCCGGTTCATCCCACCGAACGACTCGAAGGTCTCGGCCCAGACGTCAAGAGGCACATCGACATTGCGGCGGATGGCGCCCAGCATGGGCCGGCTCAGGTCGCCCACCGGGTTCACGCTGTCGGCGCCGAGTTCCTGCAGGATCTTGATCGAGGCGGGATTGGCGTGGCCGGCGTAGACGGAGATCTTGAATTTCGCGTCAGCGGGAATGTGGCCGGCCGCCGAGATCATCGACTGGTCGCTGACGGGCACCCGCATCGGAGACCGCACGCGCCCGCTGGCCGACAAGACGATGGCCCGCATCGCCGCCGGAATCGAACGGTTCTGGACCCCGATGCTGGTCCCCGTCGAGGGACGCGATGGCAAGACCGCCGTCCCGGTCGATCAACCGGCCCGCACCATGACCACCCGCAACGAGACCGGCCTGCTGGTCCCGACCGGCGGCACCTGGCGCACCGAAGCCGTCCCGACCAGCGAGCCGATCCCGACCCGCACCACCCGCGAGAACGACGGAATCGCCTTCCCCGCCTTCGTCGCCGAGCTGCGCGGCGGATCCAGCGATGCCCGCTCCGTGGCCGAGCCGCTGGCCACCGTCACCGCCTCGGGCAACCACCACGGCCTCGTCTACGCCGACGCCCCCCGACCACTCATTACGAGCTTCTACGGCTCCGGCGGCAACAGCACCGTCGACCAGCCGCTGCCGACGGTCACCACCCTCGAACGCCACGGACTGCTCAACCGCGGCCCCGTCCCCACGCCGCCACCGACCATCGACATCAACGATGTCTACTTCCGGATGCTGGAGCCCCGCGAGATCACCGCCGCGATGGACTTCCCGACCGGCTACCGGATGGTCGGCACCAGGCGCGAGCAGGTGCGGCTGGCAGGGAACGCCGTCACGCCGCCAGCCGCCCGTGACCTGGTGGGTCTGGTCGTCGAAACCGTCACCGGCGAAACGCTCCAACCCACCGCCTGAGAAGCCACCCGGTGGGGTGCTCCCCCCACCCCCCACCGGGCGCCGACCCCACAGCCCAGCCACCGCAGAAACGAAGGACCGCCGCCATGAAGTACTTCTATCTCGGAACCAGCGAGGTGCGCTGGCTCGGCCAAGCCAACGTCCCGCTGTTCATCTCCCACCGCCGCCTGGCACCCCGCAAGAGCTTCCCGCGTGCGCTCACCGGATGGGCGCTGGACTCCGGCGGATTCACCGAACTATCGATGTACGGGCAATGGCGCACCACCGCCCGCGACTACAACGCCGCGGTCTGGCGCTACGACCAGGAGATCGGCAACCTCCAATGGGCCTCGCCCGGCGACTGGATGTGCGAGCCCGAACAGATCGCCCGCACCGGACTGAGCGTGCGTGAACACCAGCGCCGCACCATCGACAACTTCCAAGAATTGCAGGACCTCTGGCCCGGCCCCGACTGGGATGTGCCCTACGTCCCGGTTCTGCAGGGCTGGACGCCTGACGATTATCGCCGCTGCGTCGACATGTACTACGCCGCCGGCGTCGACCTGTCCGACTGCTTCCTCGTCGGCGTCGGCACGATGTGCCGCCGCCAGGCCAGCGCCGAGATCGACGTGATCCTGTCCACCATCCAGCGCCACGACCCCGACATCCCACTCCACGCGTACGGCTTGAAGCTTTCGGGCCTCAAGCGCTACGGCCACAGAGTCCTCAGCGCCGACTCAATGGCGTGGAGTTGGGCAGCGCGAATGAGCGAGCCGCTTCCCGGGCACACGCACGCCGCGTGCAACAACTGCCTGCCCTACGCCCTGGCCTGGCGCGAACGCGTCCTGGACATCACGCCCTCCGGACAGATGAGCCTGTTCGACGCCGCCTGAACCACCACCGAATCGGAAGGAACCCTCCCATGACCATCCCGCCTGCGACCGCCGCCAACGCGGCCGATGAACCCGCACGGCACACCCGAGAGAACGACACGAGCAGTGTCAAGCTGGCAGCATTCGTCGCCAAAGGCGACGTACTCGCCGACGGGCGGGTCGTCCGGCGCCGCTGGAGTATGCCAGTCCCGGATGCCACGTACTCGACAGATTTGAGCTTCACCGACGGCACTCACCAGTGGTATGACCACGGCGCGACTGTCACGGTGGTGGACCACATCAACGAGTGGCGCATCCGATAATTGCCGATCCACCACCGTCGCCTCCGCGCCGCGAACCGCTGTCACTCGCACAACTCCGATGACCCCCTGCCGGTGACTCTCACCATGCAAACGCCGACGGGTGCAGAGTCTGACCCTGCACCCGTCGAATGCTTGAAACCCGTTCCCGGTCACCACAACCGTGGCTGACCTCCGAGCATGGCCGCCTCCACTGCGGCCGAGTCCCACCCTGACCGCACCGCCTCCCGCAGCGCCAGCGCACGCTCGCGTCGGGCCCGCAGACCCGCGCCCCGCGCGATCACGCGCGGCCGGCCACCGCCGCGGCCCCGCGCCGCCATCTGTTCCATGTTCTCCTGCTGGGTGCCCGCGGTCACGTGCGCACGCACCCCGGCCGCGATCTCCTCGGCGCCCACCACTCGCACACACAGGGTGACGTCGCATTCGTGCAGTGCCCGCACATCCCCCTGTAGCGGTTGCCCCGCCCGTGCGACCGCCAGCGCATAGCGCGGCGGCCGCACCATCATCACGTGCCGCCAGCCGCCACGCCGCAATGCGAAGCGCCCGTACCCATCTGATCCGATGGCGCCCGTCCATAGCCAGCAGTCCTGTCGCCCCGGACCACGCACCACGTGTGCGAAGAACCGTGCGATCTCACTGCCATGACGTATCGGGTCGACCACCAAGTCGCGGCCCTGTCGCCGCCGACTGGGGGTACTCACGCGACTGCCCGTCAGGCGCTCAGCGCCTCGGTCGCCGGATCATCCACCGCCGCGACCCCCTCACTCATCTGCGCCGCTTCGCTGAGCGACGCCGGGGTATCGGCGCCCCCATTGGGGACCGTCGCCGAATTCTCGGCGTGCGCGTCCTGCGGTGTCTGTTCGCCGGCGTCGTGCTGCTCAGTGTCGGCCAGGCGCAACAGTTCTCGCACCTGCGTCTGCGTCTGACCACTCTGTGCGGCGATGCTGGCGATTGTTTCGCCGTTGGTGCGCATCACCTGTGCTGCCGCGCCGGCCGTCCGCCGAATCGTCGTCGCCTTCTCCTGCGCGCTCTGCCGGATCCGCTCCAGCCGTTCGTTCAACTCACTTTCGATCCGGGCGATCTGTTCCTCGGCCCTGGTCCGCGCCGCCGCCTCATCTTTAGCTGCGGACTGCTCGGCGTGCTCCAGCTTGTCCAGCTCGTCGAGGAACTCCTTGAGCGATTGCACGATCGCGCGCTCCCGCGCCTCCCTCTCAGCATTCGCGCGACGCCGCGCCTCCAAAGCCCGTTGCAGATTCCCTGATTTCGTCGTTGCTTTGCCCATGGTTGCGGACTCTAACCAGCCCTGCTGACGTAATCACGCCTCCAACTCCCCCTTACCCCATCACGTCTCACTACAGCCCACCTTCCGCCCCACACCCCTTCCCACCAGCACCTCCATCTGCCAGCCCACGTTTGTCCCACACACCTCTTGCACTCAGGTCACGGAACGGTAACGAGGTCTGTGCGGCCAGGGGTGTCCGCGGCTTGGGATCGTCATCATCGCTGCTTAACGTCCGAGCTGTGATGGGCATTCACAAGCTCACTGCCGGCACCGGATACCTGTATCTGGTGCGGCAGGTCGCCGCCCATGACCGCACCCACACAGGACCTGATTCCCTCGGGGATTACTACTCCTCGAAGGGGGAGACACCCGGACGGTGGGCAGGACGCGGCCTTGCCGGATTGGCCGCCGGGATGGAGCACCGCGCCTACACAGACCAAGGCGCGCAACTGTGGAACGTCGAGGCCGGGTCCGAGGTCACCGAGGATCAGATGAAGAACCTTTTCGGTCTCGGAGTCCATCCCAACGCGACTCCGCTGGCTCGGCACTTGATGACCCAGGGCGCGACCCGCAACGGTGCGCTGGCCGCGGTCAAACTCGGCCGTCCCTTTCACGTCAACGCCGGGGAAACCGCGCTGCAGCAACGGCTTGCCGTTGCGTTCCGCGACCACAACCTCAGCCAAGGCAAGCACTGGAACGCCCCCATTGATGAGGAACAGCGGGCCGCGATGCGCACCCGCATCGCGGGCGAGATGTTCGAAGAAGAACACGGCCGACCCCCGGCCGACGAACGCGAACTGACCGGATACATTGCCCGCGGCACCCGCCAGCTCACCACCTCAGTGGCGGGCTACGACATGACCTACACGCCAGTGAAAAGCGTCTCCGCGCTCTACGCGCTGGCCCCGCTGCACATCGCCGAGATCATCGAGAAGTGCCACACCCGCGCGGTCGAGGACGCCCAGGACTACCTGCAGGACCACGCGGCCTACACCCGCATCGGCGCCCAAGGTGTCGCCCAGGTTGACACAGACGGATGCTGGCCGATCCGGTTCGCCTGCAGCTGTTCTCGGCGATCGCCAGCCACGCAGGCGGCGAAGCGTGTGTCTGTGACATCTCGGCCGGCGTGGAGGTTTCCCAACCGACCGTGAGTCACCACCTCAAGGTGCTGCGCGACGCCGGGCTGCTCACCTCGGAGCGCCGGGCGTCGTGGGTGTACTACGCGGTGGTGCCCGACGCTCTTGCCAGCCTCGCGATCCTGCTCGGCACCGAGACCGCGGCCGAGGTGTCGGCATGACCGACACCACCACCACGGCACCCCCGGTCGTCGGCAAGCTGTCCACCCTGGACCGGTTCCTGCCGGTTTGGATCGGCGCGGCGATGGTCGCCGGCCTGCTGCTCGGCCGGTGGATCCCCGGTCTGAACACCGCGCTGGAAAGCGTTCAGATCGACGGGATTTCGCTACCCATCGCACTCGGGTTGTTGATCATGATGTACCCGGTTCTGGCGAAAGTCCGCTACGACCGCCTCGACACCGTCACCGGCGACCGCAAACTGCTGCTCTCCTCGCTGGTCCTGAACTGGGTGCTCGGCCCGGCATTGATGTTCACCCTCGCCTGGCTGCTGCTGCCCGATCTGCCCGAATACCGCACCGGACTGATCATCGTCGGGCTGGCCCGCTGCATCGCCATGGTCATCATCTGGAACGACCTGGCCTGCGGGGACCGCGAAGCCGCCGCCGTGCTGGTCGCGCTCAACTCAATCTTCCAGGTCATCATGTTCGCCGTGTTGGGCTGGTTCTACCTGTCGGTGCTGCCCGGCTGGCTCGGCCTGGAACAGACCACCATTTCGACCTCGCCCTGGCAGATCGCCAAATCCGTGCTCATCTTCCTGGGTATCCCGCTTGCCGCAGGCTACCTCTCCCGCCGCATCGGCGAGAAAACCAAGGGACGTGACTGGTATGAGACGCGGTTCCTGCCCAAGATCGGGCCGTGGGCGCTCTACGGGTTGCTGTTCACCATCGTGATTCTCTTTGCCCTCCAAGGTGATCAGATCACCAACCACCCGTGGGACGTCGCCCGCATCGCCCTGCCCCTGCTTGCGTACTTCGCCATCATGTGGGGCGGCGGCTACCTCCTCGGCGCCCTGCTCGACCTGGGCTACGAACGGACCACCACACTGGCGTTCACCGCCGCAGGCAACAACTTCGAACTCGCCATCGCCGTGGCGATCGCCACCTACGGCGCCACCTCCGGCCAAGCGCTGGCCGGCGTCGTCGGGCCGCTGATCGAAGTCCCGGTCCTGGTCGCCCTGGTCTACGTCTCCCTGGGATTGCGCAAACGGTTCCACCACCACACCTCCCAACATCTCCCCGCCACCGGCTCGACGACGAAAACGGACACCAGCTCATGACCGATAGCCCCGTCACCCATCAACTGCGCGCCGACCGCTCGATCGACCAGAAACTCGCCTTGAAGACCGCCGCCACCCGGCTGGAAGCCGAGTTCGCCGACACCTTTGGCACCGAAACCATCGAACGGTTTCTGCACACCTCTTACGACCAATTCACCGGCCGCGCCAGCATTCCCAACTTCCTGCCCCTGCTCGCCGAACGGTTCGCCCGCCAACGCCTGCACGCCCTCGCCAGGGTCGAAGGCCACTTCAGCGACGGCAAACCCACCGTGCTGTTCCTGTGCACCCACAACGCCGGCCGCTCCCAAATGGCGCTGGGATACTTCACCCACTACGCCGGCGACAACGCCATCGCCTGGTCGGGCGGATCCGAGCCCGGCAACGAGGTCAACCCGGCGGCCATCGAAGCGATGCACGAGGTCGGGATCGACATCACCGGGGAATACCCGAAACCCTGGACCGACGAAATCGTGCAAGCCGCCGACGTCGTCATCACCATGGGCTGCGGCGACGCCTGCCCGATCTTCCCCGGAAAGCGCTACGAGAACTGGGAACTGCCCGACCCGGCCGGCCAAGGCCTCGACGCCGTCCGCCCGATCCGCGACCAGATAGACCAACGCATCCACCACCTGCTAGCCGAACTCAACGTGCCCGTCAGTCAGTAGCCGACGAAACACGAAGGGAACACACCGATCATGGCTGACACCACTGTGTTGTTCGTCTGCGTCAGCAACGCCGGAAAATCGGTCATGGCCGCCGGACTAATGCGCCACGCCGCCAGCCCGAACATCCGTATCACTTCGGCCGGCACCCACGCCAAAACTGCCGTCAACCAGCTCTCAGCACAGGCGCTGGCCGAAATCGGCGTCGACATCAGCGGACATCAGCCGGTCCAACTCATATTGAACAAGGCGATGAGCCTGGTTGTGATCACGGCAGCCGGCCCACCTCCCGCCCCGCTTCCAAGGACCAGTCGGGCGAACGGTCACGCGGGCCGCACGCTGCTGGGCCGGCCGTCGTAGTGTGGGCCTGTGGAGTGGGAGTTTGTCGCCGAGGTGTTCCAATGGCGTGGCCCCGCACCGTATTTCTTCGCCGCCACGCCCGCGCACATTGACGACTTCCTACACGCTCATCTGGGCGAGCTGGCCTACGGGTGGGGTTGCATTCCGGCGCGTGTGCGTATCGGCAACACCGAAGTGACGACGTCACTCATGCCGAAAGACGGAGCCTATCTAGTGCCGCTGAAGATCGCGCTGCGCCGTTCCGAAGGCGTCGACGACGGCGATCGAGTGCGAGTGCGGCTACGCGTCGGCCGAGCCGTCCCCTGACCGCGTCGCGGCAATGACCACGGCCGGCCCGCTGACTTCGTCTGCCGGCAAACGAAGTTCGGCGACCGGCCGCAGCCCGGCCGCCACCAAAAGACTGGCCAGTTGCTCCGGCCGCCACTGATGCGTGGTCCATGAAACCGGCACGCCGCCATAGGCTTCGGTGCGCGCGACATCGTCGTCGCCCACGTGCGTCGCGACGATCAACTGACCGCCGGGACGCAGCGCTCGGGCAAACGACGCCAGCACCTCGGGAAGGACGTCCCGCGGGAGATTGAACAGCGACCACCACCCCAGCACTCCCCCCAGCGAGGCTTCGGCCAGGTCCAACTCGGTCACTGAGGCGACAGCAAACGCGCACTGCGGATACAGGCGCCGCGCGTGCTCGATCATCCGCGGTGACAAGTCGACTCCGACACGTCAACTCCACGTTCGGTCAGATACGACGTCACCGCGCCCGGTCCGCAACCCACGTCCAGGACCGGACCGACGCCGGCCACCGTGTCAACGAACGCGTCGATGGCGGCCTTCAGCCACGGATGCGCGCGGATGTCCCCCACCCCGGTCGTCGTGACCATGTGGACGTAGTTGTCAGCGACCCGGTCGTAGGAATCGCGCACCGACTCAAGATCGCCGGGCTGCGGTATCGGGCGATTGTCCATTCAGAACTCAAACGGCGGACGCAGATTCTTGAACATCGGGAAGTGTCTGACGTTGAACGTCGCCGGCTCATAGCCGTTGATATCGGCCGTGGCGGCGATCAGGTAGTCGCCCAAACCGATACCGGTATGACTGCGCCGGTACTCCCGCATGAAGTCGCCCGCTCGACGCGCGATGATCTCAGTGACCGGCTCAGCGCGAAATGTGGCGAGCAGCCGCCACACTTCCCGGCGCTCCGCACTAACCATCCCGCCGATCAACTCGGTTATGGACACCACACTGATCGCCAACGGGCCCTCCGCTCGGGCAGCCAGCAGCCAGTCACGCGCCGGCGCCACGCCACGCAGGTGAGCGATGAGGACGTCCGAGTCGACCAGCCTCACGACGTGCGGCGCCACATCTGCTCGAGGTGCGCCTCACGGCTACCCGATCCACGATCGGGCGCATCAACCTCGCGCAGAGCGCCGAACGACGTGTCGATTGCGTCAAGATCCGCGGCCAGGCTGTCGTCCGCGTTGCTCAGAGCCCGATCCAGCAGTTGGCGAATCAGCTCAGCGCGGGAGATTCCCTGCTGGTCGGCCAGCCTGTCCAGGTTGGCCGTCTGCGCCTCACCAAGATAGATGTTGGTGCGCTTCATACACCACAATATACACCAGACCTGGAGCCACTCACATGGGCGGAGATGGTTCGCACGTGCCCGTACCCGCCACCACGGGTGCCCACCTCACCCGGCGCCCATGGCGACCGACACGCCGCAGGGCGCCATGATGGCATCGATGAACCCCTTCTCGCTCACGTGGCAGGCACTGCGCTCGACCGTCGCCGACCTCGCCGACCGAGATTTCGCGTCGCCGTCCGGATGCCGCGGCTGGCTGGTGCGGGACCTGGTGTGCCACTTGATAATCGACGCGCAGGATGTGTTGATCACGCTGTCAACCCCCACCGCAGACGAGGCAACCCACGACGCCATCACCTACTGGACAGTCAGCACAACGCCACCGACCGGCGAAGACCCGCTGGACGCGCTGACGATCCGGCTGGCCGCCGCCTACCAACAACCGGAGCTGCTGAAATTTCACCTCGAGGACATCGGGGCCGCCGCCGGCCGTGCCGCAGGTCTCGTCGACCCGATGATGCGGGTCAGCACCCAAGGGCAAGTGCTGACCGCCGGCGACTACCTGTCCGGCTATGTCTTGGAGTGGACGCTGCACCACCTCGATCTGATCACCCACCTCCCCCGAGCGGCGCATCCCCCGGTCGAGGGTCTACGGCAGTCGCGGCGAATGCTGGAAACCATCGTCGGGACCGCGCTCCCCGACGCGTTCGGCGACGAGGACGCGCTGTTGATCGGCACCGGGCGACGCGCGCCAACCGCGATCGAACGGGACGCGATGGGAGAACTCGCCGCGGCGAAGTTTCCGGTCGTGCTCAGCTGATGAGCCCCGCCACCGAGTTCGACTTCATCATCGTCGGCGCGGGCAGCGCGGGCTGTCTGCTCGCCAACCGACTCAGCGCCAACCCCGAGCACCGGGTGCTCTTGATCGAGGCCGGCGGTCGCGACAACCTGTTCTGGATCAAGGTGCCGGTGGGCTACCTGTACACGATCGCCAATCCCCGCACCGACTGGTGCTTCACCACCGAGGCCGACCCGGGCCTGGCGGGCCGCAGCATTCACTACGCGCGGGGACGGGTGATCGGCGGCTGCTCGTCGATCAACGCCATGATCCATATGCGCGGCCAGGCTTCCGACTACGCCCTGTGGGCGCAGGCCACCGGTGACGATCGTTGGCTGTGGGGCGGCCCGGACAGCGCCGGCGAGACGCTGGCGATCTACAAGGAGTTGGAGACCTACTTCGGCGGAGCCGACGAGTGGCACGGCGCCGACGGTGAGATCCGCGTGGAGCGGCCACGGGTGCGCTGGAGAGTTCTGGACGCCTGGCAGGCCGCCGCTGCCCAGGCCGGCATCGCCCCGATCGAGGAGTTCAACCGCGGTGACAACTCCGGCAGCGCGTACTTCCACGTCAATCAGCGCCGGGGTCGTCGCTGGTCAATGGCCGACTCCTTCCTGCATCCCGTCGCCCACCGACCGAATCTCACCGTCTACACCCATACTCAGGCCCTGCGGCTGCTGATCGACGATCGGGTCGCCGACGACCGGCGTCGCGGCGCCTGGACCTCGGCCACGCACCGCGCCATCGGCGTGCGGCTGCTCAAGGATGGCCAGATCGTCGACGCCCGCGCCGGCCGGGAGGTGATCTTGAGCGCCGGCGCCATCGGCTCACCGCAGCTGATGCAGGTATCCGGTCTGGGCCCCGCCGAGTTGCTCACCCGCCATCAGGTCCCAGTGACCGTCGATCTGCCGGGCGTGGGTGAGAACCTCCAGGACCACCTGCAGCTGCGAACGGTCTACCGGGTGCGCGGCGCCCGCACCGTCAACACGCTGTACCGCAACTGGTTCACCCGCGCGGGAATGGGACTGCAGTACATGTCACTGCGCTCCGGACCCATGACGATGCCGCCATCGACGTTGGGCGCCTTCGCCAAAAGCGATGCCGCACTGGCCAGTCCCGACCTGGAGTGGCATGTGCAGCCGCTGTCGCTGCCCAAGTTCGGCGAGCCGCTGCACCCCTTCGCGGCGATCACTCCCTCGGTCTGCAATCTGCGGCCGAGTTCACGAGGCCACGTGCGCATTGCCAGCGCCGATCCGCTGGTCTACCCCAAGATTGTCTGCAACTACCTGTCGACCGACACCGATCGCGACATCGCCGTCCGCGGCCTCCGAATGACACGGGAGATCATGGCGGCGCCGGCGCTGGCCGGCTACGACCCGCAGGAGTTGCTGCCCGGGCCGCAACTGGTCAGCGACGACGATCTTCGCAGCGCCGCCGCCGAACTGGGCACCACGATCTTTCACCCGGTCGGCACCTGCGCGATGGGAGCTTTTGACGCCCACGGCCGACCGCGGTCACCGGCCACGGTGCTCGACACCGACTGCCGCGTGCACGGCGTCGCCGGACTTCGCGTGGTCGACGCGTCGGCGATGCCCACCATCACCTCCGGCAACACCAACGCCCCGGTCATGCTCATCGCGGAGCGCGCGGCGCGCGCGATCCTGGGGTGATCCGCCGAAACCCTCCGTGACCGCCCAATCAGGGAAGCGACGCGCACCAAGTCGGTGGCGTCACGCCGTCGAGAACGTGGCGGACGGCTGCGCGCGCCGCGATCGGCCCGATGAGATTGCCGCAACCGCTGTACCCACCCACCGCCACAACCCCCTCGTCGATGAGGGCGCACAGCGGTCGGCCACCGTCGGTGAAACCGGCCGAAGCGGCCCACCGATCGGTCGCCTCGACACAGCCACCCGAGATGCGTTGGGCCAGTTCGTGAATGTAGGTCTGCACCTCCTCGGTGGGTTCGGTCTGCGTTGTCCACTCTGACTCGGCGAAGCGGTCACGTCCCCCGCCGATGAACAATCGACCGTCGGGCAGTTGCTGGGCGAAGTCATAGCCCCAGCGTCCGACCACGGGACACGGCAACCGTCCGGGTTCGATGGGCCGCGTGGCGAGCATCTGCAGCCGCGCCGACCGCACCCGGGACGCCAGCTCCGGCACCACCAGCTCCAGCCGACCGTCCACCGCCACAACGATGACCTCGGCGCTGATCGTTCCGTGATCGGTTTCAACACAATGTGATTGGACTCGTCGCACGCGGGTGTGCTCGTGCAGGACGGCACGCTGCGAGACGGCCAACGCGATTCGGACGGCGCGAAGAGCCGGGTTCGTCGCGGCGTCGTCGGGCAGGTACAGGCCGCGACCGAGCGTTCCGTCATAGTCCTCGACCGCGATGCCGTGCTCACGCAGCGCGGCGGCTTGCTGCGCGCAGTCGGCGAGTTCTGTTTCACGGTCGCGGATTTCGTCATCCGACGTCGCGCTGCCGGGCAGCCCGGCGAGTCGAATCGATCCGACCCGTCGGATGATCGCCGAACCGAGTTGCGCTTCGAGCCGGTCGATCTCGGCGAGCGTTTCGCGATACAGGTCCACGGCGACATTCCCCCACCGCCGGATAGCCAGGTGCAGCCCGGGCGCCGGACCGGCGGCCAGGAACCCGCCGTTGCGGCCCGCGGCTCCGGCGGCGACCCGGCCGGCGTCGACCCCGATCACCGACAGACCGCGATCTGCCAACGCTTCGATGGCCGCCAGCCCCGATGCGCCCAGCCCGACGACGCAAGCGTCGGCTGCGTCGTCTCCCGGCAGTGCCGCGAATCCACGCCAGTCCGCCACGGCGTCGTCCCAGCCAACGGTCACGATCGACTCCTTCGTTGAGGTCAGCACTCAACGACATCAGACGCCGCGGTTCTGCGCGACCATTCGATCTCATTGGGGTGGGCAGTAACCTGAAGTCGGCCGGATGCGCGAACCCAAGGGAGCATCGTGATGAGAACCCTCCGATACTCGATCAACGTCACTCTCGACGGTTGCTGTCATCACGAGGCGGGGGTCGCGCCGACCGAGGAGTCGATGCGGTACTGGACCGACGAGATGGCGCAGGCCGACGCCTTGCTGTTCGGTCGGGTGACCTATCAGATGATGAGGTCGGCGTGGCGAAAGCCGGCCACGGGCGGGTGGCCCGACTGGATGCAGCAGTGGGAGATCCCGTTCGCCGAGGCCATCGACCGGGCGAAGAAACACGTCGTGTCCAGCACCATGGCTGACCTCGATTGGAACGCCGAGTTCGTGAAAGGCGAACTGGCGCAGGCAGTTCAGCGACTTAAGCAGGAGCCGGGCGAGCGCCTGTGGGTGGGCGGGGTGACCCTCCCCCTGGCGTTGGCCGACTTGGGCCTCATCGATGAGTACGAGTTCGTGGTGCAACCGGTCATCGCCGGGCACGGGCCGACGTTGCTCGCCGGACTGCGCGATCGAGTCGAACTCGAACTGGTGGATCGCCGTGAGTTCGGATCCGGAGCAATCGCGTTGCGATACCGGGTGATCAGCTGCAGGGAATCTGCCCATTGAGCAGGCAGTTCGACGGCGGGACGTAGCAGCCCGACAGCACTCCCCTCATGCCTCCGGTGGCCGTGCCGCCGGGCGGAATGATCCGGTTCCAATTCGCCGGGGTGAGAATCCATCGCGTCCCGTACTGCGTGACGCTGCTGCTCCAGCTGTGCCGGATGGACTCCCCGGCCGGGAGGTCGAACTCGAGCCGCCAATCGGTCATCGGTGTCGTGCCATAGTTCGTGATGGTGAAATGTGCAATGAAACCGGTCTGCCAGGTTGATGAGACCGACAACTGCGCGGTCGCCGTCGCCGCGTGCGCGGACGGCGCGGTCGGCAGTCCCAGCATCGCCACCAGCAGCGCCGCCGCGGTCACGTGCGGCGCTGCGCGCCAACGCATCACACGCCTACCCACAGCTCCCATGACAGTCAACGGTATAGCCCGCGCGGGCCGAATCACGCCGACGGGCCCCCATCGTGCGGCACCTTTGCGGAACCGAAACCGTCGCGAAACCTCGGCGCCCCGACCATCGCATCACCGCGGCGGCGGCCCGCGACTGTAACGCTTAGCCGGCGTCTCGGCACTGAACCTCTGCACCGGCCGACGCACCGTCGGCCCCAGCCCGGAGGAGACCGCAATGACCGCAGGCCCGAACACTGTCGAAAGCCCGTCGCGGGAAGCCAATGTCAGGCGCGTCGGAGCCGAGATCTCCCGCTACGGGCTGGCTCTGGTGATCGGCTGGATCGGCGTGCTGAAGTTCACCCAATACGAGGCCCAGGGCATCCAGCCGCTCGTCGCGAACAGCCCCGTGATGAGCTGGCTGTACGAGATCTTCTCGGTCACCACCTTCTCGTCGCTGCTCGGCGTCGTCGAGGTGACGACGGCGGCGTTGCTCGCGGTGAGGCCGTGGCTGCCGAAGGTATCCGCCGTCGGCAGTGTGCTGGCGATCGGACTGTTCACGGCCACCGTCAGCTTCCTGTTCACCACGCCCGGAGTCGTGGACGCCGCCGAAGGCGGATTCCCATGGCTGAGCATGACCGGACAGTTCCTGATCAAAGATGTCGCCTTGCTCGGCATTGCGGTGTGGACTCTCGGCGACGCGCTGGCTGCGACCAATTCCGGGGGCCGGAAGAGTAACGTCGCCTCGTGACCATGGCCGAGACACCGGTTTCGGACGACGAAGGCATCCTGGTCGCGGCGCTGCTGGCCGGCGACCAGGACGCCTTCGCCTGCCTCGTCGACCGTCACACGCCTGCAATGCTGCGCGTCGCTCGCGGCTACGTGCCGAGCAAGGAACACGCCGAAGACGTAGTGCAGGAGACCTGGATCGCGCTGCTGCGCGGCCTCGACAGATTCGAGGGACGGTCGTCGCTGCGTACCTGGCTGTTCACGGTGCTGGTCAATATCGCCAAAGCCCGCGGCCTCAAGGAGCGGAGGCGCCTCGACTCCCAGATCAAAGCGTTCACCGGCGGAACCGTGGATCCCGAGCGATTCCGCGCCGCCGGCGACGAGTATCCCGGGCACTGGAAAGAGGCGGAGACGCCAGCGCCGTTTCCGGATTCCCCCGAAGGCTCGGCCCTGAGCGGCGAACTCGCCGAGGTCGCTCAGCGCGGCCTCGATTCGCTGCCCGAGCGGCAGCGCATCGTGGTGACCCTGCGTGACATGCTGGGATTCGACTCCACCGAGGTGTGCGCACTGCTCGGTATCAGCGCCGCCAATCAGCGGGTGCTGCTTCATCGCGGTCGCGCGGTGATCCGACAAACCCTCGAAACCTACCTAAGGGATGCGTCGTGAACCCATTGGATTGCAATGAGCTCGTCGAACTGGTCACCGCCTACCTGGACGGGTCACTCGATCTGGAATCGCGTGCGCGGTTCGACGAGCACCTGATCGAGTGCGACGGCTGCGACAACTACCTCCAGCAGATGCGCGCCACGATTGGCGTCGTCAGCCGGATCGACGCGGTCGAGCTTGCGCCGGAGTTCCGGACGCGGCTGCTCGACGCGTTCAAGCACTGGCGCTGACCGTGTAACGCTCCGCCTCTTCGAGGACACCACTGGATAGCGACGACGACGTCGCATCCAGAGAGGAACGGGACCGATGAAGAACATGAAGACGGTGCTGACCACGTGCGCATTCGCCGCGGCATTGGCCATTTCACTACCGGCCACCGCAGCCGCCGACGACAGTCGATTCGATCAGGCGCCCCCGCAACCGAACACCGGCGTCATGATGCCGCAGTGGCACGCGCCGGTGACGGCCCCGGCTCAGCAGTTGTCCCCGCGCAGTCAGCGGGAGCGTTACAACTACCGCAACGACTACTTCATGCCGATGAGTCCGTACCCGGACACATCGCCGTCATCGGGCCGGACGAACGCCTGAGCCAGCCGACCTCGACGAATCACAGCCCCGATGGCACCACGTTGCCGTTGACGGTCACCTCGACCACGTCGGTCGTGGGGTTGTAGGTGATCTTGCCGTGCTGGAAGGTGGTCACCTTCAGATCACCCTCGGTCAGTTCGTCGCTGGTCGGGGCGCCGAGCGGGCCCACCGACCCATTGTCGCCGGAGATGTCCGGGGTGCCGTCCGCGGCGCGCTCGATGTTCCAGGCGTCGCGGATCTTGCCCCAGGTGATGTAGGCGGGGCTGCCCGGGTCTTCGCTCACGGCAGTGATCACGCCACCCTGGAACTGCTGGAACGCCATCCCGCTCTCACGGGCTCCCGCGTTGCGGTCGCCCGTCAGCGGCAGGCCGAGGGCGGTCTTCTCCTCCTCAGTCGCCGACGAGTACCGAGCGGCGATCGGGCCGGTGAGGGTCACCTCGACGTCGCGCTCGCCGGTGATCGTGACCTCGGTGGGCTCGGCCACCTCGCTGGCGGACTCGGCGAGGCTTGACGGGATCTCCGGCGTCGGCGCGGCACTCACCTCGGCGGAGGTGGCTGCGGGGTCCGAGGTCGTGCTGTCGTCGCTCTTGGCACAGCCGGCGAAGATCAGGGCCGTGGCGGCCACGCCGGCCACAACAGCGGTTCTTGTGCTTGCGATCGTCCTCATGGGTTTCCTTTCGGGTCTTCCTTTGGATCCTCGACGCGCGGTTGAACCACCCGCCCAGCCGGACTATAACCGAATGTCGCATTCGGTTGGCCGGGTCTGAGCCGTTGATCCGAATCGATCGCGCAGCTTCCCGCACGCCGGGGCCGCTCAGGTCCTCGGGCGCCCGACGCAATGCCTCACAACTCGGTGACGCGGCCGTCCTCGACGCGCCAATAGCGGTCAACCCGGACATTGTCCAGCATTCGCCGGTCGTGGGTGACCAGCAGCAGCGCGCCCTCGTAGGAGTCCAACGCCGACTCCAGCTGTTCGATCGCCGGCAAGTCGAGGTGGTTGGTCGGCTCATCGAGCACCAGCACATTGGCCCCTCGGGCCTGCAGCAGCGCCAGCCCCGCCCGGGTGCGCTCCCCCGGCGACAACTCGGCCACCGGGCGCTCCACATGGTCGGCCCGCAGCCCGAACTTGGCCAGGAGGGTCCGGACCTGCTCGACGGTGAAGTTGGGCGTCAGCGCCTCGAACCTCTGCGCCAGCGGCTCCGGACCGCTGAACAGCCGGCGGGACTGGTCCACCTCGCCGATCGCGACGTTCGCGCCGAGGTGCGCGGTGCCGGCATTCGGTATCCGCTGCCCGAGCAGCAGGCGCAGCAGCGTCGACTTCCCGGCGCCGTTAGGACCGGTGATCCCGATCCGCTCACCGGCGTTCACCTGAATTGACACCGGTCCGAGGGTGAAGTCCCCGTGGCGCACCACCGCCTCGTTCAGCGTCGAGACAACCGTGCTCGACCGGGGCGCGGCGCCGATGGTGAACTGCAGCACCCACTCCTTGCGAGGCTCGGCGACCTCCTCCATCCGGGCGATCCGGCTTTCCATCTGCCGAACCTTCTGGGCCTGCTTCTCGCTGGATTCGGTGGCGGCCCGACGTCGGATCTTGTCGTTGTCCGGTGACTTGCGGATGGCGTTGCGAACCCCTTGGCTGGACCATTCGCGTTGGGTGCGCGCGCGGGCGACCAGGTCCGCCTTCTTCTCGGCGAACTCCTCGTACTCCTCACGCTTGTGCCGACGCGCGACCTCGCGTTCCTCCAGATAGCTGTCGTACCCGCCACCGTAAACGGTGTTGGTGTGCTGTGCCAGGTCGAGCTCCAGCACCCGAGTCACGCTGCGAGACAAGAACTCTCGGTCGTGGCTAACCAGCACCACACCGCCGCGGACACCGTTGACCACCTCCTCGAGCCGGTCCAGTCCGTCGAGGTCCAGATCATTGGTGGGCTCGTCGAGCAACACGATGTCGAACCGCGAGCACAGCAGGGCTGCCAACCCGACCCGAGCCGCCTGCCCGCCCGACAGACTCGTCATCAACGCGTCCCCGGGCGCCACCGCGGACTGGTCCAGGCCGAGGTCGGCCAGCACCGCGCCGAGTCGATCGTCGAGGTCCGCCGCGCCGGTGGCCAACCAATGATCGAGGGCGAGCGCGTAATCGTCGGCCGCCGATGTCGGCGCGTCCGGATCGGCCAGCGCCTCGGCAGCGGCGTCCATCGCCGACGCGGCGGCAGCACATCCGGTGCGTCGCGCGACGTACTGCCCAACAGTCTCACCGAGCACCCGCTCATGCTCCTGCGGCAGCCAGCCGACAAAGGCGTCGGTCGGGGTCCGGGAGATGCTCCCCTCCAGTGGGGCGAGGTCACCGGCGAGCACCCGCAGCAAAGTGGTCTTCCCGGCGCCGTTGGCGCCGACCACGCCGACCACATCGCCCGGCGCGACGGTGAGGTCCAGGTGCTCGAACAGCACCCGGTGCGCGTACCCGCCCGCAACGTCCTTGGCGACCAGAGTCGCGCTCACCGACTGATCACCGCAGGTCCAGCGATGTTTTCCCGATCTGTGCGCACGCCGGTGAGCCTACAAGCCCGCGGCGGCCGACCGGAGCCGCTCGACGGGCGCGCGGTGCGCGTCGGGGCATCGGTACCGTCGCAACCGTGGCCATCAAACTTGAGAACGTCGGCATCGCTGTTCGCGACCTGGACGCCGCGATCGCGTTCTTCACCGACCTGGGCCTGGCGGTCATCGGCCGCGACACCGTCCGCGGTGAATGGACCGACACCGCGGTCGGCCTGGACGGCAATCACGCGAAGATCGCGATGCTGGCGACGCCGGACGGCCACGGCCACCTCGAGCTGTTCGAGTACGTCCACCCGGAGGCGATCGAAACCACGCCAACACTGCCCAATGAGATCGGCATGCATCGGGTCGCGTTCTCCGTTGACGACATCGACGCGGCGCTGGAGATCGCCGCGCGTCACGGCTGCCACCCGCTGCGCGGCGTGGCGAACTATCAGGACATCTACAAACTCACCTACCTGCGCGGCCCCAGCGGCATCCTGGTCATGCTCGCCCAGCAGCTCACCACTGACTGAGCCGTTCGGTATTCATCGACCGCGACGCCGACCCGGGCTATGCCTGACCATCGATCAGCAGGTGCGTCGTCGCATCTCGTAGCAGCGGCGCGAGGGTGCAGCCACGGTCAGATTCGGCCGCGAGCGTGCATCCACGGTCGGTTTCGGAGGCGCGAGCGTGCAATCACTGTCGGTACCGGCGGCGAGCGTGCAATCACTGTCGGATTTGGCCGCGAGCGTGCAGCCAGGCCCACTTCCGCGTGACGAGGGTGCAGTGGCGTTCGCCCCCACCTGGGGAAACGCGGACGGGAGTGCCCGCTCGCGACGTTCAGCGAACCTCAGTGCACGCTCGCCCGCGGAAACGACCGTCACTGCACGCTCGCCCCCGGAAACGACCGCCAATGCTCACTCGCCGCAGGGCGAACACGAAGTCAGTGCACGTTGAGCTCAACACCAGCCACGCCCCGAACCCGCATTAGGAGGACTCGGACTGCCCGATCTCCTTGGCGCGCCGTGCCAGGTCCGACTCCCCGACCTGATCGGCGAGCTCCAGCCCGGCGCCGGCGTAGATGTTGAACGCGATGCCGACGCCGTGTTCCTTGGCCCAGGCGACCTCGTCGTCGTAGCGCGCGACGGCGGCGACGTTGCCGCTGAAGCCCGATTCCCGCAGGCACTCCAGCGCGGTGACGTTGGCGCCGTGCCGGTGCATGGCCAGCACCGCGGTGCGCACCGAGTCCGAATGCCGGAGCCGGTTCCAGAAGTCCAAGTCGGTGGCGTCGCCCTCGATGACCCGGTAGCCCTCACTCTTGAGCAGCTGCACGCGTGGCCCGTCGTAGTCGACGCCGACCACCCGCAACCCGTAGTGCTCGGTGAGACGTCGGTAGGTGGCCAACCCGACCCGGCCGGTGCCGATCACGACGACCTCCGCGTCGCCGGCGTCGGCGGGGCGCTCCTCGGGGGTGAGTTTGGCCTCGTCCTGGGCCGGCAACCGGGCGGCGAGCTTCTCCACCAACAGGTGGCCGCGGCCGTTGAACACCGCCGACACCACGAAGCTCAGCGCGACGGCGATGGACATCTCCACCAGCCAGGCCGGCGCCAACAGTCCAATCGACACGCCGACGGACACCACGATCAGGCCGAACTCCGAGTAGTTCATCAGGCTGAGTCCGGCGAGCATGGCGGTGCGGTAGCGCACCTTCATCATCGTCAGCGAGATCCCGTACCAAATGCCCTTGAACGGCAGCAGCAGCACCATCAGCAGCGCCACCCCGATGGTGGGCAGGTCCGGCAGCCCGGTCAGGCCGATGGACACGAAGAAGCCGACCAGCAGCAACTCCTTGATGTGGAACAGCGATCGCGCCAACTCCGAGGCCGACGGGTGGGTGGCCAGCAGCACGCCCATGATCAGGGCGCCCAGGTCGCCTTTGAGCCCGACCGCGGTGAACAGCGCGTAGCCGGGCACGAACGCCATCACCATGCCGAACAACGCCTGCATCTCGCCGTGGCCCAGCCGGCTCCAGATCTTGCGGGCCACCCAGGTCAGCGGCCACAACCCGGCCAGCACAGCGATCGCCCACGGGCTGGGCAGGTGTCCGCTGGTGGCGGTCAGGAACACCACCGCGATGATGTCCTGCATGACGAGGATGCCGATCGCGATCCGGCCGTACAGCGAGTAGGACTCGCCGCGTTCTTCGAGCACCTTCACCACGAACACGGTGCTGGAGAACGACAGCGCGAAGGCCAGCAACGCGATGGTCTGCAGGCTCTGGCCCGCCAGCATGGCCACCCCGAGCACCGACGCGATCCACAGCGCCCCGCCGCCCAGGACGACGCTGATCAGCATGTGCACCGAGGTGGTCAGCCAGACTTCCTTGCGCAGCAGGATCCGCACGTTCAGCTTGAGGCCGATGGCGAACAGCAGCAGCGTGACACCCAGGTCGGCGACGATCTCGATCTCGGGCACCTTGTCCAGGTGCAGCGCGTTGATGACGAAACCGGCGGTCAGGAATCCGACCAGCGGTGGCAGCCGCACCGCCATCGCGAGACCGCCCAGACCGAAGGTGATCAGCAGATACAGCGCGACTGTTGTCACGGGCGCTCCCCCATTCGTAGATCTGGCGGTCTATAACGTATCGCCAACCGTGGTCTGCGCGCGGCGCGAACTGTGCTCGTAACCAAGCCGTTTCACTCAGGTCCAGGGCTCGTCGTTGCGCTCGCGCCGATTGAGTTCGGCGGTGTTCTCCTTGGCCCAGAAGTCCTCGAACCGTTCGCCGGGACGCACGTTGGGCACCCGGTTGAGCACCCGGCTCATCCACTTCGGCGGCGTCTTCGGCTCCCACTGCGGCAGCGCCCAGCTCAGCGAGGTGAGGGCTTTGAGCACGACGAACACCCCGAAAAGCGTGTCGGGCGCGTCGGTGACGGCGACGCCGGCCAATCCGAGGATCAGCGTCAGGTGAATGACGACGACGCGGCTCAGACCCCTGTTAGCGGTCAGCTCGACGTCGCGGAAGGACCACTCGCGCAGCGTCGGCAGATCCACCAGGAAATCCAGCAGCAGGAAGGCCACGACGGACAGACAGCCCAGACCCACACTGCGCCAGTCGATCTCGGCGATTTCTCGGTAGCCGTTGCGATGCAGCAGGAAGATGATCGCGGCCATGAAGACCCCGTGGGCGAAGCTGAACGCGCCGGCGGTCAGCAAAAACCCGGACGCGAACGAGCTCGGCTTCCCGCTTTTCGGGCCGGGCGCCTGGTAGCGATAATGCCCGCGCCGGGGCGCCAGCCGCTGGTGCGCCACCACCCGCGCCCAGGCGAACACGCAGATCGCCAGCGTCTCGGCCCAGTACACCACCAGCGTCGTCGCCCCCGACCACCCGCCGAAGAACCACCCGACCAGTGGCACGGCAATCGCCGCCAGCACAGTGGTGACGTGCGCGAGGCGAGGCAGCAGTGCGGTCCGATGCACCGGGAAATCCTAACTGGACCAGCGACGATGCCCGACGATCGCGGACAGCGCCGCCTCCCGGCTTGTAGCCTGCAGAGATGCTCACCGCTGACCTGCGCGCGTTGGTCCGCGAAACCGTCACGCACGCCCGGCTCCGGCACAACGACACCGACCACACCGTCGCCGGCGGGGTGTTGACCCGCTCCGGACGGATCATTCTGGGGCTCAACACCCATCACTTCACCGGCGGCCCCTGCGGCGAGATCTCTGCGCTGTCCAACCACGCCTCGACACACCCCGACGATCCGATCGTCGCGACCGCGGCCGCCTACGGGCCCACCGGGTCGGTGATCGCCCCGTGCGGCAAATGCCGGCAGATCTTCTTCGATCTCGACCCCGCCATCCGCAGCGTGGTCCGCACCCCGATGGGACTCGAGGCGCGGCCGGTGGCCGAGTTGCTGCCGGACGCCTTCGACTGGCGCACGCTCAAGGAACCGCAGCGCCTTTATATGTGGGAGGGATTCGAGAACGTGATCCGCAGCGGCGTCAAGCAACTGACCATCCGCGCCGACGACCCGTTCGACGTCGGGCCCGCGGCGCTGGTTTTCGAGAAGGACAGCGGGGAGGTCGTCACCATCGACGCGCGGATCACCGAGGTGCTCAACACCCGATTCGGGGCGCTCACCGTGGCGCACGCGCGCGCCGACGGGTTCGACGACGTCGCCGAACTGCAGGCCGGGTTGCGGGAGTTCTACCCGGGCCTGTCCGACGACGATCCCGTCGACGTCATCTCCTTCGCCGTCGCCGACGGAACGGAGCGGTCATGAGCGGCACGCCCCTGACCACGCTCTCGCTGGAGCAACTGCGCAAGCGGACCAGCATCAAATGGCGGGCGTATCCGCCGGACACCCTGCCGCTGTGGGTCGCCGAGATGGACACCCCGCTGGCCCCGCCGATCGCCGCCGCGCTGACCGAAGCGATCGCTCTCGGCGACACCGGGTACCCATCGGGCCACGCCTACGCGGAGGCCGCCGCCGGGTTCGCCGCCGCCCGCTGGGGTTGGGACGGCCTCGACGTCGCCCGGACCCGGCAGGCCGCCGACGTGATGAACGGGCTCAAAGCGGTGCTGCGGGTGCTCTCGGAGCCGGGCGACACCGTCGTCGTCGGCGCCCCGCTGTACCCGCCGTTCGCGCTGTATGTCGCCGACGCGAGCCGCCGCCTGCTCCAGGTGGCGATGACCGAGGCCGGCCGCCTCGACTTCGACGCCCTCGAGGACGCGTTCCGGCGCGCTCGCGCCGACAGCGTGAATCCGGTGTTCCTGCTGTGCAATCCGCACAACCCGACCGGCGTCGTGCACACCCGCGCCGAGTTGGAGGCCGTCGCCACGCTGGCCGACCGGCACGGACTGCGGGTGGTCTCCGACGAGATCCACGCGCCGCTGATCTTCGACGACGCGGTGTTCACCCCGTACCTGTCGGTCGACGGATCGGAGGCGGCGTTCGCTCTGCTCTCGGCGACCAAGGGCTGGAACCTCGCCGGCATCAAGTCCGCCCTGATCATCGCGGGCCCGGCCGCGACCGCGGATCTGCGGGCGCTTCCGGAGGTGGTCGAGTACGGACCCAGCCACCTGGGCGTCATCGCCCACACCGCCGCGCTGCGCCACGGCGGCCCGTGGCTGGACGACCTGATGGCCGACCTGGAACGCAATCGAACGCTGCTGGGCGAGCTGCTCAGCGCGCGGCTGCCCGAGCTGGGCTACCACCGGCCCCAGGGCACCTATCTGGCCTGGCTGGACTGCGCGGCGCTGGGCGTCCCGGATGTCGATCACCCGACGCCGGGGGTGCTTGATCCCGGCGCCGGACCGGGCGCCTTCTTCGTCGAGCGGGCCCGGGTGGTGTTGAATTCCGGCCACGCTTTCGGCGCCGGCGGACGCGACCACGTCCGGCTCAACTTCGCCACCTCGCCCGACATCCTCACCGGGGCGGTCGAGCGGATGGCCGAAGCCGTGCGCACCCACCTGGACCAGCGGTGATGGTTGCCCGAACCCCGCCGGCGGTGTACTAGTCGAGGTATGGGGTTCTGGCGATGGGGACGCACCCGGGCCGACGGCGATCACGCCGTCGTCGGCGTCGTCGCCCCGGCCGAGTCGCTGTCGCCGCCCGAGTTCGCCGTCGTCGCCTACCTATTCGCGGCGCCCGGGCACATCGGTTCCGCGCAATGCGCCCGCGCGCTGGGCCGTGACGTGACCGACCTGCTCACCACCTTCGCCGACCTCGCCGAGCGGGAATTGATCGAGACTCGCCACGACAACGCAGGCGATATCGACTACGTCGCGGTCACCGACGCCGGTCGGCGCGCGTTCATCCGGGCCCAGAGCCCGTGCTGCGCCCGGTTCTGACGCCAGTCAACTTTGGGCTTATCCTGCGCGATCGGCGCGCAGTCACGATCATTGTCCAAGGTCGAAAAAGAGTCCCCTCGCCGCCGGTGACCGCGCCGCACAGACCATCGCCTACCCGAGTCCCACCGCCCGTTCACGCAAGGACGGTCCGGAGGCCGGGCCGCACGTCGTCGTGCTGTTCGGCGCGACCGGAGACCTGTCCCGCCGGAAGCTGCTCTGCGGACTGGGATTCCTGGCCGTCTCAGGGCTGGTCGCCGGTCTGCGCGTGGTCGGCACCTCGCTCGACTACATGTCCGACGACGAGTTCCGGGAGTTCGTGCGCACGTCCATCGAGGCCGTCGGCGCGCGGAAGCTGACCGACGAGCAGTGGGCGGTGTTCGCGCCGATGCTGTCCTATGTTCCGCAGACGGCGGGCCCGAAAGCGTTGGCGGACAAGGTCGCCGCCGCCGAGGCCGACCTCGGCCCCGGTGCCCGGCGGCTGCACTATCTGAGCGTGCCGCCGCGCGCGGCGACCGCCTGTATCGAGACGCTGCGGGAGTCGCAACTGGTCAAGCACGCGGGCGTCATCATGGAGAAGCCGTTCGGCCAGGACCTGGAAAGCGCGGTCGCGCTCAACGCCGACATCCACCGGACCTTCCATGAGAATCAGATCTTCCGGATCGACCACTTCCTCGGCAAGGAGGCGGCGCAGAACATTCTCGCGTTCCGGTTCGCGAATGGCCTGTTCGAACCGATCTGGAGCCGCAACTTCATCGATCACATCCAGATCGATGTTCCGGAGTCGCTCGGACTCGACGAGCGCGCGGCGTTCTACGAGCCGACCGGCGCCTACCGCGACATGGTGGTCACCCACCTGCTCCAGGTGATGGCGTTTGTCGCGATGGAACCGCCCACCGCGCTGGAGTCGGGCCCCATCTCCGAGGAGAAGAACAAGGTCTTCCGCTCCCTGGAGCCGATCCTGCCCTCGGATGTGGTGCGCGGCCAGTACAGCGGGTACCGCCAAGAGCCCGGTGTGCACCCCGAATCCGACACCGAGACATTCATCGCCATGCGCGCCCGCATCGACAACTGGCGCTGGGCCGGTGTCCCGTTCTATCTGCGCACCGGCAAGCGGATGGCCGAGGGCATGCGGATCATCTCCATCGCGTTCAAGGAAACCCCGAAGTCGATGTTCCCGGCCGGCTCGGGGATCGGCGGCGAGGGCCCCGATCACCTGACCTTCGACCTGGCCGACGAGACGAAGGTGTCGCTGTCGTTCTACGGCAAGCGTCCCGGGCCTGGCATGCGCCTGCAGAAGCTGTCCATGCAGTTCTCGGTGCGTGAGACCGACCACGCCGACGAGGTGCTGGAGGCCTACGAACGGTTGATCCTCGACGCGATGCGCGGCGACCACACTCTGTTCACCACGGCCGACGGCATCGAGTCGCTGTGGGACCGGTCGATGCCGCTGCTGGACAATCCGCCGCCGGTGAAGATGTACGCGCCCGGCACCTGGGGTCCCAACGCCATTCACCAATTGGTCGCGCCGCATGCGTGGCGGCTGCCGTTCGAGCGGTCCTCGCGCGGCGCATAGCGTTCGGGGCGCCTGCGACAATGGGCTGATGGTCGAGCAGAGCTTGTGGATGCGGAAGGTCGCTGAGGATCCCGGACACTCGAGCTGGTACGTGGAGCGTTTCCGCGCCCTGGCCCGCGACGGACAGGATCTGGTCGGCGAGGCCCGCCTGATCGACGCGATGGCCGCCCGCGGCTCCCGGATTCTGGACGCCGGCTGCGGCCCCGGGCGCGTCGGCGGCTACCTGGCCGCAGCCGGTCACGACGTCGTCGGCGTGGACGTCGACCCGGTGCTGATCGAGGCGGCCGAGGTGGACCACCCCGGACCCCGCTGGTTGGTCGGCGATCTCGCCGAACTGGATCTGCCCGCGCGCGGGATCCCGGAGCCGTTCGACCTGATCGTGTCGGCCGGCAACGTGATGACGTTCGTCGCGCCCAGCACCCGGGTGGCGGTGCTGTCCCGGCTGCGCGCGCATCTAGCGCCCGAGGGGCGGGCGGTGATCGGGTTCGGGGCCGGCCGCGATTACGAGTTCGGCGATTTCTTCGCCGACGTCTCCGAGGCCGGCCTGACCCCGGAACTGAAGCTGTCCACCTGGGACGTGCGACCGTTCGCGCCTGACTCGGAGTTCCTGGTCGCGGTGCTGCGCGCCGCCGCGGGCCGACGCCGCTGAGGTAGCGTGGCCCGGGTGACTTCCTCTCGCGTTAGCGCTCCCCTGGTTCTCGCGGCCGGCGCCGCCCTCGTCCTGACGCTGGGCGCCTGTAGCTCCGGCTCGGACAACTCCGCGTCCGTCACCCCGGTGTCGACGGAAACCGCGTCGGCCGAGGGCTGCCCGATGGCGGCGCCGACCGACACGGGCACGCCGGAGTGGACCCTGGATGGCGCCACCGGCAGCGTCGCGGTGATTGGTTCGACCGACACCGCCGCCCCCAGCGTAGCGGTGCAGACGCCCTTCAGCGTGACCGAGACCCAGGTGAAGACGCTGCACGCCGGCGACGGCCCGGTGGTCCCGGACACCGCGATGGTGTCGGTCTGCTACCTCGGCGTCAATGGCCGCGACGGGTCGGAATTCGACAGCGCCTACAAGCGTGGCGAGCCGGCCGAATTCCCGCTCGACGGTGTGGTGCCGGGCTTCCAGAAGGCCATCGCCGGGCAGACCGTCGGCTCGACGGTGGCGGTCGCGATGACGCCGGCTGACGGCTACCCGCAGGGCATGCCCGCCGCCGGCATCGAGCCCGGCGACTCACTGGTCTTCGCGATCAAGATCCTGGATATCACCGGCTGACGTGATTCGCGCTAACGAATCCGCTCGGGACTCCGGAGAGTCCCGAGCGGTTGGTTCCTGATTGATTTCGTAGCGCTTTCCGATCCGGTCCTCCTCTCACTCGTTATCAAGGCCTAGGTGCTGACAGGCTCGCCGGCGAGCGAATCCGCGTCGATCACCTTCGGCTGATCAGGGCGATCGATGGCGATCTTGCGCGGCTTCGCCCGCTCCGCCACCGGAATTCGGAGAGTCAGCACGCCGTCGGCGTACTCGGCTCGCACCCGCTCGGTGTCCAGGTTGTCCCCCAGCACCAACTGGCGGGAGAAGACGCCGCGCGGCCGTTCACTGGCGAGCATCTCGCGGTGGGGGTTCACGCCCGGGCGCTCGGCGCGGACGGTGATCACGTTGTGCTCGATGTCCAGATCGAGTGAGTCCGTCGCGATGCCCGGCAGGTCGAACTCGACGATGAACTCCTGGCCTTCGCGCCACGCGTCCATCGGCATCGCCGCCGGGCGCGCAGCCGTCCCCAGCACCTGTTGTGTGAATCGCTCGAAGTCCCGGAAGGGATCCGTGCGCATCAACATGGTGGCCACCTCCCACATATCCTTCCTGTGCAGTGTCAGTTGATTACCTATGCCAGCCGACATTGAGTATCTATGCCAACTGTCATAGATTTTTATATAGCACTGCCGCAGTGGCGACGCAAGAGCGGATCGAGGACGCACTATGGACACCGGAGAACGCCCCTCCCCACGGTCTGATCAAGGCGTCTACGGCATCTCGGTGGCAGCCGAGCTTTCCGGCGCCGCGACTCAGTCGCTGCGCTTGTGGGAACGCCACGGCCTGCTGGCCCCCGCGCGCACCGACGGCGGAACCCGTCGTTACAGCGCCGAGGATCTGGCCCGTATCGAACGGATCGTCGCCCTCGTTGGCGAGGGGGTCAACATCGCCGGGATCGTGCGCATCCTCGACCTGGAGGACGCCAACGCCGCGCTACACGCGCGTTATCAGCGAACGATGATCTCGCAGGTGCCCGTCCACGGATTCCACCAATGATTCGGTCCGCAGTTCTGCGGGTTGGTGAAGTTCGAGTTCGGGACGCAGATCCCCTGGTTCGGATCCCAGATCCCGTTGCCGCAGTTCGGCACTGCGTTGGCCACTGGGCTCACGCCCATCACCGCGGCCATCGGCAGGGTCGCGATCGCGGCGGCCGAAGCCATCTTCTTGAGCATCATCTTCTTCGTCATCAGCGTGCCTCCGACTTCAGTTTTGCTTCTATGGCTTTACTGAGCTTACCCATGCGGGTCGTCAGTTAATCATGCGACGATCCACCGATGCCCGCACCTAAACCGTCGCTGAAGGCAGTCCGCCGCACCGACTTTCCGCCGCGCCCGAAGCGAGCCGACGATCAGCGCAGCCGAACAGCGTTCCCGCAAGCGCGGCTGATCCCAGTGCCCGGGCACGGCCCCGAGGACGTCGTGTTCGACGATGCCGGCCGAGCGATCACCGGGCTGGAGACCGGCGCCATCGTCGCCGTCGACCTCGACACGTCGAAGACTTCTGTCCTCGGCAACACCGGCGGCCGTCCGCTCGGTCTGGAAATGCTGCCCGACGGACGACTGATCATCTGCGACGCCCACCGCGGGTTGCTCCGAATGGATTGCGTGACAGGGGAAATCGAAGAGTTGGTCCGCACAGTCCAGGGCAAGCCGCTGGTGTTCTGCTCGAACGCCACCGCGGGATCCGACGGAACCATCTGGTTCACCGAGTCCACCAGCCGGTTCACCTTCGAGCACTATCTGGGCGCGGTGCTCGAACAGCGCGCGACCGGCCGGCTGATGCGCCGCGATCCCGACGGTTCGGTGCACGTGCTGTTGGACGGGCTGGACTTCGCCAACGGCGTCACCCTGACCGGCGACGAGTCCGCCGTGATCTTCGCCGAAACCATGGGCCCGACGCTCAAGCGCTATGACCTCGCCTCCGGCGAGGTGACCGTGCTGGCCGACAACCTGCCCGGCTACCCGGACAATGTGTCCCGGTCTGCCGACGGCCGGTTCTGGGTGGCGATCTGCAATCTCCGGGACAAGCTGCTGGAATCCCTGGCGCCACGTCCGACGTGGATCCGCCAGGCGCTGTGGGCGCTACCGGACCGGTTCAAACCCGAGGGCGTGCGCACCACCTGGGTGATGGCCTTCGGCGAGAACGGCGAACTGCTGGCGGACCTTCAGGAACCGCGCGACGACTTCCACATGGTCACCGGGGTGGCCGAGCGCGGCGGGCGACTGGTGCTGTCCAGCATCAAGCGCGACGGGCTGCTGGTGCTGGACCGGTGAGGGCGCCCGGCTACTGCGCCGGGGTCTCGGCGGGCGGCTGAACCGGCACCCCGCCGGGAACGAACTCGTAGTCCGGCGGCGGCGGCCCGTCGAGGGAGTAGTACCCCTCGGGCAGCGCGGGACCGGTGACGGTCTCGTCGGGCGCCTTCGCCGGCGCTTCCGAACCGGGGGCGTTGGTCGACAGGTACCCGGGCGGCAGTTGCGGGGCCGGGCCGGCGCCCGCGGGCGGCGCGGCGCCGACGACCTGCGCCTGCTCCGGGTTGGTCATCCCGTAGGGGTCCTGCGCCTGGTGCCACAGATCCCGGATGGTGCCGAAGAACCCGACGCCGTTGCGGTCGGCGCCGTAGGCGGCGTTGGGGATCTCGGGCACCTGCTGCGGCATGATCGGGCCGGGCGCGGGCTGCTCGGCGGGCGGCGGCCCGGGCGGGGCCGGCTCGTTGTCGGCGGCGGCCGATCCGGCGGCGGCCAGCGCGGCGCCGGCCATCAGCGCGCCGGCCACCGCGATCTTCACCCCGCGCGCGTGTGCTGGAAATGTCATTGCCCTCAGCCTTCCGTACTCCGGGCAAGGCTAGTACGCCCGGGGCCGGCGCGCGCGGCTTCGCCCTGGTTGAACGGCGTCTGAACCCCCGCCCAACAAGCGGCGCCCACCTCGGCGCCGACCGTCAGGCTCGGGCGCGTCGACTTATGCTCGTCGGGCCCGCCGCCACCGCAACCACGAGGACGAGCATGGGGAACCCGCAGAGCCACCTTCACCCCGCGGATCTGGACGACGTCGTCGCGACCGCCGACCCAGCCGCCGTGACCGACTGGTTGCGTCGCACTCCGCTGCCCGCCGACCGCTCCCACGAGATGGCGCGATTGTCCCGCGAGCAACTCGCCGAGCTCGCTGCGACCGCCTCCGACGAGGACGCGATCGACATCCTGGAGTCGGTTGACGAGGAGCTCGCCGCCCGGCTGCTGCGCGTGGCCGATCCCGCGACCGCGGCCCGTTTCCTCGACGCCAGCGACAGCGACCGCGCCGCCGAGATTCTGCGCGAACTCAAGGAGGGCCCGCGGCAACAGATCCTGGACGCGCTGCCGCCGGAGCGGGCGGCCGGGCTGGCCGGGTTGCTGAGCTGGCCGCCGGACAGCGCCGCGGCGCACATGGTGCCCGAGGCGCTGACGGTTCCGCTCGCGACCACCGCCGCCGAGGCGATCGACCGAGTGCGCGCCGAAGCCGCGGCTCTGCGTTCCGACGCGCGCACCGGTGCCTACATCTTCATCGTCGACGAGGGTTCCCGGCTTCTTGGCGTGGTGGGGTTCCGGGACCTGGTGCTGGCCGAACCGGGACGGCCGCTGCGGGAGTTGATGGACACCGAAGTCCACTCGGTGCGCGCCCTCGACGACGCCGAGGACGCCGCGCGCACACTCGACGCCTTCGATCTGGTGGCGATCCCGGTGCTCGACGCGCACGGCCGGCTGCTGGGCATCCTCACCGAGGACGACGCCGCCGACATCGCCGAGGAGGAGGCCACCGAGGACGCCGAACGCCAGGGCGGTTCGGCCCCTCTCGAGGTGCCGTACCTGCGCGCCTCGCCGTTTCTGCTGTGGCGCAAGCGGATTGTCTGGCTGCTGCTGTTGTTCGTGGCCGAGGCCTACACCGGCACGGTGCTCCGGCATTTCGAGGAGGAGATGGACGCCGTCGTCGCGCTGGCGTTCTTCATCCCGCTGCTGATCGGCACCGGCGGCAACACCGGCACCCAGATCACCACCACCCTGGTGCGCGCCATGGCGCTCGGCCAGGTGCGATTGCGCGACGTGCCCGCCGTGCTGGCCAAGGAACTGTCGACCGCGTCGATGGTGGCGGTGACGATGGCGCTGGCCGGGCTGATCCGCGCCTGGACACTCGGTGTCGGCATGGAGATCGCCATCACGGTGACGCTGACCATCGCGGCGATCGTGCTGTGGTCGGCGTTGGTCTCCTCGGTGCTGCCACCGCTGCTCAAGAAGCTCCGGATCGATCCGGCCCTGGTCTCGGCGCCGATGATCGCAACCATCGTCGACGGCACCGGTCTGATCATCTACTTCATGATCGCCCACGCGACCCTGTCGCAGCTACAGGGGCTGTGACCCCCGTCGGCTGCGACAGCGTCGTGGTGAATTCGGTTGGGACTTAACGCTCAGGCGATGATCCGGACGAGGTACGGCGTCATGTCGTTGGTGCGCACCGGGGACACGGTGACGCCCGCACTGCCCACCTCCAGCATTTGGGCGTTGCCCAGGAACATCGCGACGCTCTGGGTGCCTTCGGGCCCGTAGAACAGCAGGTCGCCCGGCAGCGCCTGGGACGGCAACACCTTCTGGCCGACCTTGTACTGATCGCCGGAGGACCGCGGCAGCTTGATGCCGGCGCCGGCGTAGGAGTAGACCATCAGGCCGGACGCGTCGAAGCCCGCGACGTCGGGGACCGCCGGCGCGGCGGGGGTGTTGCCGAGGTTCAGCCCCGGGATCTGCAAGGTCGGCGCGGGCGCCGGGTTCAGCACCGAGGCGTCGGTCTGGCCGGGGCCGAGCTGCGGCGCGCCCTGAGCGCCCGGCGCCGCGGCGGCCGGCGCGGTCGGTGTCTGCGCCCGGGCCTTGGTCGGCCCGTTGATGTCGCCTCCGCCGTAGACGAACGGCACCCCGCGCTGGGACAGCCCGCGTTGGATCACCTGAGCGATCGCCTGCTGGTTGGCCGGCGATCGGTAACTGTCCGCCGACGCGATCCCGGGCAGGGACACCAGCATGATCGCAGCGGCTACTAGGGCATATGCGCGCTTCATTTGAATCGACCTTCTCTCCGCACAGCGCACCATGTGAATCTGTGGTCACACTGACCACACCATTCACTTTTACAACAGGTGCGGCAGAGCAGGCCAATCGCGGCGAGGGCATCGGCCGAGAGGTTCTCAGACCGTGACGCAACGGCAACGGGGTCGCGACCCTGAGGCGGGACCCTTACCCGCAGAACGGACTACAGAGCGGCGAGCGCTGCGTCGTAGTTCGGCTCGCTGGCGATCTCGGGCACCAACTCGGTGTAGACCACATTGCCGTCGGCGCCCACCACGACCACCGCGCGGCCCAGCAGACCGGCCAGCGGCCCGTCGGTCATGGTGATGCCGTAATCGGACCCGAAGTCACTGCGGAACGTCGACGCCGAGGTGACATTCTCGATGCCCTCCGCGCCGCAGAACCGCGCCTGGGCGAACGGCAGATCCGCCGACACGCACAGCACCGACACACCGGTGCCGGCGACGCGCTCGTTGAACGTGCGCACGCTCGTCGCACACACCCCGGTGTCGACGGACGGGAAGATGTTGAGCACGACCGGCTTCCCATCGAACTGTCCGTCGGTCACCTCGGCGAGGTCGCTGCCGGTCAGCGTGAAGGACGGCGCCGGGCTGCCGACGGCCGGCAGTTCGCCGGAGGTGTGGACGGGGGTTCCGCGGAATGTGATCTGAGCCATGGGCCCAGTCTGCCAACATCGGCGGCATTTGTTAACCACCGAGCCCCGCTGAACCACCGGTAGCATCGATTGGGGCCGAGGGTCGGGGTGATTCCAAGGTGGTGGTTGACCATGCAAGGCACGCTCAACAAACCGAGCGACAATCGATGGCGGTCCAGGGGGTGCGCGTCGTTGCTCTTCGCGGTGGCGCTGTCACCGCTCGGCGTCGGCCAGGCCGGCGCGGAGCCGGAGCCCGAACCCGCGGTCGAGCCCGGCTGTCCGCAGACCGAGGTGATCTTCGCTCGGGGCACCGATCAAGCACCGGGCCCCGGTGACGTCGGCCAGTTGTTCATCAACGCCTTCCAAGCGCGCACCGCCGGCATCGCGTCGGACGTGTATTCGGTCAACTATCCCGCCTCGCAGCAGTACTCGCTGGCCATCGACGGCGTCGTCGACGCGCGAAACCGCTTGCTGGACATGGCCAATCGGTGCCCGGACACCCAATTGGTGCTCGGTGGCTTCTCCCAGGGCGCCGCGGTGATCGGCTATCTGACCGCCGACAAGGTCCCGCCCGGGGTGACGCTGCCGGACGGCGTCGACGGGCCGCTGCCCAACGCGATCGCCGATCACGTCGCCGCCGTGGTGCTGTTCGGCAAGCCGGACAAGGACTTTCTGACGAGCTTCGCCGGCGGGGCGCCGGAGATCATCATCGGCGAACCGTTCAAGGCCAAAACCCTCGAGCTTTGCGCCCCGGGCGATTTCGTCTGCAGCGATGGCGGCGACCTGTTCGCGCACACCACCTACCCGTTCAACGGGATGATCGATCAGGCCGCCGATTTCGCCGTCCCGCGGGTGCGGGCGGGATTGGGCATCGACGGCGAGCCCGCCGCGCCGTCCGCCGACGCCGCGCCGCCCGCCGACGTCGCGGCCCAGGCGCCCGAGGGCACTCCGCACGGGGTCAACTGACCCGGCGCAACCGCTCGCGCCACCGGGCGAGCTCGGTGGCGTCGGTGATCGCGAAGCGCTCCAGCATGGCCGGATCCGGCGCCGGCGGCATCGGCGCCACCGGCAATCGGCCCGCCCGCGGACGTAATTGCCGCGCGGACTCGACCAGATCTCCGGCCAGCCACCCGAGGTCGCCAAGCGCGCAGGCGTAGGGCAGTTCCGGCAACGCGCCGGCCAGCGCCAGTCCGGCCGAGAGTCCGATGCTGCTCTCCCCCGCGGAGGCCACCACGACCGGTTTGCCGATCTGCTCGGCGATCCGCAGGCATCGGCGGGCGCCGCCGAGGGCCGCCACCGACAGCACCACCACGTCGAGGGACCGGGCGAGCTCTGCCCATTCGGCGCCGGTCAGGTGCGCGGCGATCGGCGCGCCTGTGCTGCGGCGCAATTCGACCGCGCGGTGCGCGCTGCCATGACCCAGTTCGATGAATTCGACGCCACCGGCCGACTCGGTCAGCGCGGCGAGCCCCGGCCCGGGGTCAGCAGAATCGGCGGCGAGCACCAGGCGCAGCCCGCCGTCGGCGCCGAGCGCGGCGCGCACCGACCGGATGGCCGCCGACTCGGCGGCGGCCAACTCCGCGCGGCCGGTGACCGGCAGCCGGACGGTGCGGCAACCGCTGTCGGCGATCCGGCCGGCAGCGCGCTGCGCGGCGCCTACCGGGATCGTCAGCGCCACCGGCGCCCAGCCGCGGACCGGATCCGGCCAACCCACGGTCCCCGGCTCGATCGCCGCCACCACGGCGGCCGCCGCATCGGCGTCACCGCGGGGGCTGAACTCGCCCCACCCCTGCGGTCCCTCCAGCAGCAGTCCGGACACTCCGGGAATACCGGCGTCGGTCGACGGCACCGAATACGCCGGGGCCGCTGTGAAATCCACCAAGGCTCGCACCGACGCAGACGCTAATCCGGAAAAGCCGCACATGCCCCCGGTTTTCTCTCTACCGTCGAACACACAGCCCCGGTTCCCGCCCATACAGCACGCGTGCGGGTCGATACATCCAGCCAACTCTTGACTCAGTCCAGAAAAGGGCGTAAGTGTGAAGAGGTGAACGTGCCGTCGGATTTCCCGGCTCAGCTGCGCGCAGCCCAGCTGCGCGTCACCCAACCACGGCTGGCCGTGTTGGAGGCCGTTCACGCCCACCCGCACGCCGACACCGAAACCGTCCTGACCGCCGTCCGCGAACACCTTCCGGCGGTGTCCCGGCAAGCGGTCTACGACGTTCTCAACGTGTTGGCCACCACCGGGGTGCTGCGCCGGATTCAGCCATCCGGCTCATTGGCCCGGTACGAGGCGCGGGTCGGCGACAACCACCACCACATCGTCTGCCGCTCCTGCGGCGTCATCGCCGATGTGGACTGCGCGGTCGGCGAGGTGCCATGCCTGACCGCCGCAGACGATCTCGGGTTCGTGATCGACGAGGCCGAGGTCATCTACTGGGGCATCTGCCCCGATTGCGCGGCCGCACCGGCCGCGCCCGCACAAATTTCGGGATCACAACCGTGATCACAGCCCGATTCACCCCTCCCGAAAGGAAATGCAGTGCCTGAGGAAACCCCTCCCATCGGAGAAGCCCAGACCGAGAGCGGCTGTCCGATGCGGATCAAGCCTCCCGTCGAGGGCGGCAGCAACCGCGACTGGTGGCCCAACCAGGTCAACCTGAAGATCCTGCAGAAGAACCCCGACATCATCGATCCCGAGGATGAGGGCTACGACTACCGCCAGGTCGTCCAGACCCTCGACTTCGAGGAGTTCCAGGCCGACTTCGACGCGCTGCTGACCGACTCGCAGTCCTGGTGGCCGGCCGACTTCGGCCACTACGGCCCGCTGTTCGTCCGGATGAGCTGGCATGCCGCCGGCACCTACCGCGTTCAGGACGGCCGCGGCGGCGCCGGACGCGGCATGCAGCGCTTCGAGCCGCTGAACAGCTGGCCGGACAACGTGCTGCTGGACCAGGCCCGTCGCCTGCTGTGGCCGCTGAAGAAGAAGTACGGCAACAAGATCTCCTGGGCAGATCTCATCGCCTACGCCGGCAACCGCGCGATGGAGCACATGGGCTTCAAGACCGCCGGCTTCGCCTTCGGCCGCGCCGACTGCTGGGAGCCGGAGGAGGACGTCTTCTGGGGCGCCGAGGCCGAGTGGCTCGGCTCGCAGGACCGCTACCAGGGCAGTGACCGGACCAAGCTGGACAACCCGCTGGCCGCCACCATGATGGGTCTGATCTACGTCAATCCCGAAGGCCCCGAGGGTGTTCCGGATCCGCTGGCCGCGGCCATCGACATCCGCGAGACGTTCGGCCGGATGGCGATGAACGATGTGGAGACCGCCGCGCTGATCGTCGGCGGGCACACCTTCGGCAAGACCCACGGCAACGGCGACGCCGAGGCGCTCGGCCCCGAGCCGGCCGCCGCTCCGCTGCAGGAGATGGGCCTGGGCTGGAAGAACCCCAACGACACCGGCAACCCGAACGACCGGGTCGGCAGCGGTCTGGAGGTCATCTGGACCCACACGCCGACCAAGTGGGACAACAGCTTCCTGGAGATCCTGTACAGCAACGAGTGGGAGCTGTTCAAGAGCAAGGCCGGCGCGCAGCAGTGGCGTCCCAAGGACAACGGCTGGGCGAACTCGGTGCCGACCCCCGATCTCAAGGGCCGCACCCACCCGGCGATGCTGACCACCGACCTGTCCATGCGCGAGGATCCGATCTACGGCAAGATCACCCGTCGCTGGCTCGATCACCCCGACGAGCTGGCCGAGGAGTTCGCCAAGGCCTGGTTCAAGCTCATGCACCGCGACATGGGCCCGGCGGTCCGCTACCTCGGGCCGTTCGTGCCCAAGGACACCTGGGTCTGGCAGGACCCGGTGCCGGCTGGCAACGCGAATCTGTCCGACGCCGACGTCGCCGCCCTCAAGGCCGCGATCGCCGACTCCGGTCTGACCGTGCCGCAGCTGGTCTCCACCGCGTGGAAGGCCGCGGCCTCCTACCGCAACAGCGATATGCGCGGCGGGGCCAACGGCGGCCGGATCCGGCTGCAGCCGCAGCTGGGCTGGGAATCCAACGAGCCCGATGAGCTGGCTCAGGTGATCCGCAAGCTCGAGGAGATCCAGGCGTCCTCCGGCGTCAACGTCTCCTTCGCCGACGTGGTGGTGCTGGCCGGCAATGTGGGCGTTGAAAAGGCCGCCAAGGCAGCCGGATTCGACATCGACGTGCCGTTCACCCCGGGTCGCGGTGACGCCACCCAGGAGATGACCGACGCGGACTCGTTCTCCTACCTGGAGCCCAAGGCCGACGGATTCCGCAACTACGCCGGCAAGGGCCTGAACCTGCCCGCGGAATACCACCTCATCGACCGGGCCAACCAGCTGAACCTGTCGGGTCCGGAGATGACCGTGCTGGTCGGCGGCCTACGGGCGCTGGAGGCCAACCACGGCGGGTCAAAGCTGGGTGTGCTCACCGAGCGTCCGGGCGCGCTGACGACGGACTTCTTCGTCAGCATCTGCGATATGGGCCTCAAGTGGGCGCCGTCGTCGGCCGACGACGGCACCTACGTCGGTTCCGATCGCGCGACCGGCGAGCCGAAGTACACCGCCAGCCGGGTGGACCTGCTGTTCGGCTCCAACTCGCAGCTGCGGGCGCTGGCCGAGGTCTACGCCGCCGACGACGCGAAGGAGAAGTTCGTCCGGGACTTCGTCGCCGCGTGGACCAAGGTGATGGACGCCGACCGGTTCGATGTGAAGAACAGCTAGTCGCAAGGAACAGCGCCCCGCAGGCCTCGGCCTGCGGGGCGCTGTCGCGTTCAGCTCTTCTTGCCCAGCGTTCCGTCGAGGTAGCTCTCGCGGCAGGCGCGTCGGCGCAGCTTGCCGCTGGTGGTCCGCGGGACGGCGCCCCCGGGCAACAGCAACACGTCGGCGACGGACAGCCCGTGCCGCTTGGCGACCGCGGCGCGCACCGCGTCGATGCCCGGCTGCGGGTCCTTGCGGGCGGTGCCCGGGGCCCGTTCGCAGGCCAGCACCAGCTTCTGTCCCCCACTGCCGTCGGGAACAGAGAAGGCGATGATGTAGCCACGGCGCAGCAGCGACGACGCGTCGGCGGCGGTCAGCTCGATATCGTCCGGATAGTGCGCGCGGCCGTCGATGGTGATGAGGTCGATGAGGCGGCCGGGCACGAACAACTCGCCGTTCAGGAAGAAGCCGAGGTCGCCGGTGCGCAGCCAGCGGGCGTCGGTGGGCACGGCGCGGGCCCGACTGTGCGCGCCGTCGCGCGCAGTCAGCCGCGCGCCGAAGGTCTGCTCGGACTCGGCGCGCCGCCGCCAGTAGCCGCGCCCGATATTGGCCCCGTGCAACCAGATCTCACCCACCGAGCCGTCGGGCAGTTCCGCGCCGGCGGCCGGGTCGACGATGACCGCCTGCAGGTTGTTGGCCAGCCGCCCGCACGACACGTGCGGCACCGCGGCGGGATCGTCGGCGTTGACCGGCGCCGCTCGGCCGCGACCCAACTCGGCGCGATCGAAGTGCACCACGGCGGGCGCCTGTTGCGGCCCGGTGGTGGCCACCATCAGCGTCGCCTCGGCGATCCCGTAGGACGGCTTGATGGCGGAGGCCGGAAGCCCGTGCGGCGCAAAGGCGTCGGTGAACGCCGCGATCGCGCCGTAACTGACCGGCTCGGAGCCGATGATCATGGTGACATTGCTCAGGTCCACGGTCTCGCCGTCGTCGGGCAAGCCACGCTGGGCCGCCCAGTCGTAGGCGAGGTTGGGCGCCGCGGTCACCACCGGCCGGCCGAGCCGGATCTCGTCGGACATCGCCTTGATCCAGCGCTGCGGCCGACGGATGAAGGCCGTCGGCGACATCAGGGTGGTGTGACCGCCGTAGACCGTCGGGAAGCCGATCATCGACAGGCCCATGTCGTGGTAGAGCGGCAGCCAGCTGACGCCGTGGGTGTTGCGGTCGTGCAGGTCGATCGCCAGGATCATCTGCACCAGGTTGGTGACCATCGCCCGGTGGGTGATCTCGATGCCGACGGGCGCGCGGGTGGCGCCGCCGCTGTACTGCAGGTGGCACACATCGCCGATATCGATGTGAACCGGATTGAAGTCGCGTGCGCTGGTGTCGGGAAGCTCGTCGAGCAGGATCACCTGCGGCCGCGGCATTCCGGTCAGCCGGTCCAGGAAGCCAACGATGAGGTCACGGACCGAACTGGTGGTCAGCACCACCGACGGGCGCGCGTCGCGCATCGCGGTGTCCAGCCGCTCGGCCTGGCCGGCCAACTCGGGCGCGAACAGCGGGACGGCGACCGTGCCGGCCTTGATCGCGCCGAAGAAGCCGGTGATGTAGTCGAGGCCCTGCGGCGCCAGCACCGCCACCCGGTCGCGAGGATGAGCGTGGCGCTGCACCGCGGCGGCGACCGCGGTGGCCCGCACCCCCACCTGATTCCAGGTGATCTCGGAGACCACGCCGTCGGAGACCCGGGAGAAATCGATGTAGCGATAGGCGGTCTGCTCCCCGACGCTGTAGATGCAGCGCTCGATGAGGGCGTCGATGGTCAGGGTCGGCGGTACGACGACCAAACCGTCGCCGTCCAGGCAATCGTCGACCTGCAGCAAACCGGGATACATGCCAGGCAGTCTATGAGCCGCCGGATCCGGTCCCCGAAGCGGCTGCGTTCGGCGCTACCCGTAGGTAGCTGGGCAAACACCGATTTCGTTTCTTAGCAAAGCGTTAGATGCTGCTCCCCAAGACCTTAAATTCGGCGCATACCGTCATTGTCATATCGCGGCGACGTTGCGATTGAACCGTCGGCAAACCGATCTCGAAGCGAGGCTCGACATGACTGGTTACGGAAATCCTGCGATCATCTGCGGCGGCGCCCAGATTCGGGTGCAGTGCCGGCATCTCGCCACCGTCGTGACCATCAGCGGCGTGCTCGACGAGGCCAACGCCGCGCAAGCCATGACCGAGACCCGCCGGTTCGTCATCGCCGAAAAGCCGGTGGTGCTCGATCTGACCGCCGTGGAGTCCGCGCCGGATGACTACCTGCCGGTGCTGGAGTCGGTCGACTCCGCCTGTGCCGCAGCCGGTGTGGAGTGGCTGCTGGTCACGTCTCCGGCGGTGGCCGCCCAGATCCGGATCGGCGAGGACGGCTTCGCGGTCGCGACCTCGGTGCCCGAGGCGCTGCAGTGGCTCGCCGACGACGTGTTCATCCGCCGCCGGATGCTGCTGCCGCTGCTGCACCGCACCGCGTGAGTCGAGGAGCAAGCGAAAAAGGCGCCCGCCCACCCGGCGGACGCCTTTTTCGTCGTCAAGGCCCGAGCAGAATCTTGCTGAGCCCGGTGGTGGTGGTGACGCCGTCGTCGTAGCCGCCGGCGTCACCGAGCGCGTTGAACACCACCAGGGTGAAGCGCTGCCCCGGTCCGGCGAACCCCACGGAGTTGACCACCCAGCCTCCATGCTCGGGAGACCAACCGTTCTTCACCCCGGGCGCCATCGCCGGGCCGGCGCCCCAGACGCCCCATTGTTGTGCGCCGCCCACGCGCTGCATTTCCGCGACGATCGCCGCGGTGTCGGCCGGGTTCATCTGGGACAGCATGAAATTCAGCATCCGGTCGAAGTCGTCGGCAGTGCCCTTCTGAAACCCCCAGTAGGGAAACACGTCGCCGAACCCGGGTTGCGGCGCGAGGTTCGTCATTCCGTAGCGGGCGAAGTCCACGTTGAACGTTCGATGGTCGTCGCCGCCGTAGCGGTCCCAGAGGGTGTCGGCGGCGTCATTGTCGGAGTCGCGCAGCATGCCCTGCATGAGCTGGCGGTCCTGGGCAGACAGCCGCAGTTTGCCGGCTCGCTCCCGGGTGAGCAGATCCACCACCATGGCCAGTTTGATGGTGGACGCGGTCCAGATCATGGCGCCGGCGTTGTCGTTGCGATAGCGCAGACCGGCGGTGCGATCGCGCAGCACGTAGCCCACCACACCCGGTCGGGTGGCCAGGTAGGCGTTCGCCGCGCTGATCCGGGTGGCCAGATCGCATCCCGACCCAGTGGCGGCTTCGCAGCGGGCGGCGGCCGTTCCGGCGGCCCCGAGTTGGGCCCCGACGAGCGCCATCAGCGCCACCAGCACGGCCGCGACGGCGCGGACGCCCGGGATCCTCACGGCGGGAATGCTAGGGCGGGGCCATCGCTCGCTCCGGGGGACGCACCGGCGACGAAGGTCACGGTTGTCCAACATCCCGAAATGAGCTTAGACAGGCTAAACTGACGATCATGTGGCTGCGATCCGTGACTATGCTGGGCGCTTCCGCGCTCCTGGCGGCGACGGTTTCCGCCGGTTCGGCCGGCGCTGACCCCGAACCGACTCCGGCCCCCGGACCCCCGCCCGGCCCCGTCGCCGAGGACACCGCTGCCCAGGACACCGCGGCCGCTCCGGAGAACACCGACGGCCCGAAGACCGTGATCGATTCCGACGGCACCTTCAGGGTGGGCGCCGACATCGTCCCGGGCACCTATGCGTCCCAGGGCCCCCGCGACGGAGTGGCCTGCTACTGGAAGCGCATCGGCGGCCCGAACGGCGACGAGATCCTGGACAACGCGCTGACCAAGAAGCCCCAGGTGGTCCGGATCGAAGCGACCGACCTGAGCTTCAAGACCAACGAATGCCAAACCTGGACGCTGACCGATCAGCAGCCTCAGCAGCCCGGCGCCGGCGGCTTGCTGATCGGTTTGGCCGATATCACCGCGCGCCTTGGGTCGGCTCCCAAGCCTGGAAACTGAGAGATATACTTAGACCATGAAACTACTCGGCATCGCCACCGCGACCCTGACCGCAGCAGCGATCGGGCTGGCAGCGCCGGCGCACGCCGACGTGGACACCGATTTCGCGAACACCCTGCACACCTTCGGGATCTACGGGCAGCGCGACTACAACGCCTGGATCGCCAAGCTTGCCTGCAAGCGACTGCGCAACGGGGTGGACACCACCGCGCAGGCGTCGGCCACCTTTGTCGGCAACCAGCTGGACCGCAAGCTGTCCGATCAGCACGCCTGGCAGTTCCTCGGGCTGGGCATCGCCACCTACTGCCCCGACCAACAGCACGTGTTGCAGTCGGCCGTCGACCAGCAGAACTGACGCAAGGAGAACGCCGATGAGCAAGCGCGCCAAGAACACCCTGCGGATCAGCGTCGCGGCCGCGATGCTCGGCATCGGCCTGGCCGGCGCCGGTGTGGCGTCTGCCGACGCCACCGACAACTACCCGATCCCGAAGCGGATCCTGGAGACCCCGTGCACGGCCCAGCAGATCATGCTGGCCGTCCGCGACACCCGGCCGGTCTACTACGAGCGCTACATGACCGACTACAACAACAAGCCGGTCGCCGACCAGCAGGGCGCGCGAGACCGGATCAACTGGTTCTTCTCACTGCCCTACGAGGGACGCCGGCAGTACTCCGAGCAGACCGCCACCGACGCCTTCTTCGAGTCGATGTCCTGGCGCTGGCCGAACTGGGCGAAGATCTTCTTCAACAACAAGGGCGTGGCGGCCGCCGCGACCGACGTCTGCATGAACTACCCCGACGACTACAACGTCTGGAACTGGGCGACTCGCTAACCGGGTTCGCAACGCGCGCAAAGGATCCCCACCCGCTCGGCGGGTTCGCATGGTCGTCGCAACACTCTCGATCGAGTGGTTGCGGCGACCATGTCGCGTTCGGACACCGATTCCTGGGCGTCCCCGGGCGTCGGGCGCGCTCATCGAGTGAGACACCAGGTACGTCGGTGAGACGTGACGGCGGAGCCCCTCATCGGCTGAGGAACCAGGTACGTCAGTGAGACGTCAGGGATGCCAGTGAGACACCAGGGCGGTGATCTGCATCGAGTGAGAATCTAGGGACACGTTGTTCGAGTAACCCCCACCCGTATGTCTCACTCAATGAAGAACCCCGCCCTCACGTCTCACCGAGCTACCTCAGTTCTCAAACGCCTACCTGACGCCTCACTCGACGAGCGACCCCGCCACCAGTTCTCACAAACCGCCATCACGCCTCACTCGATGAACCACCCCGCCACCACCCCGCCAAATGCCGCCTTGAGCTCTCACACGACGGGCCCCGCCGAGCGGAACTGTGGACAACCCCCAGATGGCGCGCCATGGCATAAAGAATCCCCGCCCTCTCGACGAGGGCGGGGATTCTTCTGCGTCAGGCTCAGGCCGTCGGGACCGGCGTGGTCTCGTCGTCGCGGGCCGGCGGCTTGGGCCACGGCGAGGGCAGCGGACGCTGCCGAACCCGTTGCGGCCACCAGAACCACTTGCCCAGCAGCGCGGCGATCGCCGGCGTCATGAAGGACCGGATCACCAGGGTGTCGAACAGCAGGCCCAGGCCGATGGTGGAGCCGACCTGGCCGATGATGGCCAACTCGCTGACCACCATGCCCATCATGGTGAACGCGAACACCAATCCCGCCGCGGTCACCACCGAACCTGTGCCGCCCATGGCTCGGATGATGCCGGTGTTCAGGCCGGCGTGTATCTCTTCCTTGAATCTGGCCACCAAGAGCAGGTTGTAGTCCGCCCCGACGGCCAACAGGATGATCACCGCCATGGCCAACACCATCCAGTGCAACTCCAGCCCGATGATGTGCTGCCATATCAGCACCGATAGGCCGAACGACGCCCCAAGCGAGAACACCACCGTCCCGACGATCACCGCCGCGGCCACGATAGCCCGGGTGATGATCAGCATGATCAGGAAGATCAGCGCGAGCGCGGCGATCCCGGCGATGATCAGGTCGAAGTTCGCGCCGTCCTGCATGTCCTTGAAGGTCGCCGCGGTGCCGCCGAGGTAGATCTTCGAACCCTCCAGCGGCGTGCCCTTCACGGCTTCCCGCGCGGCCTGCTTAATGGAGGCGATCTTCTCGATGCCCTCCGGCGTCATCGGGTCACCGTCGTGGGAGATGATGAACCGCACCGCGTGCCCATCCGGCGACAGGAACATCTTGATGCCGCGTTTGAAGTCCGGATTGTCGAAGACCTCCGGTGGCAGATAGAACGAGTCGTCGTTCTTGGCGTCGTCGAACGCCTTGCCCATCGCGGTGGAGTTCTCCTGCATGGACGAGATCTGGTCCTGCATGCCCTTCTGCGTCTGATACATGGTGAGCATGTAGTTCTTCATCCGCTTCATGGTGTCGATCATCGACGGCATCAACGCCACCATCTGCGGCATCAAGGTGTCGAGGCGCTCCATGTCCGGGACGATCTGCTGGATGTCGTCGGTCATCACGTCGATGCCGTCCAGGGTGTCGAAGATCGACCGCATCGCCCAGCAGACCGGGATGTTGAAGCAGTGCGGCTCCCAGTACAGATAGTTGCGGATCGGGCGCATCAGATCGTCGAAATCCGAGATGTGGTCACGCATTTCGGCGACGTCGAGCACCATGTTCTTCATCTTGGTGACCATGCTGTGCGTGGTCTCGGCCATCTGCTCGGTGATCGACGACATCTTGGTCATGTTGTCGATGGTGACCTGCATGTCCTCGGCCTGCTTGAGCATGTTGGCCATCATGTCCTGCTGATACTTCTCGTTCATCTGCTGCGTGACGCCGTTCATGGAGATCTGGAACGGGATCGACGTGTGCTCGATGGGTGTGCCCTGCGGGCGGGTGATGGCCTGCACCCGACCCACCCCGGGCACCCGGAAGATCTGCTTGGCGACCTTGTCGATGACCAGGAAGTCCGCCGAGTTCCGCAGATCGTGATCGGTCTCGATCATCAGCAGTTCCGGATTCATCCGGGCCTGGGAGAAGTGCCGGTCGGCGGCGGCGTACCCGGCATTCGCCGGCAGGTCGTCGGGCAGATAGTGCCGGTCGTTGTAGTTGGTCCGGTAGCCCGGCAACGCCAGCAGGCCGACCAGCGACAGCGCGATGGTCGCGATCAGGATCGGGCCCGGCCAGCGGACCACCGCGGCGCCGACCTTGCGCCAGCCGCGGGTGCGCACCGCACGCTTGGGTTCCAGAATCTTGCCGAACCGGGTGGCGATGCTGATGATCGCCGAACCCAGCGTCAGCGCGCACACCACCACGATGGTCATGCCGACGGCCAGCGGGAAGCCCAGGCTCTGGAAGTACGGCATACGGGTGAAATGCAGGCACGCGGTGGCGCCGGCGATCGTCAGGCCCGAGCCCATGATGACGTGCCCGGTGCCGTGGAACATGTCGTAGTAGGCCGTCTCGCGGTCCATGCCGCGCGAACGCGCCTCCTGATATCGGCCGATCAGGAAGATCGCATAGTCCGTCGACGCCGCGATCGCCAACGTCACCAGCAGGCTCGTCGCGAACGTGGACAGCCCCATGATGTCGTGGTAGCCGAGGAACGCGACCGCTCCGCGGGCTGCGGCCAGCGAGAAGACCACCATCAGCAGCGCCAGGGCCACTGTCACGAAGGATCGGTAGACCAGGAACAACATCGTGATGATGATCGCGAAGGTGACCAGCTCGATGCTGCGCATGCTGCGGTCACCGGCGATGGTCTGGTCGGCGCTCAGCGCCGCCGGGCCGGTGACGTAGGCGGTGACGCCCGGCGGCGCACGCTCGGCCTGGACGTCGGCGACGATCTTCTGCACCGCCTCGACGGATTCGTTGGCCAGCGCCTCACCCTGGTTGCCCGCGGTGTAGATCTGCACGTAGGCGGCGTGCCCGTCCGGGCTCTGCGAGCCGGCCGCGGTCAGCGGGTCGCCCCAGAAGTCCTGCACGTGCTCGACGTGGACATCGTCGGCCTCGAGCCGGCGGATGATCTCGTCGTAGAAGTCGTGTGCTTCCTGCCCGAGCTGTTCCCCCTCGGACTCCAGCACGATCATCACCGAGCTGTTGGATTTGAACTCCTGGAAGGTCTCGCCGACCCGCATCATGGCGATCACCGACGGCGCGTCGTTCGGCGACATCGACACCGAACGCATGGCGCCGACCTTCTCCAGCTGCGGGACCACGGTGTTGAGCACCACGACCAACAGCACCCACGCGATGACGATCGGCACCGCCAAGGCTCGGATCAGGCGCGCCAGACCGTCGCGCTTGACGTGGCCGAACGGCTCCTCGCCGGGCTTCTGGGTCTCCGGGGCGGGTGCGGTCATGCGGACTTCACCAGGCAGAAGGTGTAGGCGCTCGCGCCGGTGTTGGTGCGTTCGTCCTTGATCTCGTCATCGACGGTGATCCGGCAGGTGATGTTGGAGCTGTCACCCTGGGCGGTGATGTTGGGGAACACCGACGGCGCGGTGGACTCCAGGGTCAGCTCCCACGGCAGTCCGGCGCCGGGGACGCTCTGCGGTTCGGCGTCGAGGTCCAGGTAGCTGATGTCGGCGTAGGAGCCGTTACCCCAGACTTCGTACTTGACCCGCTTGGGGTTGAACGGCTTGGTGTCCTCGAACACGGACCCACCGGAATTGGAGCCGTCGTCGGCGCCGAAGAAGGTGCGCACCCGGGCCACCGAGACGGCGGCGACGGCGACCACGGCGACGATCACCAGCGGCAGCCAGATCTTCTGGATCAGCTTCAGCATTCGGCGTCGACCCCATTCCGGCAACGGTGTCCCTCGGCCCACATTCGATACATGACAAACTCTCATTCGCGCGGCAGCGGCATCAGCTTAGCTAATTTAACTTATCTGTCGGCAGACGCGGCGGCCTACCGCTGTGTCGGCCATCACCCCCCCGCCGACGGCGCCCGTCGGACGGAGCGACCGGACCGGGTATTACCGTCGCCGAGGTGATCGTGCTGCTGCCGCCGTCGGAGACCAAACGCCCGGGTGGCGACGGCCCCCCGCTGGATCTGGCGGACCTGAGTTTCCGCTCGCTCACCGCGCTGCGCGCCGAACTGGTCGACGACCTGGTCACACTGGCCGCCGACCCCGCCGCCAGCCGCGCCGCGCTGGGCATTTCGGCCAAGCAGGACGACGAGATCGAGCGGAACGCGACACTGCGCACCTCCCCCACCATGGCGGCGATCGACCGGTACACCGGTGTGTTGTACGACGCCCTGGACGTCGACTCGCTCAAACCGGCGGCCGCGGCCCGGGCGCGGGCCCGGTTGGTGGTGTGCTCGGCGTTGTTCGGCCTGCTGCGCGCCGACGACCCGATCCCGGCCTACCGGCTCTCGGCGGGTTCGAAGCTGCCGAGCCGTCCGGGTTCGACGAGCGAGGAACGAGCGAGGAAGAGGCCCGGCGCATCGACACCGCGTCCGGGTTTGGCGGTGCGCTGGCGTCCGCTGCTGGAACCCGCGCTCGCCGCGCTGGCCGCCGACGAGCTCGTCGTCGACCTGCGCTCGGGCGCCTACGCCGGTCTGGGCAAGGTCCCCGGAGCGGTCACGGTCGACGTGCTCAGCCAGGCGCCCAACGGTCAGCGCAGCGTCGTCAGCCACTTCAACAAGGCGCACAAGGGCCGGCTGGCGCAGGTGCTCGCCACCAGCCGGGCCGACCCGGACGACGCGGCCAAGGTGGCCGGCATCGCCCGCCGGGCCGGGATGCGCGTCGAGCGCGACGGCGATCACCTGACCCTGGTGCTGCTGCCCTGAACGGCCGACCGACCGCGCGCGTGTGACACTTTCGGACATGCAGAGCCCGCTGTCGGTACAGAAGGTCGCGCGTCCGCGGTTGGAGGGTGTCGTCACCGTCAGCCCCACTCGGCGGTTGAGCTTCGCCGAATTCGGCGACCCGAAGGGGCGGCCGGTGATCTGGCTGCACGGCACTCCCGGTTCCCGGCGGCAGATCCCCCTGGACGCCCGCCGCTACGCCGAGCAGCACGGCATCCGCTTGATCGGGCTGGACCGGCCGGGCATCGGCGCGTCCACCCCGCACCGGTACGCGCGGCTGCTGGACTTCGCCGCGGACCTGGCCGTCGTCGCCGACGCCCTGCGCGTCGATGAGATGGCCGTGATCGGGTTGTCCGGTGGCGGGCCCTACACGCTGGCCGCGGCGGTGGGCCTGCCGGACCGGGTGTTGGCCGCCGGGGTGCTCGGCGGTGTCGCGCCGACCACCGGGCCGGACGCGGCCGCCGGCGGGATGATGTCGCTGGCCGCCCTCACCGCTCCGCTGCTGGCCGTCGCCGATGTGCCGGTGGGCGCGATGCTGTCCCAGGTGGTGCGGCGCGGGCGGCCGCTGGCCACCGCGGCCCTGCAGTTCTACGCCGCGGCCAACCCGAAGCCGGACCGGGAGGTGCTGCGCCGTCCGGAGGTCAAGGCGATGGTCCTCGACGACCTGCTCAACGGCAGCCGCACCCAGGCGATCGCGCCGTTCGCCGACATCGTGGTGTTGTCCCGGGACTGGGGTTTTCGGCTGGGTGAGGTCGCCGTCCCGGTTCGGTGGTGGCACGGCGACCGCGATCACGTGGTCCCGATCGGGCACGGCGAGCACTCGGTGGCGCTGCTGCCCGACGCCGAGCTGATCGTGTGGCGGGGCGAGAGCCATCTGGCGTCCTTCGGCCGCGGCGCGGAGGTGCTGCGCGGGGTCGAGCAGCTGCTCGACGGCCCCGGGCCGACCCTCGCCGAACCGCCGGGGGCTTAGGACAGCGCCCGGCGCAGCATGTGCATCGCGATGGTGGTCGAGAAGTCCCGGACGTCGGCCCGATCACCGGGCAACCTGACTGTGCGCAGCGCCGGGGGCGCGTCGCCGACCGCGACGCAGAAGCACACCGTCCCGACGGGTTTTTCCGGCGAACCGCCGCCGGGACCGGCGACGCCGGTGGTGGACACCGCGACGTCGGCGCCGAATCGTCGCTGCGCGCCGCGCGCCATCGCCTCGGCGACGTGCTCGGACACCGCGCCGTGCGTCTCGATCAACGCCGGGTCGACCCCGAGCAATTCGGACTTGGCGGCGTTGGAGTACGACACCACCCCGCCGGCGAGGTAGTCCGAGGATCCGGGGCGGTCGGTGAGCCGGGCCGCCACCAACCCGCCGGTGCAGGATTCGGCGGTCGCGGCCCAGTGCCCGGTGAGCAGCGCGGCGACCTGGTCGTCGACGGTGGATCCGTCGGTGGAGTAGACCGCGGCGCCGAACCGCTCCCGCAGGTGGTTCCGCAGCCGCTGGTAGGCGGGCGCGTCGTCGGCCCGGTATCGGGTGACGATCTCCAGCTCGCCGCGGCGCAGGCAGGTGGTGATCTCCAGCGCGTCATAGCCGGGGAGATCCTGCTGCGCCTGGCGCAGCGATTCGGCCAGCGCGGACTCGGCCGGGCCGAACATCCGGATGGTCTCCTGGCGGTACACCGTCCGGCCGGCGATGGCGGCCGCGACCTCGTCGGTGGCCAGCGCCGCCGGCCACATCGCCTGCAGTTCGCGAGGGGGCCCGGGCAGCACAACCACCGTGGGTTTGCGCTGACCCGCGGCCGGGGTGACGACGACCCCGGGCGCCGTGCCGACCGGGTCCAGCACCGTCGCGCCCTCCGGGATGATGGCCTGCTTGCGGTTAGCGGCCAGCACGGCGGAGAAATCGAAGTCCGGCATGCGTGACGTCAGGCCGCGCAGGATCTCCGCGATGCGTTGTTCAAGATCGTTGTCCAGCACCGTGTTTCGGCCGCAGAACCGCGCCACGGTTTCCACCGTGAGGTCATCGGCCGTGGGCCCCAGGCCGCCGGTGGTGACAATGAGGTCCACCCCCTGGCCGGCCAGGAACGCCAGCTGGGCCTCGATATCGTCGGGCCGGTCGCCGCAGATGGTGATGTGGGCCAGTTCCACGCCCAGTTCCAGCAGCCGGTCGGCCAGCCATGGGCCGTTGCGGTCGGTGATCCGTCCGGTCAGCACTTCGGTTCCGGTGACGACGATCCCTGCGCGGCTGCTCACCCGCGTGAGCCTACGCGCCGCCGTCGGGCCCCCGAGCCCGGAATTGGCGCCGGCGCCGGCGCCCGAACCGCGGTTACGCTCAGCGATGTCTTGAACAGTGACAGGGGGGAACACGGATGCGCACAGCGACACTGTGGGCGACATGGGCGATGGCGGCGGGGACCGCGCTGACGGCGGCGACAACCGCGCCCGTCGCGGCGGCCGACGTGATTTTCGTCCGCTGCTCCTTCAGCGTCGACCAGCCCTTCGTCTATGAGCTCAACGGCGCCTCCTATGTCGGGGCCCGGATGCGCGCGGACAACTGCGAGACGAATCTGCCGAGCACACCGCTGAAGTTCGGCCTGGACATCCAGGCCGGCTACGGAACTCAGGATGCCGGGGTCACCGAGTCCTTCACCAACGCCTACGAGAAGTGGATCGACGTCTCCAACGGCGGCTCCTACGTGGTGGACTTCCCCAGCGACGACCGCCTGGTCGCCCTCCGACCCGGAGTGTTCCTGGCCAGCGGGCGGGTCAGCTCGAACATCGAAGGGTGGGAGCGCCCGAAGTTCATCGACGCCAAGGCGGTCACCTGGGGTGTCGACTGGGGGACGATGACACGGATCGGCTGATCGTTGGGCGGCCGCGGACATGGTGTTGACTGGGGCACGTGACGGTGACTCAACGCAATCGCTTCCGCAACGCCTCGGTCCTGCTCGTCGGCGCGCTGTTGATCGGTGGCTGCTCGACGAATTCGGCCGACCCCGTCGTGGACGCGGCGCCCGCTTCGACCTGCGTGGCGCCCGCGGATGGGGATAAGGCCTGGTTCGCGGTCCCGCCGATCGGTGACGACGCGCCACGGGTATGGTTGCCGGAGGTCAAGGGCTGGACCCAGCGGGACGCGCCGAGCCCGGATTACCAGATCCTGTTGGAGAACAAGGACATGGCGGCCGACGGCACCCACCCGATGCTCACCATCACCGTCACCGAATTGGCCGACAAGCCGGATCCCAGCGACGCGCTCAAGGACTTCGTGACCGGCATGCAGGCCAAGTACGCGGAGGCGGGCGGCACCGCCCCTGACGGTGTGGAGGCGCAGCCGGCGGACGTGTGCGGGCTGCCGGCCCGGCGGGTCACCTACGCGCTGCCGTTGCGCGACGAAGGGACCCTTGATGTACTCGCGATGTCGACCGCGATGACGGTCGGCGACGAGGTGTACATCGTCTCGATGGGGATGCACTCCCCCGTCGGCAAGGACGAGAAGTACCGGGCCGACGCCCGGCGCTTCCAGAACGAGTGGCGCGTCGTCGTCCCGGGCGAGGCCCAGAACTGACCGAGGCCGGCTCAACCCGCGTCTTCTGGATCGGCCTGGGCTGCTGGGCCGCCGGGTTCTGCTGGCACTGGTCCCGGCAATCGGTGTGGTTCCTGGCGCACCGACCGCTGTTCGAACTGGCCCGCGCGACCGATCCCGGCTCGTCCTACTACGGCGCCGAATTACCTTGGGGGCTGCCGTTTCTCAGCTCGACGGGCCAGGCGTCAGGGTCGCCGGAGGGCGCCGACAAGTACGGCATGATCTGCTCGGCGCCCACCGACCTGGGCCGGGGTTGGTGGATGTGCGGGTTGGCCGGCTCCGGTCTGTGAGCCGGCCGCGGCTCAGGCCGAGGCGCCGGGGGCCCGGATCACCATCGGGACGGCCGGGAAGTACGCCGCCATCTCGGCGCGCGACTTGCGCAGCGCCGCGGTGCCGAGGCCCTTCTTACGGTGCTCGGGCTGGATCCAGATCCGCACGTTGACCTCGCCGTCAACCAGGTCACCGAACACCAGGCCGACCTTGTCGTCGTTCTGCAGCGCGACGAACAGGACGGCGTCCTCGCTGTCCACCCGGTCGACGGCGACGCGGATCTCGTCGTCGATGCCGCCGGCCGGGGCGCCGGAGCCGTCGCCCGCGGTGGCCATGTTGTCGGTGCGGGCGGCGAAGATGTCGCGGTCGGCGTCGGCCGAGAACGGCCGCAGCCGCAGATCGTCGCCGAAGCTGCCGGGACGCTGCTCGACGGTGAAGGTGAGCTGGCTGTTGAGGTCCTCCAGCTCGGCGGCGATGCGCTCCCGGGAGTCCTTGGTGACCTGGCCGAAGGACAGGCCGATGACGGCCTCGGCGCCGGCCTGAGAGGTGCCGAGCATCGCCGAGATCGTGGCAACCGCGGAGGCGTGGTCATCGGAGTCGACGATGGCGTCGAGCACCTCGTGACGGCGGTCGAGCGCTTTGAGCAGGGCAACGGCGATCTCGCGGCGGGCCGCGGCGATATCGTGAGCAGGCATGCCCCGACAGTAATGCAGATGTCGGCGGATCGCCGCTTCATTCGGCGGCTTCTTCTTCTCACGGCCCGTCGGGCGCGCCACCACCTGATTCGGCGCCGCGGGTGGTTTGCTTGGGCGACACCCAAAGGCGTTCCACCAGGAAGGATTTGCGCTCATGGCTCCCACCGCCCGCAATCTGTTGGCGATGACCGGTTTCGGGGCCGTCGTCGCCACCGTCGTGACGGTCGGGATGACGGCCAGCGCCGAAGGCGGTCCCCTGCTGCCGTCGGCGGGGGCCGCGCCGGACAGCAGCTCCACCGCCACGACGACCTCGGGTTCCGCCGCAACCACCCTGCAGTCCGACGCCGGGGGTTACGCCGGCACCGAGGCGTACTGCCCCTCCGGCGAGGTGTCCGTCGCGCACGGGCGCACCGCGCGGTCCATGGTGGTGATCTGCTCGGACAGTGATGGCGCGCTGCAATACCGGGGCGTGCGGATCAGCGACGGCGCCCTGCTGCTCGCCACCGCGAAATCACTGGGCGGCGGCAGCTACAAGGCCGTCAACGAAGGCGTGGTCTACACCGTCACCCCGGGTGAGCTGAAGGTGACCTCCGGCGGGTCGGTGATCTACCGGGACGATTGGAGCGAGTTCGTCGCGCCGCGCTGGGCCGCCGAGAGCGACGACGGCTCCTCGACCGAGGATTCGGGCGTCGCGTCGACCACGACGAGCAGCGCCGCGGCGCCGACGTCGACGACGACCGCGGGCTGAGCGCGGGGGCATACCGCGGGCTGAGTGTTGCGATGCGAGCCGATGGCGTTGCGGCGCGTCCACCAGTGACGTCAGGACGAGGGAATGGCGGTGTGACGCCTTCGCGAGTGACACCAGGACGACGACGCTCGTCGTGAGTGACCCCAGGACGCTGTGCGGGCGTTTTTCGCCCTCCAGTCACTGACGGAGCGACGTATCGCCCTGAGGTAACTGGCGGCAGTTCATCGGCCGCCCGCCACGCGTCGAACTGTGATCCGCGTGACTGCTGTTGCGCCTGCGACGCCGGATCAGCCCGCGGGGGCCGGCACCGGCTGACTGGCCGGCAGTTCGGGGCCTGCCGGCGCCACGGGGGCCACATCGGCCGGCGCGCCTTCCACCGGGGCAGCCGGAGCGCCCTCAACCGGAGCGACCGGAGCGCCTTCCACCGGGGCGACGGGCGCGCCCTCAACCGGAGCGACCGGGGCTCCCTCAACCGGGGCGACCGGGGCTCCCTCGACCGGGGCGGCCGGCGGGGCCATGCTGGAGATCGGCGGCGGCGCCCCATTGCTCATCGGACGCTGCGACAGCAGCAGCAGCAGTTCGGAACCGGTGACTTCCTGGGTCTTGTAGGCGTGCCACAGCTCGCGCAGATACGTCCCGCCCGCGCTGCTCTGCTGCGCCGGGGTGTTGCTCGTTCCCGGCGGGAGGTTGTCGGGGCTGCTCAGGTGGGGCACACCTTCCTCGGGCGCCGCGGCGGCGTTCACCGTGCCGGGGTCGACCGGGGGCTCCGGATCGGCGAGCGCAGGCGCCGCGAAGAGCAGGGCAATTGATCCCAGCGCGCCGACCGCGCCGGCCAGGTGCTTGATGGCCATACCTGATTCTCCCATCCCACCGAGGATTTCGTTACTTGAAGGGGTTTCGACGCACCGGGGCGCGGCGTTACCGGCCAAAACCGGGCACTCGCTCGATCCCGGGGATCCGCCCCAGTATCCGGTCTCGCAGCCGCGGCTGCTGCACCGGCGGCGGTGACTGCTGCTGGACGGGGGCTGGGGCCGGGGCGTAGACCTGGGCCTGCTGCGCCTGCTGAACCTGTTCGGCCGGCGGGGCGGCGGGCGCCACGGTGGCGACCTGCTCGTAGGCGGCCGCGGCGGGTTCCGGCGGGGCCGGCGCAGCCGGCTGCTCCACCGCAGGCGCCGCGGCGACCTCGACCGGAACGTCGGCGGGCGGAACGTCAGCAGGCGCAGCTTCGGCGGGCGCGATCTCCGGCGGCGCGGCTGGGGCGGGCGGGACCGCGGCAGGCGCCGGCGGATTCTCGGCGGCGGCCTGCTCGACGGCCGCCGGGTCGGGGGCGCCGGGGTTGACCGCCGCTTGGCTGACCACCAGCGTGCCGGCCGCCACCAGCGTGACCAGGCCGCCGACCAGCATGGTCATCGGGCCGCCGGCCGACGGCGGGGTCGGCGGCGGGTCATAGTCGGCCCAGAAGTCCGAGGCCACGGACCGATCCGGTCCGGGCTGCGAATGACTTAACAACAGGTGCTCCGAAACGTGCGATAGGCGACTGATGCTGCGGGCGTACCGCAGAGGCTACTCGGGTAGTGGCTGCGGCCACACCCGTACGGCGACCTCGACGACGGTTCGCCGGTATCGAGATCGTAGTGACCCACAGAACACAAACGACACGCCGTAGCGTTGCGAAAGTGTTTTGTGTGATTTGTGTAACGGCTGGGACTCAAGTGTCGAACAACCACACATGACCGGCTTCCAGAAGTTCCTGGCCCTGATGGCGATGAACACCGCGGCGCTGCTCGGACTGCTGACGCTCGGGACGGGCGCCGCCGCCGCAGACGCGGCGGTGAACTGGGACGCCGTCGCGCAGTGCGAGTCAGGCGGCAACTGGGCGATCAACACCGGAAACGGGTTCTACGGAGGGTTGCAGTTCAAGCAGGCCACCTGGGAGTCCAACGGCGGCCGCGGAAACCCCGCGCAGGCCTCCCGCGAGGAGCAGATCCGGGTCGCGGAAAACGTGCGGCGCACCCAGGGCATGAAGGCCTGGCCCAAGTGCGGCAGCCGCGGCGGCGACCTCTTCGCCGGCCCGACCCAGCCGATTCAGGCGCCGCGCCAGGGCGTGACCGCGGGCGAATACATGAAGAACACCGTGCGCGAGATCATCGGCCTGATTCCCGGCCTGGGCCGATAACGACCCAGGCCGAGAATCCGCGCGATCAGCTGGGCGGACGCGCCACGCACTGGGCCGAGTACAACTCCACACCGAGGGTGTCCATCAACTGGAGCTGGGTCTCGAGGTAGTCGACATGGCTTTCCTCGTCGGCGATGATTTCCTCCAGCAGCGCAGCGCTGGTGCTGTCCTGACGCTCGCGGCACATGATGATGCCCGGCTTGAGCCGCTGCACCACCTCAACCTCGATGGCCAGATCGGACTCGAACTGCTCCCGCAGCGTCTGGCCGATCCGCAGCGAGCCCAACCGCTGGTAGTTGGGCAGGCCCTCGAGCAGCAGGATGCGGTCGGTGAGCTTCTCCGCGTGCCGCATCTCATCGAAGGACTCGGCGCGGGTGTGCGCCGCGAGTTCGGTGAAACCCCAACTGTCCTGCATCTTGGCGTGCAGGAAGTACTGGTTGATGGCGGTGAGTTCACTGGTCAACTGTTCGTTGAGCAGTTTGATGACTTCGGGATCGCCTTGCATGAATAACTCCTGCAGATGGGCCGTTTCAGTGACGGCGCGCCGGGCTGTGGCGCAATCGCCGCATCTCAAATCTAGCGCGTTCATAGGCCGTTGGCCTGCATAAACAGCCATAAGATCGAACATAGGTTCGCCTTAGTTAGGCCAGTCTGCGCTACCCCAGCAAACTCCAAAAACGTGGCGTTAACCACACCTAACAAAGGGTAGGTAAAGTTAGGTTAGACTCACCGAAAAGTTCCGGACGGGAGAAAGGCTGACCGCGATGTTCGTGTGCCTGTGCACCGGCGCTACCAGCCACGCGGTCACCCACGCCGTCGCCAACGGCGCGAGCACCTCCCGCCAGGTCGCGGAGTCCTGCGGCGCGGGCGCGGACTGCGGCCGCTGCCGACACACCGTCCGCGGCATCATCGAGTCGTACTTCCGCGAACAAACCGCCGCGCTCGTCCACCGCGCCCCCGCCGCCGTTTAGCGACACGCCGACGCCTGCCGCGGCCACCGGGCAATAATGGCGACATGATCAAGGGCCTCGCGCTGCGGCCGCTGTGGCCGTATGTCAGCGAAGTCACCGCGGCGCTGCTGGGGACGCTGGCCGCGATCGCGATCGCCCTGCAGATCGGGCCGCCCGGATCGGCGATGGCCACCGGCGGCGCAGCCGCGATCGTCGGCGCGACCGCGTTGAAGGACACCCCGCACCGCCGCTGGCGACTGGCGGCCATCGCGTCGCTGTGGATGGCGTCCGCAGTGCTGCTCGGCTGGCTCAGCTCCCCCTACAGCGTGCTGTTCGTGCTGATCGCGGGCATCTGGTCGCTCGGGGCCGGCCTGACCTGGGCGCTGGGCGGCAACGTCGGCCTGGTCGCGGCGACCGCGACGGCGTTGCTGGTCACCAGCCCGGACTGGGGGTCCTGGACGGACGCGTTCACCGTCGCCGGGCTGACGCTGGGCGCCGGATTGTTGCAATCGGTGCTGGTCGCCAAGGCGCCGCGGCCGCAGCGCCAGGCGCAGAGCGCCGCGCTGGCCGTCGGATACCGCCAGGTGGTCGCCGACGCGCGCCGGCTGGCCAAGGACCCGGACGCGGTGCTCGACCACCGGCCGCTGATCGCCCTGCGGCAGCGCTACACCCCCACCGACAATCAGGCGCGCCGCCGGCCGATGGCCTTCCGCGGGCTCTATGCCCTGCCCGAACGGATCGGCATGACGCTCAATGTGCTGCGCCCCGCGGCCGGGACCCGGGCCGGTGAACAGTCGCTGCGGGCCGCGGCGAACATGCTGGAGGCGGTCGCGGAGAATCCGCCGGGCGCCCGGGACGAGGCGACGGCCGCGCTGGCCGCGCTCGACGGCGCCATCGACGGGCTGCCGGCGCAGACCGTGCCGAACGGCCGTCGACTGCGCCGGCAGGTGATGGAGGCCGCCACTCTGCATTTCCACGGGTCGGCCACCCCGCGGCGCCCACCGCAGGCGGTGCTGCGGGAGCAATTGACCTTCGATTCGCCGATCTTCCGGCACGCGCTGCGCCTGGCGGCGGCGGTGACCGCCGGCGTCGCGGCCGCGCGGATCAGTGGCGTGCACGACGGCAGTTGGATCGCGCTGACCGTGCTGCTGGTGCTGCGGCCGGAGACCGCCCACACCTACACCCGATGCACCACCCGGTTGGCCGGCGTCCTGATCGGGGTGGTGCTCGCCACCGCGGCGACCATGCTGGTCCATCCGGTCGGGCTGGCCGCCGGTGTGCTGGCGGTGATCTTCCTCGGACTGACCTTCGCCGTCTCCGGCATCGGCTACGCGCCGCTGAGCGCAGCCGCCGCGGCCACCATGGTTTTCCTGCTGGACATCGACGGCGCGTCCGCCTCCCCCTCGCTGGGCACCCGAGTGGTGGCCGTCATCCTCGGCGGCGCCCTGGCCATCGCCACCCACGTGCTGCTGCCCGACCGCCCGCTGGTTCGACTCCGGCAACGCGCCGGCGAGCTGCTCAAGGATGAAATCGACTACGCGGCAACGGTCATCCGGGCGTTCGCGCACTCGGCCGATGATCACGACGCCGCCGTCGAGGCCGCCTGGAACCGGGCCGCGCGGGCCCGGTCGGCGTTCGAGGCGGCCGGCGGCGGAATCCGCGCGGACAACCCCGAGGTCCGGCACTGGCTCACCGCCTACCGCGCGGCGCTGAACACCATCACCAGCGTGTGCGCCACGCTGGAATCCCAAACGCCGAATGTCAAGGACGCGGACCTCGATCTGCGGTTCGTGGTGGCCGTCGACGATTACGTCGACGCGCTGCGCGGCGAGGCGCCCCGGGCCGGCCAGCCGTGGCGAGTGGACGCCCGCCACCTCGCCGAGGCCGACCAGCAGGTGCGCGAGTGCGCGGCCTACCTGGACCGCCAGGACACCGCGCAACGCGTGCTCGTCGGCGAGATCGAGGCGATCACCCGGGTACTGCTCAACGTCGCCGAAACCGGTTCCTAGCCGGGTTCGACAAGCGAGGAAAAGGCCAGGCTAGGTGGTGCTAACCCTCGTCGGCGACCTCATCGAGGCGCACGGGTTTGCGCTCGATCAGGTCCTTGACCCCGGTGGCGCCCAGCCGCTCCCGGAACGCCTGCACGGTGTAACCGACCAGCACCCCGTCGGTCACCGCCTGCACGGTCGCCGACCGGGGTAGGCCGAACAGTGGACCGATTTCGCCGAAGTACTGACCAGGGCCGACGGTGGCGAGTGCCTCCGACGATCCGTCGGGCAGGTGCCGGATCACCTCGAAGCGGCCTTCGGAGACGACGTAGATCAAATCGCCCATGGTGTTCTGCTCGAACACCACCTCTCCGGCGGCCACCTCACGCAACTCCGGGTCCCGGTTGACCGTTTCCAGCGCGGGCACCATCTCGATCACCTGGTCGGCCATCGGCAGGATCCGGCTGTCGTGGGTGGACACCACCACCACGCGGTCGTCGTCGGCAAGCTCCCGAATCAGTCGCAGCACCTCTTCTACCTGGATGAAGTCCAGGTGCGCGGTGGGCTCGTCGGCGACGATCAGCGGCGGGTCCAGCGCGATCGCCCGCGCCACCGCCACCCGCTGCTGCTGGCCGCCGCTGAGATCACCGGGCCGGTGTTCCATCCGCTCACCTAAGCCGACGCGGTCCAACAGTTCGGCGGCGCGCTGCCGCGACTTGCGGCGGTCGAAACCGGCCGCGCGCAGCGGCACCATCACGTTCTCCAGCGCGGTGAGGCTGGGGATCAGATTGAACGCCTGGAAGACGATCCCGACGGTGTTGCGCCGGTATTCGGTGAGTCCCTTGGCGTCCAGCGCGGTGACGTCGACGTCGCCGAAGGTGATCTGCCCGGCGGCCGGCTTGAGGATGCCGCCCAAGCACGACAGCAGCGTCGTCTTCCCACAACCGCTGGGGCCCAACAGAATTGCCAGGGACCCGGCCTCGACCTTCACGTTGAGATGGTCGATGGGGCGGATCGTCTCGGTGGGGCCGGCGTATTCCACCACCAGGTCGTTGATCAGCAGATCCGGCATGTCAGGGGCCCCCAAACGCGATAGCGGGATCGACCAGCACGGCGCGCCGCAACCCGGCCACGCTCGCCAACAACCCGATGCTGACCGCCACGACCGGCAACAGCAGGTAGGCGCCGTCGGGCACCACCACGATCATCGGGAACAGCGGGCCCAGCACCAGCGACAGCGCCACGCCCAGCAGCGCCGAGATCACCGCGACGATCACCGCTTGCAGCGCCAGTCCGGCCAGCACCGAGCCGGACCGCACCCCAACCGCTTTGAACACCGCGAAGTCGCGGGTGCGTTCCAGCGCCGACATGTAAATGATGGAACCCACGATCAGCGCGGCGACCAGCCACAGCAGCATGGCCATGATGGAGATCGCCTCGACGGCGACCTTCAGCGGGCGCATCATGTCGTCGACGCCGCCCTGCCGATCCACCTTGACGAAGCCGGGCGGCAGTTCCGCCGGGTCGCCCCGGATCCCGATCGAGGAGATCACCGGCTTGTCGCCGTAGACCATCTGCTGCGCGCCACGCACGGTCAGGAACAGGTTCGGCTGCTTGGCCAGCACCGTCGAATTGTCCACGATCCCAACAACCTTGAGATGATTCGAGCCGATCTCCAGGGTGTCGCCGATCTGCCGGCCCAACGTCGAGGACACCGCCACCTCATCCGGGTCGGCGGGCGGGCGGCCGCGGTCCATCTCCGGCATGCCCGGACCGTCGGTGGGCGCGCCGAACAGGTTCATCGTCCGCGCGGTGTGGCCGTCCATGGCGGTGGTGCCGGCGTAGACCAGCGGGGCGGCGGCCCGCACGCCCGGCAACCGCTGGGCGCGGGCGACCTCTGCCTCAGAGAACGGCGAGGACCCCAGGAACGGGCCGACGGTGCCCTCCTGGATGAGGAAATAGTCGACGCCGAAGGAGTCGACGGTGTTGCGCGCCTCGACCCGGAAGCCGTTCGCCAAACCGGTCAGCACCAGCGTCATCGCGAAGACGAAGGCGGTGCCGACGACGGCGATGATGAACCTGCGTTTGCGCCATTGCAGGTCCCGCAGAGCCGCGATCAGCACGGACCGGTCCCACGACGGAGTCGACTCACGGAACCGAACCTAGCCGCACCGCGGAGATCGCACCGGGTTTTCCCATCCGTCACAGCGCCCCGCCGTAGTGATGGTGGCTACACTTGGCGCCCATGGCAGAGCCGGATTGGGTGCAGCATGCGATCTGGTGGCAGGTCTACCCGCTCGGCTTCGTCGGGGCTTTTCCGTCCGATGACCCACCCGGCGCGGACCAGCATCGGCTGCGCCGCGTCACCGCGTGGCTCGACCACGCGCAGACGCTCGGCGCCTCCGGTGTGGCACTGGGCCCGGTGTTCGCCTCCCGCAGCCACGGCTACGACACCACCGACCATTTCCGCATCGATCCGCGACTGGGCGACGACGCCGACTTCGACGACCTGGTGGCCCAGGCCCGATCGCGCGGGCTGCGGGTGCTGCTCGACGGTGTGTTCAACCATGTCGGCCTGGACTTCCCGGCGCACCGGGCGGCGCTGGACGGCGACGAAGGAGCCCGGCGCTGGTTCCGCGGCCGCCCCGGGCGGTTCTCCAGCTTCGAAGGCCACGCCGACCTGGTGGCGCTCAACCACACCAACCCGGCGGTCGCCGACTACGTCACCGAGGTGATGACGCACTGGCTCGACCGCGGCGCCGACGGGTGGCGCCTGGACGCCGCCTATGCGGTCGCGCCGAAGATCTGGACCCAGGTGCTGCCGCGGGTGCGGGCCGCCCATCCCGACGCCTGGATCGTCGGCGAGGTCATCCACGGCGACTACCCGCAGATCGTCGCCGACGCCGGATTCGACGCCGTCACCCAGTACGAACTGTGGAAGGGGATCTGGAGTTCGCTCAACGACGGCAACTTCCACGAGCTGGATTGGGCGCTGCGCCGCCACGACGGATTCTTGGATTCCTTTGTGCCGCAGACGTTCATCGGCAACCATGATGTCACCAGGATCGCCAGCAAGCTGGACAATCCGGCGCACGTCGAATTGGCGCTGGTGCTGCTGATGACCGTCGGCGGAGTCCCGACGATCTACGCCGGCGACGAGTTCGCCTTCACCGGCGTCAAGGAGGACCGCGCCGGCGGAGACGACGCGGTGCGACCCGAATTCGGCGCTCCCCCACTACCGGTCGACGAGACCGGGCAGCAGATGTTCGCGCTGCATCAGTTCCTGATCGGCCTGCGCCGCCGGCATCCGTGGCTGCACACCGCCCGCACCGAGGCGCTGAGCCTGGACAATCGACGCTATCTCTATCGCTGTCACGCGGGCGATCAGGAGCTGTTCGTCGCCCTCAACGCCGGCGACGAGCCGTTCACCGTCGCATTGCCGCGGCGGGCCCGGATCCTGGCCGGCGCCGGGGCGCCTGTCGAGGAACTGGTCGACGAGGTCACCACCCCGCCGCACGGTTGGCGAATCCTGGGTCCGGCCTAGCCGATTCGCCACTCAACAGCGACGATGGCGGGCTATGGTCACCCGCACCACGACTACCTCGAATCCTGAACCCGACCCGGGTGGAATCGCCTGCCACGGCGGCCAAGCTCCTCGGGATGTCGCTGCGCAGGCAGGGCCGGGTCAGCATCCAATCCAAGCTGCTGATCATGCTGCTGGCGTGGCCACCGCGCTGGACGCGTTCACCGCGGGTTTCGACGTGCCCGCGCTGATGCCCATCGGCAACGCGCAGAAGTACCCGCAGGCGCTCTGCACCGCCCCGCTCTCCAGTTGGGAAGAACACCGGTGAGGCTCTCCTGGTCGGCGACGACCAGACGATGCGGTCGCCGTCATGAACCGACTGGTCCGCCAATTCGACTCCGCCGCAGACAAACACGGCATCGAGCGGGTCCGCACCCCGCACAACGGCTATCTCGGCGGGTGCGGCCTCACCGTCCCGCGGATCGAGTGCCGCACCTGAACCGATCCGACGTCGACGAGATCGTGATGAGCAACCCGCGGCTGCTGCCGGATATCGACCGGGTGATAGTGGAGGGCCGCCATTCGGTGAGCAAGGCGTTCGCCGACCTGCGCTAGCCGGTGTCCTGCTGCGGCAACGGATTCCAACGGCCGTCGATGTGGGTGGGAAACGGCTCAGCCGCCAGCCGCTGGGCGTCGTCCTGCCGACGCTTCACCCGCAGCCGGGTGTCCAGCGGCGCGGCGGTCAATTCGTCACAGGTCAGGAAGTGCACGTCGGCCGGTTCGGCCAGCGAGCGGACCGCGGCCAGCCGAATGCCGGCCTCCTCGACCAGGGTCGCCAGCCGGGCGAGCTCGGCGTGGGTGATCCCCCAGCAGCGGTCCCGCCCGGAGCGGGCCGCGGCCAGAAGTCGGCGGGTCAGCGGGTCCCGGGCGGTGATCGGTTCGGTCGTGGTCTGCGGGGCGACGGACTGCGGTGGCGCCCGCAGATCGAGGCGCTGGGCGGCGGCGGCCAGTTCGCCCAGCCAGCGCACCGGCGCCCGGCGACGCTCGGCGGGGCCGAGCGTCTCCTCGATCAGCACACCGAGCCCCGTGGTCGTCCAGCCCTGCCTGATCCGGTCTGCCGTGGCGTTGATCGCCACGCCCAGCTGCGCGTCGGTCAGCGCCGCGGCGGGGACCTCGGCGAACGGGTCGGTGGCGGCGTCCAGCGCCAACGCGTCGCAGTCGGCGCTGAATCGCCGGGCCGCGGCCAGCAGCCGGGTGTTCATCGCGGCGAGCGCGGCGGGCCGGGCGCGCAGCGCGGCCACCGCTTCGGCGGCCGACGTGCCGACGTAGAAACGCTGTCCCACCACCGCGACGCCGCGCTGCGTCCACTCGGCCGACAATCCGCCGGGCAGGCCCATGACGGCCGCCATCGCGGCGCGGGCGCAGCCCAGCGCGCCGGCCTGCAGATCCAGCGACAGCGGCGGCAACGCGGCGGGCACGTCGGGTCCGCCGTCGGAGGCCGCCGCGAACTCCGGAAACCGGTGGTCGATCAGGGTGTCGAATTCGCCGGCCCGACCGGGCGGAGCCGGGTCGATCAGGTGCTCGCCCGCGATCGGCGGAAGCGGCCGGATCGCCGGACCCATCCGGCGGGCCAATCCGCGGGCGGTGTCGATCACCGCCGCCGCGGGCTCCCAGCCACAGGCAAACTCCCAGTCCCGCAGGGCGCTCAGATCCAGCGCACACCCGGGTTCGGCCCAGCCGGCCCCCGGGGGCAGCACGGCGCGGGTGAGCCAGCGGCGAGCCGCCGCGGTGTCGACGGGCTCCGGCATCGCCAGATCCACCGTTCCGGTGCGGTGCGAGCCGATCGCTCGGGTCAGGAATCGCAGCAGGTCCTCGGTGTGCAGCGCGGGCATCGACGCCACCGCGGCGCGGCGGCGCAGCGTCGCCACCGTCCGGTCGACCATCCAGTTCGCGTCCCGGCCCAGCAACGGCGCGACCCGGATCAGCAGGCTCGGCGCCCAGCAGGAGGTGACCAGTTGCTCGGCGTGCCGGTGCCGAGCAGGGCTGCCGGCCAGGGGTGTCACGACCAGCAGCCGCGACCCGGATCGCCCGGCGGCCTCGGTGACCGCCAGCACCCCGCCGATGCCCGAGGATTCCGGCGCGCTCGGCTCGACGGCGCTCAGGTGCACGATGACGTCGGCGTCCTCGGCCAGGGCGTAGAGCGCGCCGCCGGACGGCCCGGCGATGGTCAGCCACACCCGCGGGTCCAGCCGTGGCTGGTCGGCGGGGGCCACGGCGCTCACCTCATTGCCGGCGGCCAGCAGTTGCCGGGCGGCCGCCCGGCCGAGGGCGCCGTGGACGCCGGTGAGCAACACGCGCATGCCAGCCCCCGATCGCCGAATGAACTAGAGGATAAGAGTTTCTCAGTTATACCGTGCGGGTTTGGCCGCGCGGGCTGCTCCCCTGGCCCGTTCCAGAGGGTGAGTCCGCAGGTCACGGCATCGCGGATCGGTGTCTGGGCGAGTTCCCGGTATGCTCTCCCGGTGATCATCGACGCCCCTGCCGCCGCGCTGCCCGCCAACGGGCCCGCCGTCGGGGACCATTCCGTCGATCATTTCACCGCCGCGCACCCCTTGCATTCGCTGTTGTCGGCGCTGCAGCACGCCCGTGTCCACGTCGATATCGCGGTGGTCGTGGTGGTGCTGGCGATGACGAACCTGATTGCCCACTTCACCACCCCGTGGGCGAACGTGGTGACCGTGCCGGCGGCCGCGCTGGGTCTGGTGCTGCTGGTCCGCTCACGCGGCCTCGGCTGGGCCGAACTCGGGCTCGGCCGGGAGCACTGGCGCTCCGGAGCGGTGTACGGGCTGGGCGCTTTCGGCCTGGTCGCCACCGTTGTCGCGGTCGGCGCGGTGCTGCCGTGGACCCGCCCGCTGTTCCTCAACGACCACTACGCGACGTTGTCCGGCGCGCTGATCGCCTCGATGGTGATCATTCCGCTGCAGACCGTCATCCCCGAAGAACTGGCGTTTCGCGGGGTGCTGCACGGCGCGCTGGACCGGGCCTGGGGCTTCCGCGGGGTGCTCGCCGTCGGGTCGCTGCTCTTCGGCTTCTGGCACATCGCCAGCTCGCTGGGCCTGACCGCGGGCAACGTAGGGTTCAGCCGCATCCTCGGCGGCGGCGTCTTCGGCACCGTCGTCGGCATCGTCGGGGCGGTCATCGCCACCGCGGCGGCCGGTTTCGTGTTCAGCTGGCTGCGCCGGCGCAGCGGCAGCCTGATCGCCCCCATCGCGCTGCACTGGTCGCTGAACGGGATCGGCGCGCTCGCGGCGGCGCTGGTCTGGCACGCCGCCTCCTAGAAATCCCGGAAGTGACCAAAAGCCCCCTGATCGGGGCCTTTTGCGCACCCCCTGATCGACCTCGCGGCGCCACTGTTTGGGTATGAGCTTCGACCTGCCGGACCAGGACACGGTCCGCGCCGCCTTGGCCCTCGCGATGCGGGCGCCGTCGGTGCACAATTCCCAGCCCTGGAAGTGGCGGATCGGTCAGGAGTCGGCGCACCTGTACGCCGACTCCGCGCAACACCTGCCGCACACGGACCCGGCGCGGCGGGACCTGATCCTCAGTTGTGGGGCGGCCCTGCAGCATTTCGTCGTCGGCATGGCCGCCCTGGGCTGGCAGACGCACGTGCGACGGATGCCCGACCCGAGCGAGCCCGATCACCTGGCCAGCATCGAGTTCTGCGACCGCGGCGGCAGTGAGCAGGACATCGCGCTGGCCGCGGCCATCCCGCGGCGGCGCTCGGACCGCCGGATCTACAGCTCGTGGCCGGTGCCCGGCGGCGATATCGCGCTGATGGCGGCCCGGGCCGCGCGCCTCGGCGTCACCCTGCGCCGAGTGAAAACCGGCCAGATCAGCCGGGTGCTGGCGGCCGCGGTGCGGCATCGCTCCGACGACGCCGACTACCTGGCCGAGCTTGCGCAGTGGAGCGGACGGGTGGCCGGCGACGTCGGCGTGCCCGCGCGCAACACTCCCGCCGTCGATCGGCAGGCCGCGTTCCCGGCGCGCCGCTTCGCCAGCCCCGATCTGGCGCAGCCGGCGGGCGTCGACGCCCGCGATGACGCCGGCATCGTGGTCGCGCTCGGCACGGCCAACGATGACCCGCTGACCGTGCTGCGCGCCGGTGAGGCGACCGGCGCCGTCTTGCTGACCGCCACCGCGCTGGGTCTGTCCAGTTGCCCGTTGACCGATCCGCTCGAGGTGCCCAAGACCCGGGACCTGGTCCGCACCGTGGTGCTGGGCGGCGCCTGCGAGCCGCAGATGCTGCTGCGGATCGGCTGGGCTCCGATCAACGCCGACCCGTTGCCCGCCACGCCGCGCCGCCCGCTCGACGATATGGTCACCACGCTCGACGGCGCGCCAATCCGCTGATTTCAGCGGGTCGACGCGCCGTCGTCGGACCGTGCCAGGCGGCTATTTGTTCTGCACCTTCCCGACCACCGTCAACAGGATCACCGATCCGAGGATTGCGGTGAACAGGGTGAACCACCAGCCGCCACCGGCGGTGTCCAGGAAGAAGCTCAGCAGGAATCCGCCGATCAGCGCGCCGACGACGCCGATCACGATGTTCATCAGCAGGCCGGACCCACCGCCCTTGACCAGTTTGCCGGCAATCCAGCCGGCCAGGGCGCCGATGATGATGTAGCCGATCCAGCCGACGCTGGTCAAGGTGGTCGACCGTTCGGCGAGCAGTTCGACGGTCGGCCCGGAAGCCAGGGTCGTCACAAGCAGGGTGTCCATCGCGGTCTCCTTGTCCGTTTCGGGTCCGGCGGACCCGGGTCGTCCCTTCAGCTATACCCGCCGCGGGTAACGATTCAACATCCACTTTGGCGACGGCAGAGAAAACCCCGGTCCGCGTTCGCACGCGGACCGGGGTTTGCTCGGAGCTGTTCGGTCAGGCCGGGGGAAGCATGGCCGGATCCGGGTTCTCGACCGGCCGGACCTCGCCGGGCTGCATGGCGCCCGGGGGCAGGTCGGCGGCCGGCGCCGCGTTGGGATCGGCCGCGGGGGCCGGTTCGGCTGGCGGCGGGGTCCACTGCCGGATCGAGTTGGCCAGCGCGGTGGCGGCGGCCTGGTCGATCGGGTCGTTGGCGGTGCCCAGCCACACCACGAACCAGCGCTGATTGCGCTGCTCGCGCGGCAGGTTGACGCCCGCGTCGCCGACCACGCCGGCCCAGATCTGGCCGGCCGGCTTGCTCTCGTCGGTGAACTTCACCTCGTAGTACTCCGCGGAGCCGGTCATCCCGCCGGCGTCCAGCGGGGCGCTGGACTGGTTCAGCCGGGTGCCGGGGAACGGCATGAAGAATTCGCCCATGTCCGAGGCGAGTCGGCGGGCGGCCTTGGCGTTGTCCGGCTCGGCGCCGGCGAACAGCTTCAGGTCCAGCCGGCCCAGCAGGATGCTGGTGTCGGTGGCGGGCTCCGGGGCCGGGGCGCCAGGGGCGGCCGGCTCGACAGTCTTGGTCAGCAGCGCCTGGCCGTAGTTGAGCCGGCTGGCGTCGCCGACGGTCCAGCCCGGGGGCGGCACGAAACTGAATCCGCCCGCCGCGTTGTTGACCCGGTTCGGGTCGGCGAGCGCCGGGTCCTCGGGCGCGGCCGGCGCGGCATTCGGATCGGCCGGCGCAGGGGCGTTCGGGTCCGCGGGGGCGGCGGGGTCCGCTGGCGCTGCGGGGTCAGCCGGGGCGGCCGGATCGGCGGGAGCGGCCGGGTCGGCCGGCGCAGCGGGAGCGTTGGGGTCGGCCGGCGGGGCCGGTTCCGCCGGCGCCGTCGGGGCATTGGGGTCGACCGGCGGCTCCGGGTCGGCGTGGGCGACCGACATGGGCAGCACCAGCGCGATCACACCGGCGCCGGCGATCGCGGACAGCCGGGAATGCTTGCGGGCAAACGAAGACATGCCCATGAACCTACCGTGTCCAGGGCCCGCCGCAAACGACCGCGCGGCTGTGAGGTGATCTGGTGTCGCCACCGGGAGCCGTCCGGCTCACCGTCGGAAGAATTTCGCAGGATAACTACCGTCCAGTAACGTGTACTGCGATTTCACGTTCGCCGGCGCACGCAAGGAGACCAGGACTATGGCGATGGAGGTACTCGTCACCGGGGCCGACACCGAGGTGGGGCGCGCGGTCGCGGCCGGATTCCTCGACGCCGGCCACAACGTGGTGGTGTCCGGGCGGTTGCGCGACGATCTGGAGATCCTGGCCAAGGAACTCGACGTCGACTACGTGGTGTGCGACACCGCCGACGCCGCGGGCCTGGCCGAGGCGCGCAGCCTGTTCCCGCATCACCTCGACGCCATCGTCAACGTGCCCGCGCCGCGGCGCGATCCCGGCGATCCCCGCACCTACACCCTGGCCCAGACCTCGGCGGCCTGGCATGAGGCGCTCGACACCACCGTGCTGGCCCCGATCCTGATGCTGCAGACCATCGGCGATCACCTGCGCTCCGGTGGCGCGATCCTGTCGCTGGTGCCCGAGCCGGTCCGCGACGGCAGCATCGCGGCCGCGGTGAAATCGGCGCTGTCGGACTGGACCGCCGGCCAGGCCCAGCACTTCGGCACCCGCGGCATCACCGTGAACGTCATCGCCGCCGGCCGCAGCATGGAGACCGGATACGACGGCCTGTCCGCTCCGCAGCCGACGGTGCCGGCTGAGATCACCCGGCTCGCGCTGTTTCTGACCAGCCCGTCGGCCCGGCACATCACCGGGCAGACCCTGCACGTCAGCAACGGGGTTCCCGCACACTTCGGCTGAGTAGAGGATCGCCGCTCACGAGCCCCGCCGCCGTTTCGCGGTTAGGGTCGAGCAGGTGACCTTCCGACTCGCACTGCAGATCCCGAACTTCTCCTACGGCTCCGGCGTCGAGAACCTCTTCCCCACCGTCGTCGCACAGGCCGCCGAAGCCGACGCCGCCGGCTTCGAGGCGCTGTTCGTGATGGACCACTTCTATCAACTGCCCATGCTCGGTGAGCCCGACCAGCCGATGCTGGAGGCCTACACCACCCTCGGCGCGCTCGCCGCGCATACCCAGAACCTGCAGCTGGGCACCTTGGTGACCGGCAACACCTACCGCAACCCGACGCTGCTGGCCAAGCAGATCACCACGCTCGACGTGATCAGCGCCGGCCGCGCCATCCTCGGCCTGGGCACCGGCTGGTTCGAGCTGGAGCACGACCAACTCGGCTTCGACTTCGGCACCTTCACTGAACGGTTCGCCAAGCTCGGCGAGGCGCTGGAGATCATCCTGCCGATGCTGCGCGGGGAACGGCCCACCTTCTCCGGCGAGTACTACCGGTGCGATCAGGCGATGTCCGAGCCGCGCTACCGCGACCACATTCCGCTGATGATCGGCGGCAGCGGTGAGCGCAAGACCATCCCGCTGGCCGCCCGGCACTTCGACCACCTCAACCTGATCGCCGGATTCAGCGAGCTCGCGCACAAGGTGGGGGTGGCCCGACGTTGCTGCGAGGAGATCGACCGCGATCCGGCGACGCTGGCCACCAGCATCCTGGCCACCGCGATCGTCGACGAGAACTTCGACGTCGACGCGCTCGGCGACCGGGCCGACCGGGTGCTGGCCGGCAGTCCGGACTCGATCGCCGAGCAGATCCAGCGCAAGGTGCTCGACGCCGGCGTCACCGGCATCGCGGTCAATATGCCGTTCTACCGGCCCGGGGCGATCACCGAACTCGGCGCCGCGCTGACTCCGATGCTGCGATGATCGGGACTTCCCCGGGACGCTCCGGCCGCGGACGGCTACGGTATAGGCGGTCGATTTCAACAGCCTGTTCTAGGAGCCAAAGGTGAGCCATCCCGGTGCCGTTCAATCGGATAAGCACAAGGTCGTCATCATCGGTTCCGGCTTCGGCGGCCTGAACGCGGCGCAGAAGCTGCGGCGCGCCGATGTCGACATCAAGCTGATAGCCAAGACGACACACCACCTGTTCCAGCCGCTGCTGTACCAGGTCGCCACCGGAATCCTGTCCGAGGGGGAGATCGCGCCGCCGACCCGGCTGATCATGCGCAAGCAGCGCAACGCCCAGGTGGTGCTCGGCGAGGCCACCCACATCGACCTGGTCAACCAGACCGTGGACTCGGTGCTGCTCGGGCACAGCTACCGCACGCCGTACGACAGCCTGATCATCGCCGCCGGCGCCGGGCAGTCGTACTTCGGCAACGACCAGTTCGCCGAATGGGCGCCCGGTATGAAGACCATCGACGACGCGCTGGAGCTGCGCGGCCGGATCCTCGGCGCGTTCGAGCAGGCCGAACGGTCCAGCGACCCGGTGCGCCGGGAGAAGCTGCTGACCTTCGTCGTCGTCGGCGCCGGCCCCACCGGCGTGGAGATGGCCGGCCAGATCGCCGAGCTGTCCGACAGCACCCTCAAAGGCGCCTTCCGGCACATCGACCCCACCCAGGCCCGGGTCATCCTGATCGAAGGCGCCGACCAGGTGCTGCCGCCGATGGGACCCAAGCTGGGCGCGAAGGCGCACAAGCGGCTGGAGAAGCTGGGCGTCGAGATCCAGCTGAACGCGATGGTCACCGACGTCGACCGCAACGGACTGGTGGTCAAGTACAAGGACGGCACCAGCAAGCGCATCGAGTCGGCGACCAAGGTGTGGTCGGCCGGCGTGGCGGCCAGCCCGCTGGGCGCGGACCTGGCGCGGCAGTCCGACACCGAGATCGACCGGGCCGGCCGGGTCAAGGTGCTGCCCGACCTCACCATTCCCGGGCACCCGAACGTCTGGGTGGTCGGCGACATGGCGTTCGTCGAGGGCGTGCCCGGACAGGCCCAGGGCGCGATCCAGGGCGCCAAGTACGCGGCGGATCTGATCAAGGCCGAACTCAAGGGCGCCTCCCCGGACAGCCGGGCCCCGTTCAAGTACTTCAACAAGGGTTCGATGGCCGCGGTGTCGAAGTACTCGGCGGTGGCCCAGGTCGGCAAGCTGGAGTTCGGCGGCTTCCTGGCGTGGCTCGCCTGGCTCGGGTTGCACCTGATCTACCTGGTCGGGTTCCAGTCCAAGCTGATGACGGTGCTGTCCTGGACCCGGTCGTTCCTGTCACCGGGCCGCGGACAGCTGACCATGACCGAGCAGCAGGCCTACGCCCGCACCCGGATCGAGCAACTCGAGGAGATCGCCGCCGTCGAGAACGAGAAGGCCGGCTAACCAGCCGGCCGGCTACTCCGGCGGCAGGTTCTGCAGTCGAACCTGGCCGCGCGCGACGGCGCGGTCCTTCTCATCGCGGATCGTCACCAGCCAGAGTTGTTGACGACGGCCGCGGTGGATCGGTTCGGTGGCGCCGTAGACCGTTCCGCCGGTCAGCGCGCGCAGGAAATCGGTGTTGTTGTTGACCCCGACGACCGTTCCGCCGCCGTGCTCGAGCAGCCAGGCGTAGCCGGACACGCTGGCCATCGACTCGATCATCGCGCAGTAGACGCCGCCGTGGATGAGTCCGGCTGGCTGCAGCAGGGTCGGGTTCACCTCCAGCTGGGCCTTGGCGCCGTCTGGGCCGACCTCGGTATAGGTGAGGCCGATCACGTTGTCGAACGGCGCGGATTTGTCCGCGGGCACCGGTGACGAGTTCGCTTCCACGGTTTCAGGTCTACACCTAACGGCCGCCGAATCGCATCTCGAAACCGCGCATCGGCGCAAAAAGCGATTGGGGCCCCGCGCCTTTCGGCGCGGGGCCCCAACCTTCGGAGTGGACCGGCGGTCCTGCAGCCCTCAGGACTCCGGCTCGGTCCGTTAGCCTCGCACCTATAAGTATAGGCAAGGCTGCCCTAACTTGCAAGTGCCACTTTCATCGGCGCGCGGCCGCGCACCGGCAGGCCGAATCCGACCAGCGCGTCGAGCACGCACTGACCCCGGCGCATACCGGCGTTTTCGCTGACCCCGGCCAGCAGCGGCACCTGAGTGGCCGCGACCACCACGGCGGTGCCGACGATGCGCCACATCGCCGGCACGCTCACAGCGGCCCCGCTCACCCGGCACAGTTCGGCGAACAGCGGTTCCAGCGTGCGATGGCAGCGATGCGCAATCCAGGTCGCCAGGGCCGGCTCGCTGGGCAGCTCGACGGCCCCGGCCCGTCCGGTGTCCGGATCGTCGGGCAGCACCCGAACCGTCGGGTCCACCACGCCCAGCCAGTCGATGGCGCCGTCGGAGTCGACGTGCACCCAGAGATTCTCCAGTCCGGCGTCCCAGGCGCGTCCCTCGGAAACCACCAGCGCTACCACCCGCCCGATCACCGCGTGGGCGAGGCTGGCGGCCAGCTGCTGCGCGGCGGCGGTCGGATTGTCGATCTCGGCGGCGGCGTCGGCGTACATCTGCGCCAGCCGTCCGTCGGTCAGCGCCTCGGCCAATGGCCACCAGCGCCGCCGGGAGACATCGCCCATCACCGCGACCCCGTAGACCCGCGGACACTCCGGATAGAAGGCGCGCAGCCGTCGCGCGGATTCGTGCAGCGGCAGCTCCTCACGGATAGCCATCGCGGAGATCAACGGGTCCTCGGTCAGGACAGTCATCACGCCTCCTGGTTAGGATAGGTAAACCTAACCATAGAACCTCGGTGGTTCAGCGTTCCAAACGCTGTGACAGCTTTCACACCCGAGTTTCGGCGAATCTGCCGCTGACCAGCGGCGACGCCGAACCGGGCGGAAGCTCCGCCGGACCGAACATCTTGATAACGACGACCCGTAGTAACGCGGGTACGCTAGAGAGCGCGCATAGCGCTGGGGAGATGAACAGATCATGAGCAGAACGGCCCGCTTGGGCGATTTGGAGCAGGCGGTCATGGACCACCTATGGTCCTCCACCGCGCCGCAGACCGTGCGTCAGGTCCACGAGGCGCTGTCCGCGCGACGCAACCTCGCCTACACCACCGTGATGACCGTGCTGCAGCGACTGGCGCGCAAGAACCTCGTCATCCAGCACCGCGACGACCGCGCGCACCGCTACGCCCCGTCCCACGGCCGCGACGTGCTGGTCGCCGGATTGATGGTCGACGCGCTGGACCAGGCCGCCGACACCGGCAGCCGACAGGCCGCGCTGATGCACTTCGTGGAACGGGTCGGCATCGATGAGGCCGACGCGCTGCGCCGGGCCCTCGACGAATTGGAAACCAAGCACTCATTTGACCGATCCGCTGGCGGCGCCGCGACCGGGTAGGGGACACTAGAAGGCGTGTCCGCGCCGGCCTTCGCTCTGCTCGCCCTGCTGCTCGCCGGGCCGATCCCGGAGTTGCTGGCCCGATCCCAATGGCCGCTGCGGGCACCCCGCGCGGCGTTGACGCTGTGGCAGGCGATCGCCATCGCCGCGGTGTTGTCGGCGTTCAGCGCCGGACTGGCCGTGGCCAGCCGACTCTTCCTGCCCGGCCCGGACGGACTGCCGTCGCACGGGCTGGCCTCGGCGCTGGACCGCCTCGGCTGGCCGCTGTGGCTGCTCTACGTCGGCGCCCTCGGCGTGACGCTGCTGGTCGGCGCCCGTCTGGCGGTCGCCGTGGTGCGGGTCGCGGTGGTCACCCGCCGCCGTCGGGCACACCACCGCATGTTGGTGGACCTGCTGGCCGCCAACCGCGGAGCGCTGCGCATCCTGGACGTCGACCAACCGCTGGCCTACTGCCTGCCCGGCGTCCGCAGCCGCGTGGTGGTCTCCGAGGGCACCCTGAACACCCTCGACGACGCCGAGATGGCCGCCATCCTCAGCCACGAGCAGGCCCACCTGCGCGCCCGCCACGATCTGGTGCTGGAGGCGTTCACCGCCGTGCACGCGGCGTTCCCCCGGTTCGTCCGCAGCGCCAGCGCCCTCGGCGCGGTCCGGCTGCTGGTCGAGCTGCTCGCCGACGATGCCGCCGTGCGCACCGCCGGGCGCGCTCCCCTGGGCCGCGCGCTGGTCGCCTGCGCCGCCGGACCGCGACCGGCCGGAGCGCTGGCCGCCGGCGGCACCAACACCGTGCTGCGGGTGCGACGGCTGGCCGGCAAACCCAACAGCGCGGCGCTGTCGGCCGGGGCCTACCTGGCCGCCGCCGCGGTCCTGGTGCTGCCGACCCTGGCGGTGGCCATCCCGTGGCTGACCGAGCTGCGCCTGCTGCTCGGGCGCTGACTCCCCGATTAGGCTGACCGCGTGCGCTTCCTCGACGGCCAGCAGCCGCCCAACGACCTGACCTACAACGACGTCTTCATCGTGCCGAACCGCTCGGAGGTCACCTCCCGGTTCGACGTGGACCTGTCCACCGCCGACGGCACCGGGACGACGATCCCCGTCGTCGTCGCCAATATGACCGCGGTCGCCGGACGCCGGATGGCCGAGACCATCGCCCGCCGCGGCGGCATCGTGGTGCTGCCCCAGGACCTGCCGGTGGAGGCCGTCGCCGAGACCGTCGACTTCGTGAAATCCCGCGACCTGGTCGCCGACACCCCGGTCACCCTGGCGCCGGACAGTTCGGTCTCCGACGCCATCGCGCTGATCCACAAGCGCGCGCACGGCGCCGCGGTCGTCGTCGCCGACGGTCGACCGGTCGGACTGGTCACCGAGGCCGGCTGCTCCGGAGTGGACCGATTCGCCCGGGTCCGCGACGTGGCCGTCACCGACTTCGTCACCGCCGACGTCGGCGCGGACCCGCGCTCGGTGTTCGCGCAGCTGGAGCACGCGCCGGCGCCGGTCGCGGTGCTCACCGACGCCGACGGGCGCCTGGCCGGGGTGCTCACCCGCACCGGGGCGATCCGGGCCGGCATCTACACCCCCAACACCGACAACCGGGGCCGGTTGCGGATCGCCGCCGCGATCGGCATCAACGGCGATGTGGCGGCCAAGGCCCGCGCCGTCGCCGCGACCGGGGTCGACGTGCTCGTCATCGACACCGCGCACGGGCACCAGGCCAAGATGCTCGACGCCATCGCCACCGTCGCCGCCCTGGACCTCGGCCTGCCGCTGGCCGCCGGCAACGTGGTGTCCGCCGCGGGAACCCGGGACCTGGTCAACGCCGGGGCCTCCATCGTCAAGGTCGGCGTCGGACCGGGCGCGATGTGCACCACCCGGATGATGACCGGGGTGGGCCGGCCGCAGTTCTCCGCGGTGCTGGAATGTTCGGCCGCCGCCCGCGAACTGGGCGCCCACGTGTGGGCCGACGGCGGCGTGCGGCACCCCCGCGACGTCGCGCTGGCGCTGGCCGCCGGGGCGTCGAACGTGATGATCGGCTCCTGGTTCGCCGGCACCTACGAATCCCCGGGCGACCTGCTGCGCGACCGCGACGGCCGGCCCTACAAGGAGAGCTACGGGATGGCGTCCAAGCGGGCGGTGGCCGCCCGCACCGCCGCCGACTCCGGCTTCGACCGGGCCCGCAAAGCGCTGTTCGAGGAGGGCATCTCCAGCTCGCGGATGGCGCTGGACCCCGAACGCGGCGGCGTGGAGGACCTGCTCGACCACATCACCTCCGGTGTGCGCAGCACCGCCACCTACGTCGGGGCGGCCAACCTCGCCGAACTGCACGACAAGGTGGTCATCGGGGTGCAGTCCCCCGCCGGGTTCGCCGAGGGCCACCCGCTGCCCACCGGATGGTAGACCGCTGGGTCGCAAGCAAAGCCGGAGGAACGGAGGCTTTGCGCAGCGGGCCCAGCGCGACAAGCTCCGCCGCACCGCCTAGTAGGCCAGCACCGACCCCTCGACCCGGATCCCGATCCGCTCCCCCGGCTCCGCGGCACGCTGCGCCGGGCCTGCCAGGGTCAGCGCGGCGCCGTCGTCGAGCACCACCTGCAGCGCGGTGGCCGATCCGTAGAACCGCCGCGCGGTGACGGTGGCCTGCGGGTCGTCCCCGTCTCCCCGGACCAGCTGTTCGGGGCGCAGCACCACCGTCGCGGGACCGTCGGCGCCCGCGTTGCGGACCGGGTGCGCCCCGAGCGCGGTGCGCGCCACCGACCCGTCGCGGCGCCCGGCCAACTCCATCGCGTCGCCGACGAAGCGGGCCACCTCCAGGTCGGCCGGCAGCCGGTACAGCTCGTCGGGGGCGCTGTGCTGAGCCAGCCGGCCGTCCAGCAGCACCGCGACCGACTCGGCCAGCGACAGCGCCTCGGACTGGTCGTGGGTGACCAGCACCGACGTCGTCCCCGACGCGCGCAGGATGTTCGCGATGTCCTCCCGGACCCGGACCCGCAGCCCGGCGTCCAGCGCGGCGAACGGCTCGTCGAGCAGCAGGACCTGCGGCCGGGCGGCCAGCGCGCGGGCCAGCGCCACCCGCTGCTGCTGGCCGCCGGACAGTTCGTGCGGGCGGGCGCCGGCCAGACCGTCCAGGCCGACCAGCCCCAGCCAGCGCCCGAGCTCCGCCGGGCTGCGTCGCGCGGCCGGGATCCCGTACTCGACATTGCCGGCAACGCTGAGCTGCGGGAACAGCGCCCCCTCCTGCGGCATCAGGCCGACCCGGCGGCGGTGCGCAGGCACCCCGCGCCCCGGCTCGGCCACCATTCGGCCGGCGATCCGCACCGCGCCCGCGTCGGGGTCGCAGAACCCCGCCACGATGCGCAGCAGGGTCGTCTTGCCGCACCCGGAGGGCCCCAGCACCGCGGTCAGCGTGCCGTTCGGGACCGCCAGGTCGATGCCGCGCAGCACCTGGCGCGCCCCGAACGCCTTGGCCAGACCGGCGATGTCGACCCCCGGCTCAGACATGGGCCACCGCCGGCGCCCGGGTGGTCCAGACGCCCAGCGCCGCGGTCGGGATCGCGGCGAACAGCAGCAGCGCCAGCGCGTACGGCGCGGCGGCCGCGTAGTCGCTGACGAAGCTGTGCCCCCACATCCGGGTGGCCAGGGTGTGTGTGCCGGTCGGGTGCAGCAGCAAAGTCACCGGAAGCTCCTTCATGCAGGTCAACAGGACCAGAATGGCCGCGGCGGCGATGCCGGGCGCCGAGATCCGGGCGCTCACGCCGAGGAATGCGCGCAGCGGCGGCCGGCCCAGCGATCGGGCGACCTCGTCCAGCCGCGGCGGGACCGCCTCCACCGCGGCGCGGGCCGAACCCAGCGCCAGCGGGATGAACAACACCGCGTACGCCAGGATCAGCAGCGGTTCGCGCTGGTAGATCGGGCGCAGCAGCGCCACTCCCACCGACACCATGGCGATGGCCACCACCACGCCCGGCAGGCCGTGGGACAGGTAACTGACGCTCTCCAGCAACCGGACCCCGGGGCTGCGGTAGCGGGCGGCCAGCACCGCCAGCGGCAGCGCGGCCACCGTGGTGACCAGCGCGGCGGCCGCCGACAGCCACACCGTCGCCGCCATCGCCGACACCCAGGCCGGGCCGTCGAACCGCAGCCCGCCGGCCGACAGCCACACCGATAGCGCGTAGCCCGGAACCGCCAGCGCGACCAGCAGCACCGCGGCCGCCGCAGCCTGCGCGACGGGCTGCCGGCGCCCGAGCCGGCTCACCGGGGCGGGTCGCGGCGCGCCCGAGCCGACCCGGGCCTCGGCCCGCCCGCGGGCCCAGCGCTCGCCGGCCACCAGAACCATCGCGAACACCAGCAGCAGCAGCGAGAGCACCGCCGCCCGGGCCGGGTTGAACCCGGACCGGTAGGCGCCGTAGATGACCCAGGTGAAGGCCTCGTAGCGCATCGCCGCGACCGCGCCGAAATCGCTGAGCACATACAGCGCCACCAGCAGCGCCCCTGCGGTGACGGCCGGGCGGACCTGGCGCAGCGTGACGCCGAACAGCACCGCCGCGCCACCGCGGCCCAGGGTGCGGGCGACCTCCTCCTGGCCGGGGTCGACTCGGGTCAGCGCGGCCAGCGTCGTCATCAGCACCAGCGGATAGCAGACCAGGGTCAGCGTCAGCGCCGACCCCCACAGGCCGCCGAATCGGGGGAACAGCGACACCCACAGGAACGCCATCAGGTAGCTCGGCACGGCCAGCGGCAACATCAGCGCCACCGCCCACACCCGCCGGGCCGCCAGGTCGGTGCGGGCCAGCAGCACCGCCAGACCCACCCCGAGCAGCACCGACGCCGCGGTGACCACCGTGACGAGCAGCAGGGACCGCCCGATCAGCGCGGCGGTGCGCGGGGCCAGCAACTCGGCGACGACGAACCCCGCGCCGCGGCTCATGGCCCGCTCGGCCAGGTAGACCAGCGGGATCGCGGTGGCCGCCGCCACGGCGACCGCCGCCAACAGCAGCGGTCTCGGCGCGCGCACGCCGCTCAGCTGGTCAGCAGCCCGGTCTCCACCAGCATCTGCTGGGTGGCCTCCAGGTCGTCGAGTTCGGAGAGGTCCACCGCGGGCGGGTTCAGATCGGCCAGCGGCGGCATGTCTCCGTCGGGCTCCACCCCGGCGATCAGCGGATACTCGGCGGTCTCGGCGGCGAAGTACTTCTGCGCGGACTCCGAGATCAGGTAGCCGGCGAACTGCTGCGCGGCCGAGGGGTGCGGCGCGGACTTCAGCACGCCGACGCCGGCGACGTTGACCAGCCCGCCCGGATCGCCGGGCGCCATGAACTGGTTGCGGGCGGTGACGTTGTCGGCGCCTTTGCTGTCGATCAGCTCAGAGAGGTAGTAGTGATTGACCAGGCCCAACGGCAGGGTTCCGGCGTCGACGGCGTCGCGCACACCGCCGTTGCCCTCAAAGGGCTGCGGGTCCTGGGCCTTGAACGCCGTCAGCCAGTCCCGGGCGCCGTCTTCGCCGCGCAGCACCCGCAGCCCGGTGACGAAGGACTGCCAGGAGGCATTCGACGGGGCGAACCCGATCTTGCCGTTCCACTGCGGGTCCAGCAGGGCGTCGATGGTGTTCGGCGGTTCGGGCGCCAACTCCGGGTTGTAGACGACGACCCGGGCCCGCCCGGACACCCCGACCCAGCTGCCGTCGGCGGCCGAATACTGGTCCGGGACGGCGGCCAGCGTGGTGGCGTCGATCGGGGCGAACAACCCGGCGGCGGAGACCGCGCCGAGCGCCCCGGCGTCCTGGGAGAAGAACACGTCGGCCGGGGACTTGTCCCCCTCGGTGATCAGCTGGGCGGCCAGCTCGCCGGATCCGGCGTAGCGGACCTCCACCTCGATGCCGGTGTCGGCGGTGAACTGTTTGAGCAGCGGGTCGACCAGCTTCTCGCTGCGCCCGGAGTAGACCACGACCTTCTGCTCGCCGGCCTGTTCCTCGGTGGTTTCCGACGCCTCGCCGCCGGAGCCGCAACCGGCCAGCGCGACCGCCGCCGAACCGAACGCCGCCGCGAACTTCATCCGTATTCTCGCCATGAACTCAGGCTAGCCTCACCATCGTTTCCCCAGGGGATTCCCGCCGAATCCCGCCGGCGGCGACGGCGGCGCTACGATATGGGTCTGCACAGCGCAGAACCGCGCCCCCCGCGCGCTTTCGAAAGGACCACCGTGCCAGAGGCCGACGGCAACCTGGTGGTCACCGTGCTCAGCCTGCTGGCCATTCTGGTGCTGACCGCGGGCACCGCGTTGTTCGTGGCCGCCGAGTTCTCCCTGACCGCGCTGGAACGCAGCACCGTCGACGCCAACGCCCGCACCGGCGACCGCCGCGACCGCTTCGTGCAGAAGGCGCACCGCACGCTGTCGTTCCAGCTGTCCGGCGCCCAGATCGGCATCTCCATCACCACCCTGGCCACCGGCTGGCTGGCCGAGCCGGTGGTCGCTCGCCTGCTGCGCCCGCTGTTGGACGCCGTCGGCCTGCCCGAACGGTGGGCGTCGGGGGTGGCGCTGGCGCTGGCGCTGCTGATCGCGACCTCGCTGTCGATGGTCTACGGCGAGCTGGTGCCGAAGAACCTGGCGGTCGCGTTGCCGGTCAAGACCGCCCGCGCCTCGGCCGGCCCGCAGCTGCTGTTCTCCACGCTGCTGACCCCGGCGATCAAACTGACCAACGGCATGGCCAACCGGATCGTGCGCCGGATGGGCATCGAACCCGCCGACGAGCCGCACTCAGCCCGCTCCGCGCGGGAGCTGGTGTCGCTGGTGCGCACCTCCGCCGAGAGCGGTTCGATCGACACCGCGACCGCCGCCCTGATCGACCGCTCACTGCAGTTCGGTGAGCTGTGCGCCGAGGACCTGATGACCCCGAGATCCAAGATCGTCACCCTCGAGGCCGCGCAGACGGTCGCCGACCTGGTGGAGGTGGCCGACCGCACCGGCTTCTCCCGGTTCCCGATCGTCGACGGCGACCTGGACGCCACCGTCGGCATCGTGCACGTCAAGCAGGTCTTCGAGATCCCCGCCGCGCATCGCGGCATCATCACCTTGGCCCCGCTGGCCCAACCGGCGCCGGTGGTGCCGACCACCCTGGACGGCGACGCCGTGATGACCCAGATCCGCGCCAACGGGCTGCAGACCGCGATGGTCGTCGACGAGTACGGCGGCACCGCAGGGATGGTCACCGTGGAGGACCTGATCGAGGAGATCGTCGGCGACGTCCGCGACGAGCACGACGACAGCCGCCCCGATGTGCTGGAGTCCGACGGCAGCTGGCAGGTGTCCGGCCTGCTGCGCATCGACGAGGTCGCCGCGGCGACCGGCTACCGGGCCCCCGAGGGCGAGCACTACGACACCATCGGCGGCCTGGTGCTCACCGCGCTGGGCCACATCCCCGACGTCGGCGAATCCGTCGAGGTTCCCGCGTTCGACCCGGACGCCCACCTCGATGACCCGATCATGTGGCTGGCCACCGTGGTGGCCATGGACGGCCGCCGCATCGACGTGCTGGAGCTGACCGAGCTGGGCCCGCTGTCCAGCCGGGCTGGCGCCGAGCACACCGAGCCGGAGCCGCGCTGATGGGCGGGGATCTGATGGGCGTGCTGTTGACGGTGGTGCTGCTGGGCGCCAACGCCTTCTTCGTGGCCTCGGAGTTCGCGCTGATCTCCGCGCGCCGCGACCGGCTCGAGGCGCTCGCCGAGCAGGGCGCCAAACGCGCGGTGACGGTGATGCGGGCCGGCGAGCAGCTGTCGTTGATGCTGGCCGGCGCGCAGCTGGGCATCACCATCTGCTCGATCCTGCTCGGCCGGGTCGGCGAACCGGCCGTCGCGCACCTGCTGGAAGGCCCGTTCGGCCTGCTCGGCGTGCCCGACGCGCTGCTGCACACCATCTCCTTCATCGTCGCGCTGAGCCTGGTGGTGCTGCTGCACGTGCTGCTCGGCGAGATGGTGCCCAAGAACATCGCGATCGCCGGGCCGGAGCGCACCGCGATGCTGCTGATCCCGCCGTACCTGCTCTACATGCGGGCCGCCCGGCCGTTCATCGCGTTCTACAACTGGTGCGCCAACATCAGCCTGCGCGCGGTCCGGGTGGAGCCCAAGAACGAGCTTGAGATCACCGTGTCGACGGTGGAACTGGCCGAGATGTTCGCCGAATCGGTGTCCGAGGGGCTGCTGGACGCCGAGGAGCACACCCGGCTCAACCGGGCGCTGCAGATCCGCACCCGGGCCGCCCGCGACGTCGCGGTGCCGTTGGCCCAGGTCCGCGCGGTCCCGGTGGCCGGCGCCGGCGACGGGCCGACGGTGGCCGCGGTCGAGGCCGCGCTGGCCCAGACCGGCTACTCCCGATTCCCGGTCGCCGACGAGTCCGGAGCGTTGATCGGCTACCTGCACATCAAGGACGTGCTGGCGCTGACCGACCCGGCCGCGGTGGTCGACCTGGCGGTGGTGCGGCCGCTGCCCCGGATCCCGGCGACGCTGCCGCTGCCCGACGCGCTGTCGCGGATGCGTCGCAGCAACAGCCACCTGGCCCTGCTGACCGGCGACGACGATTCGGTGGTCGCCATGGTCACCCTGGAAGACCTGGTCGAGGACCTGGTCGGGACGGTGCGCGACGGCACCCACCGTGTCTGAGCCGCTGCAACCGCAGGTCTGGGCCGCGCGCGCCGCGGCGCACCGGGCCCGCGCCGAGGCGTTCCTGGCCCCGCACACCGAGCGTCGCCGGCGCGGTGAGGCGCACCCGGTCTGGGACTTCCTGTTCGACTACTACTCGCTGCGCCCCGGACGGCTGCGCCGCTGGCATCCCGGCTACCCGGCCCGACTGACCGGCCCAGCGGCCGAGGAGTACCTGGGCCTGGCCGGCTACCGCCGGCTGCCCGACGGGATCGGAGTCGGACCCGAACACCTGGCCGCCCGGACCGGCGCCGTCGAGCACATCCACCGGCTGCTGTCGCAAACCGCGGCCCGGCCGGCGCGGTTCGGCTGCTTCGGCATGCACGAGTGGGCGATGGTCTACCGCAGCCCCGCCCCGCGGCACGCCGGCGTGCCACTGCGCTTGGGCCCGGCCGGAACCGACGCCGTGCTGGAGGCGACCGGGCTGCGCTGCAGCCACTACGACGCGTTCCGGTTCTTCACCTCCGCCGCCACCGGGCGCAACGAGCGGCCGCTGACCCGGGACACCCAGCTCGCCCACGAGCAACCCGGCTGCTTACACGCCAATATGGATCTGGCGAAATGGTTGATGAAGCTGTCCCCGCTGGTCGCCTCCGAACTCCTGCTCGACGCCCTGGAGCTGGCCGCCGAGGCCCGTGAACTGGATATGCGGGCCAGCCCGTACGACTTGGCGGCGTTCGGGTTCACCCCGATCCGGGTGGAGTCCCCCGACGGCCGCGCGGAGTACGTCCGGGACCAGTCCCGGATCGCCGAGCGCGCCGCTGTGTTGCGCGCGCAGTTGACGCGGCGCTGCGCGGATCTGCTCGCCGAAACGCCGGCGCGCCGCGAGCCGATAGACCCGGTATGAAGCTGAACGCCGCCGTCGTCGCCGCCGGGCTGATGCTGGTCGTCGCGCTGCCCGCCGCCGCGCCGGCATCCGCCGAACAGAACTGCGAGCCGGCCACCACCCGGTTGACCCAGGTCAGCGCCGAGGCGGTCGACGGCACCATCTACGCCACCCCGCTCGGCGGCGGCGAGCAGCTGCGGCTGCGCGCCGACCTGGAGGCTTACCACCATTCGTCGGGCTTCGGCGCCCCGGCGCCCGAGGCGGTCACCGAATGGGACCAGACGCTCGATCAGGTCGCCGAGCCCGTCGACTCCAGCGACCCGAACTGGTACGGCAAGGCCAAGGCCCGGGTGTTCGCGCCGCGCACTCTCAACACCATCGCCGAGCGGCTCCCGGACGGCGCGCTGCAGGTCAGCTACGAGCCGGGCGAGCGGCCAGCCGACTGGTGCGCGATCACCTCCATCGAGCCCGTCGCGCCCTGAGCTGCGGTCCGCCGACGCTGGCGCCGTGGGAACCGGATGCCTGTCCCGGTACCATGGACCAGTTGCAGATATCTCCGGATCCAGAACTGAGGACTGATGACTGAACGCGTCGAGGTGGGCTCACTGCAGGTGGCCACGGAGCTGTACGACTTCATCACCAATGAGGCGCTGCCCGGCACCGGTGTGGACCCCGACGCCTTCTGGTCGGGTGTGGACAAGGTCGTCACCGACCTGACCCCGGAGAACGAGGCCCTGCTGGACCGTCGTGCCGAGCTGCAGTCCCAGATCGACAAGTGGCACCGCCACCACGTGCTGGACAAGCACGACCCGGAGGCGTACCGGGCGTTCTTGACCGAGATCGGCTACCTGACCGACGAGCCGGAGCCGTTCGAGATCACCACCGCCGGCGTCGATCCGGAGATCACCTCCACCGCGGGCCCGCAGCTGGTGGTCCCGGTGCTCAACGCCCGGTTCGCGCTGAACGCCGCCAACGCCCGCTGGGGCTCGCTGTATGACGCGCTGTACGGCACCGACGTGATCAGCGAGGACGACGGCGCGCAGAAGGTCGGCCCCGACGGCGGCTACAACACCGTCCGCGGCGACAAGGTCATCGCGTTCGCCCGCAACTTCCTGAACGAGTCGACGCCGCTGGAATCCGGCTCCTGGGAGTCGGCCACCGGCTTCGCCGTCGTCGACGGCGCGCTGAGCGTCACCCTGGACGACGGCGGCGCCACCGGTCTGGCCGACGCGGCGCAGTTCGCCGGCTACACCGGTGACGCGGAGCACCCGTCGACCCTGCTGCTGGTCAACCACGGCCTGCACATCGAGATCGTCATCGACCCGCAAACCCCGGTCGGCAAGACCGACAAGGCCGGCGTCTCCGACGTCGTGCTGGAGTCGGCGATCACCACCATCATGGATTTCGAGGACTCCGTCGCCGCGGTCGACGCCGCCGACAAGGTGCTCGGCTACCGCAACTGGCTGGGCCTGAACCGCGGCGACCTGTCCGAGGAGGTCGCCAAGGGCGAGCGGACCTTCACCCGGGTGCTGAACGCGGACCGGACCTACACCGCCCCGGACGGCTCCGAGCTGACCCTGCCGGGCCGCAGCCTGCTGTTCGTCCGCAATGTCGGCCACCTGATGACCAACGACGCGATCGTCACCGCCGAGGGCAAAGAGGTCCCCGAGGGCATCCAGGACGCGCTGTTCACTTCGCTGATCGCGCTGCACGGGCTGTCCGACAGCGAGGACAACGGCCCGCTGACCAACAGCCGCACCGGCTCCATCTACATCGTGAAGCCCAAGATGCACGGGCCCGACGAGGTCGCCTTCACCGCGAAGCTGTTCGGCGCGGTCGAGGATGTGCTCGGCCTGCCGACGGCCACCCTGAAGGTCGGCATCATGGACGAGGAGCGTCGCACCAGCGCCAACCTGAAGGCCTGTATCAAGGCTGCCGCCGACCGGGTGGTGTTCATCAACACCGGCTTCTTGGATCGCACCGGCGATGAGATCCACACCTCGATGGAAGCCGGCCCGATGATCCGCAAGGGCTCCATGAAGACCCAGCCGTGGATCCTGGCTTACGAGGACGCCAACGTCGACGCCGGCCTGGCCTGCGGTTTGAGCGGCAAGGCGCAGATCGGCAAGGGCATGTGGGCGATGCCGGACCTGATGGCCGACATGGTCGCGCAGAAGGTCGCGCAGCCGAAGGCGGGCGCCACCACCGCGTGGGTGCCCTCGCCGACGGCGGCCACCCTGCACGCGCTGCACTACCACCAGGTCGACGTCTTCGCCGTGCAGCAGGAGCTGGCCGGGCAGACCCGCACCACGCTGGAGGAACTGCTGACCATCCCGGTCGCCGACACCTCGGCGCTGAGCTGGTCGCCGGAGGACATCCACCAAGAGGTCGACAACAACTGCCAGTCGATCCTGGGCTACGTGGTGCGCTGGGTGGACCAGGGCGTCGGCTGCTCGAAGGTGCCCGACATCCACGACGTCGCGTTGATGGAAGACCGCGCCACGCTGCGGATCTCCAGCCAGTTGCTGGCGAATTGGTTGCGTCACGGCGTCATCACCGCCGGGGATGTGCGCGCCAGCCTGGAGCGGATGGCACCCGTGGTGGATCGGCAGAACGCCGGCGACCCGGCCTACCTGCCGATGGCGCCGAGCTTCGACGACAGCATCGCCTTCCTGGCCGCCCAGGAGCTCATCCTGGACGGGACCGAGCAGACCAACGGCTACACCGAACCGATCCTTCACCGGCGCCGTCGCGAGTTCAAAGCCCGGCAAAATAGCTGACGCCTGGTGGCGAACACCCCCGGGACAGCAGGCACGGTCGAGGCGAGAAGGTGACGCACATCCATGGGTAGGCACAGCAGGCCCGACGACGACGAACTGACGCCGGAAGGCTCCGACGCCGTCGAGGACGGCGCCGACGCGGGCTGGTGGCAGGACTCCGACGTCGACGGCGACGAAGGCGACCCGTCGGACCCGGATTACGCCGACGAGTACGGCGAAGCCGACCTGGGCGGCGTCGAATTCTTCTATGAGGACGACGAGTACGACGACTCCGAATCGGCCGGCGACGGCGAATTCGTGGAGTACGAGGACGACGTCGAGGTGTCCGACGAGCAGCGCTACGCCGACGACTACGACGACCAGACGCCGCTGGCGCCGCAGTTCGCGGCCGCCGCGGCCGCGGTCCCGGCCGGATCCGCCGCCCCGGGCCGCAGCCACCGCAGCGACGGTGAGCTGACCGGCAGTCACCGCATCGCCGTGCAGTCCCGCCGCGGCGTGAGCCGGGGCGTGGTGATCGCGCTGATCGCCGTCGTCGCGGTGGTGGCGCTGGTCATCGGCTGGCAATTCTTCGGCAGCGCGCTCGACGACCGTTCCAAGGAAGCCGCGGCCGCCTGCGTCGACGGCGAGGTGGCCGTCGCGGTGCTCGCCGACCCGGCGATCGCCGACGTGGTCAGCGGTTTCGCGGAGAAGTTCAACGAGGCCGCCGACCCGGTCGGCGACCTGTGCCCCGCGGTGACGGTGGCTTCCGCCGATTCCCGCGCCGTGGTGGCCGGGCTGACCGGCGAGCAGTGGCCCGCTGACCTGGGCGAACGCCCCGCGCTGTGGATTCCGGGCAGTTCAGCGTCGGTGGCCCGGGTCAGCGAGGCGCTGCCGCAGTTGATCTCCTCGAGCCCGTCGATCGCCACCTCCCCGGTGCTGCTGGGGGTGCGCCCGGAACTCAAGGACAAGCTGTCGGAGCAGAGCTGGTCGACGCTGCCGGGCCTGGCCACCGCGCCCGGCTCGCTGGACGGGCTCGGTCTGCCGGGCTGGGGCACGCTGCGGCTGGCGCTGCCGAACTCCGGAGACAGCGACGCGTCGTTCCTGGCCGCCGAGGCGGTCGCCGCCGACGGGGGCCCCGGCGCGGTCCGCACGCTGGTCGGCGCCGCGCCCGACGTCGACTCCGCCGACAGCGCCTTCGACGCGCTGCTGGGCGCCGACCCCGCCGCGGCGCGCGTGCACGCGGTGGCGACCACCGAGCAGCGGCTCTACCAGCGCGGCGCCGCGATGACCGACGCCGCCGACAAGCTGGCGTCCTGGTTGCCGCCGGCCCCGGTCGCGGTCGCCGATTTCCCGGCCGCCCAGTTCAAGGCCGACTGGCTTTCCAGTGAGCAGGTAGGCGCCGCGAGCCAGTTCGGCCGGTTCCTGGCCGAGCCGGAGCAGCAGGCCGCGCTGGCAGCCGCCGGTTTCCGGGTGTCCGGGCAGTCGAACCCGGACAGCTCCGTCGTCGACTTCGGGGCCTCGATCGATCAGCGGCTGGAGACCGGTGACGCCGCCGAGCGCGCCACCGTCGCCAACCTGCTCGACGCGCCGGCCGGCGGATCGGCCACCTCGATCATGCTGGACCGGTCGCTGAGCCTGGACGCGGTCACTCCCGCGCTGAAGGCGCGCCTGGCGGCGCTGCCGCCGGGGGCGTCGGTCGGGTTGACGACGTTCGACGGCTCCGGCAGCGACACCGCCGTGACGCTCGGCCCGCTGTCCGACGATGTGGGCGGACAACCCCGCAGCGCGGCGCTGGACGCCACCCTCGACGGGCTGTCCACCTCCGGCGGCGGCGCGGTCTCGTTCACCACGCTGCGCAATGTGCTCGCCGAGGCGCAGACGGGTTACGCGCCGGGACAGGCGAATTCGGTCCTGGTGATCACCGCCGGACCGCACAGCGATCAGTCGCTGGGCGCCGACGGCCTGCTGGAGTTGGTGCGCGGTGTCGATCCGACCACCCCGGTCGCGATCAACGTGCTCAACGTCGGCGATGACCCCGACGCGCCGACCTGGCGGCAGGTCGCCGAGATCAGCGGCGGGACCTACCAGGGCGCGCCGTCGTCGAACTCCCCCGAGTTCACCGCGGCCCTGGACTCGCTGCTGAGTTAGCTCGGGCGGGACCAGCCGGCTTGGGCATGCGTCGACGGTGGTGCCTGGCCGCGAGCGGCCAACGACGGCACGTTTTCCTTCGCCAGCGGCCAACGACTGCACGAGTGGCCGACGAGGAACACATCGTGCCAGGACCACCTTGCGCGAGGCGTACGCCATGGAGCCGTCGTGCGCCAACTGGCCGCTCACGGCGGTCTACGTGCGCTAACTGGCCTTTCGCGAACCTGCGCGCACGGGTCGTGTCAGGGTTCGCTTCACGACACTAGGTCGCGGTCAACTCGAAGATCGGGAAGCGACGCCCCTGGGCCGTCTTGGTGTACTCGGCGAAGCCCTTCGAGCGGTCGGTGAACCGCGTCCACGCGGAATCCCATTCGTCGTCGCCCAGTTCGCGTGCGCGGACCTGCTCGGTCACGATCCCATCGTCACCGCGCCGTTCGACGGTGATGTCCGGGTGCGCCCGGAGGTTGTAGACCCACGCCGGATTCTTCGGCGATCCGGCGGCCGAGCCGACGACGAGGATCCCGCCGTCGGACGGCAACCCCATCAGCGGACTCTCCAATTCCCGTCCCGAGCGGGCGCCGACCGTGTGCAGCACGACCAGGTCCGACCCGAATCCCATGGTGGAGACCATGCCGTCGTTGTCCCGGAACTCACTGATGATGTCCTCGTTGAAACCCATAGCCTCAGGTTTACACCGTCGCGCCTCACCGCCGCCCAGCCGCCGGCGAGAATTGCCGCGCTGAAGCCTCCCGGCGCCGTCGGATACTGGATCGGTGAGGGGTTGGGCCGAGGCAATGCGGCTCAGTTGTGTGTGGGTGACGTGTCTGCTGGCGGCGTGGGCCGCCAGCGGCGTCGCTCCCTGGACGATGATTCCGCTGCTCATCATCTTGGTCCCGACCTCGGCGCTGGCGTTTCGCCGCCCCGAGCCCTCTCCCGCCGTGCTGATCGCCGAATCGGCGACGGTGTTCGGGCTCTGGCTGGGGCTGTGGCTGGTCGGCTTCGCCGGGATGGGGCATCGCGACGGCGCCGAGCACTACTCGATCCTGACACTGCTGTTCGGCCGGAACCACACGCCGCTGAGCCACACCCTGGCCGAGGCCGGAATGGTCATCGGGGTGCTGTCCTGGAATCTGCTCACCCTGGTGTCGCTGAGCGGGCAGACCCGCAACAATCCGGGCTGCGACCGGCTCACCAAGGCGGTGTTCGCGTTGATCCCGTCGATGAGCGTGCTGCTGCTGGTCTGGGTGCTCGTCGGGCGGGCCTGGTTCGGGGCGATAGGCGCCGGGCTGCTCACCATCGTCTTCCAGGGCCCCATGCTGATCGGCATGCTCGGGATCACCGCGGTCCTGGCGCTGACGCAGCGCCCCGGCCTGCCGCCGTGGTTGGTGCGGGTTCAAGCCGGCGCACTGGTCACCATGTGGTGCGCGTTGCTGCTGTTCGGCGCGGCATTCGTCGACTCGACCGATTGGAGCACCGAACCCAGTAAGGAGTACATGTCGGTGCTGACCACCATGTTCGGCGACGACACGCTGGAGCTGAGCCGTCGACTGGAGAATCTCGCCGGCACGGTGCTCTGGTGCTCGTGGTGGGTGCTGCTGGCGGCGCTCATCGCCGCCCGCACCCGGTGGGTTCGGCGCGCGATTTACGCGTGAGCCCTTTCGCGCGACTCCTCGCCACTCGCAAGCTCGCGGCTCGTCATCACGCGTGAGCCCTTTCGCGCGACTCCTCGCCACTCGCAAGCTCGCGGCTCGTTGTCACGCGTAACTCTCCACCGGCGGGCAGGAGCACACCAGGTTCCGGTCGCCGAACGCCCCGTCGATGCGGCGCACCGGCGGCCAGAACTTCGGCCGGTAGTTCTTGCCCAGCGGGTAGGCGGCCTGCTCCCGGGTGTACGGGTGGTCCCAGTCCGCGACCAGTAGGCACTCGGCGGTGTGCGGGGCGCCGCGCAGCGGGTTGTCCTCGACCGGCCACTCGCCGGAGCCGACCCGGTCGATCTCCGCGCGGATGGCGATCATCGCGTCGCAGAACGCGTCGACCTCGGCGCGGCTCTCGCTCTCGGTGGGCTCCACCATCAGCGTTCCGGCCACCGGGAAGCTCATGGTCGGCGCGTGGAAACCGAAGTCCGCCAACCGTTTCGCCACATCGTCGACGGTGACGCCGGTGGCCTTGGTGAGGGGCCGCAGGTCCAGGATGCACTCGTGGGCGACCATGCCGTTCTCCCCGGTGTAGAGCACCGGATAGGACTCGTCGAGGCGGCGCGCGATGTAGTTCGCCGACGCGATCGCCACCAGACTCGCTTCCCGCAGACCGGCGGCGCCCATCATCCGGATGTAGGCCCAGGTGATCGGCAGGATCGACGCCGAGCCGTACGGAGCGCCGGAGACCGGGGCGCCGCCACCGAGGCCCTCGGCCAGCGGGTGCCCGGGCAGATACGGCGCCAGGTGCGCGCGCACCGCGACGGGGCCGACGCCGGGCCCGCCGCCGCCGTGCGGGATGCAGAACGTCTTGTGCAGGTTCAGGTGGCTGACATCGCCGCCGAAGCGGCCGGGCCTGGCCAGCCCGACCAGCGCGTTGAGGTTCGCGCCGTCGACGTACACCTGGCCGCCGGCGTCGTGGACGGCCGCGCAGATCTCTTCGATGTCGTGTTCGTAGACGCCGTGGGTGGACGGGTAGGTGATCATGATCGCCGACAGGTTCGCGGCGTGCTCGGCGATCTTGGCGCGCAGGTCGTCGAGGTCGACGTCGCCGTTGGACCGGCAGCCCACCACCACGACGCGCATGCCGGCCAGCGCGGCCGACGCCGCGTTGGTGCCGTGCGCGGACGACGGGATCAGGCAGATGTCGCGGTGTCCCTCGCCGCGGGCGGCGTGGTAGGCGTGGATGGCCAGCAGCCCGGCGTACTCGCCCTGCGATCCGGCGTTGGGCTGCAGGGACACGCCGTCGTAGCCGGTGATGGCTCGCAGCCAGTCGGTGACGTCGGCGATCAGTTTGCGCAGGCCCGGGGTGTCGGCGGCGGGCGCGAACGGATGCTGGCGGGAGAACTCCGGCCAGGTGATGGATTCCATCTCGGCGGCCGCGTTCAGCTTCATGGTGCACGATCCCAGCGGGATCATGGTCCGGTCCAGCGCCAGGTCCTTGTCGCTGAGCGCCCGCAGGTAGCGCATCATCTCGGTCTCGGTGCGGTGCGCGTGGAACGCCGGGTGGGTGAGGAACTCCGTGCTCCGCGGCGCGCCCAGGCGGTCGATGCCCGAGGGGGCCGCGGCGGCCACGCCGAATGCCTCCAGCACGGCGGCGACGTGCTCGTCGGTGGTGGCCTCGTCGCAGGACACCGACACCGTATCGTCGTCGACGCGCCACAGGTTGATCCCGGCGGTCTTGGCCGCCGCGACGACGGCGCCGGCGCGGCCCGGGACCACGGCGGTGACGGTGTCGAAGAACCGCTCGTTGACCGACGCCGCACCCAGGGCGTCGGCGATCCGAGCGGCGTGGGAGTGCACCCGGCGGGCGATCGCCGTCAGGCCGTCGGGGCCGTGGTAGGCGGCGTACATGGCGGCCAGCACGGCCAGCAGCGCCTGGGCGGTGCAGATATTGCTGGTCGCCTTGTCCCGGCGAATGTGCTGCTCACGGGTCTGCAGCGCCAGGCGGTAGGCGTCGGCGCCGTCCGCGTCCTTGGACACCCCGACGAGGCGGCCGGGCAGCTGGCGGGCGTGGCTGGTGTGCACCGCGAGGTAACCGGCGTGCGGGCCGCCGAAGCCCATCGGCACCCCGAACCGCTGCGCGGAGCCGAAGGCGACGTCCGCGCCGAAGTCCCCGGGGGCGTTGATCAGGGTCAGCGCCAACAGGTCGGCGCCGACGGCCACCAGGGCGCCGCCGGCGTGCGCCGCCTCGACCAGCGGGCCCCAGTCGGTGATCCGGCCGCTGGCCCCGGGCAACTGGACGATGACACCGAAGAACTCGTCGGGCGAGTCCGGAAAACCATTGCGCAGATCGGCGGTGACGATTTCGATGCCCAGCGGTTCGGCGCGGGTGGCCAGCACCGCGGCGGTCGCGGCGAACACGTCGGCGTCGACTAGCAGCCGGTGACGCTTGCCGCGCGCGGCGCGATGCATCAGGGTCATCGCCTCGGCGGCCGCGGTCGCCTCGTCGAGCATCGACGCGTTGGCGACCTCGAGGCCGGTCAGGTCGGCGACCATGGTCTGGAAGTTCAGCAGCGCCTCGAGGCGGCCCTGGCTGATTTCGGGCTGGTACGGGGTGTAGGAGGTGTACCAGGCCGGGTTCTCGATGATATTGCGCAGCAGCACCGGCGGGGTCAGCGTGTCGTAGTAGCCCTGCCCGATCATCGACACCGCGACGGTGTTGGCCCGGGCCAGGGTGCGCAGTTCGGCGAGCGCCTCGTGCTCGGTGGCCGGGGCGGGCAGCTCATCGAGGCCGGGAGCCCTGCCGTCGGCGCCGAGCCGGTCCAGGATGCCCGCGGGCAGCGCCTTGGCAGCCAGTTCGTCGAGCGAGGACACCCCGATCACGGCGAGCATCTCGGCGATGTCGGCGGCGTCCGGGCCGATGTGGCGGTCGGCGAATGCGGCGACGGAATCGTTGGTCACGACGGATCTCCTGGTGAGGATGCGGGCGCGCTATGCGCGACGGCTGCGCTCCTCCCCCTCTGTCGTCCACCCGAACCGGGCGCCTGAGAGATTCAACCCGCGGCGCGGGCCTTTCCCCATGGGCGGGCGCACTGCGCCGCTTTCCAGAGGCATCGGGATTCGGCGCGGTCCGGGGTGCCTGAGAGGTTGGCGGAGAGGTGTTGCTCCTTCGGCGTCCGTGGCTGGCTGCCACAGAACTCTCCCGCGCAGACGCGATGCGGAACCGAGTTTAACCGACTGAGCCGTCAGCGGTATTGATGGGACCGCCGGCTACAGCTAGCCGGTCTTGCGGTCGCGGCTGCGCCGGCGCGACGCCAGCTCGTCCTCGGGGCTGGCGATGGACTCGCCGCCGTCGGCGCGCTCGCCCGGGAAGTCGGAGATGGTGCCGGTCAGCTCGCGCATGGCGCCGCTGACGGCGATGCCGAACACACCCTGGCCACCCTGGAGCAGGTCGACGACTTCTTCGGCGGAGGTGCACTCGTAGACGGTGGTGCCGTCGGAGAACAGCGTGATGTTGGCCAGGTCCTCGACGCCGCGCTGGCGCAGGTGGTCGACGGCGACGCGGATGTTGTGCAGCGAGATGCCGGTGTCCAGCAGTCGCTTGACGATCTTGAGGACCAGGATGTCCTTGAAGGAGTACAGCCGCTGGCTGCCGGATCCGGCGGCGCCGCGGATGGAGGGCACCACCAGCGAGGTGCGGGCCCAGTAGTCCAGCTGGCGGTAGGTGATGCCGGCGATCTGGCAGGCACTGGGGCCGCGATAGCCGATCAGTTCGTCGGGAACCGAGTCATCGGGGAACAGTCCGGGCTGGACTGCGGGTGCGCTTCGCGGGGCGCCGAGATCCAGCTGCTCCTGCCGTGGCTCTTCGCCCACCGTGGTTCCTCTCGCCATATCAGCCCCTGGTGGCGGTGACAGCGCACCGCCGTATGCTTCGAGCCCGATTGCCCAAAGCATACGCTGCCCGAGTCGACCATCCGGGCAGGTCCGGATCCGAGTTGGGATCCGCATCTGGTGGCACAAGTATGAGCTGCGTCATGGCGGCCGTACCCACTCCGACGGGCGTGTCGCGGGCGAAAGCGCAGTTGAGACGGTTCCGTTACTGCCGCGAAATTCAGGTGGCTTTGAAGTCGTCCGGGGAGATGCTGTCCAGGAACTCCTTGAACTTCTCCACCTCGTCCTCGCGGACCGGGCCGGAGCTCTCCTCGTCACCGTCGTCGGGGATCAGCAGCCCGGCCTCGGCCAGCACCGCCTCCTCGACGTAGATCGGCGACTCGCTGCGCAGCGCGATGGCCACCGCGTCCGACGGCCGCGCGGACAGCGTGACCCCGGAGGCGAAAACCAACTCGGCGTAGAAGGTGCCCTCTTTGAGGTCCACGATCCGGACTTCGCGCAGCTTCTGGCCGAGAGTGCTGATCAGGTCCCGGATCAGGTCGTGGGTGAGCGGGCGGGACGGCTCCACGCCCTGCTGCTCCAGCGCGATGGCCGAGGCCTCGGCCTGCCCGATCCAGATCGGCAGGTACCGCTCGCCGTCGGTCTCGCGCAGCAGCAGCACGGGTTGGTTCTGGGGCTGCTCGACGCGTATGCCCACCACCCGGACTTCACCCATGAATTCGCACCTCCACGCCGCTGGAATCGATGTGTCGACCGTCTTGCGAGAGCACTCCTGAGTCTAATGCTCAGCGCTGCAGAAGGTCGCGCACGGCCGACTTGATCAGCGAGGTGTGCAACGTGATCGCCAGCGCGGCGACCTCGCGGGCCAGGTCGTCGGCGCGATCGCGGGCGCCGGCCCTGTCGGCTCGGCCCAGCGGGCCGGCGATCTGGGCGATCAGGTCGGACTGCCGATCGGCTGCCGAGCGGAACGCGCGCAGGTGCCGGGGCTCCACGCCGTGGTCGGCCAGCGCGCCGGCGCACTGCAGAATCGTCACCGCGTGCTCGTCGAACAGCACGGTTCCGGCGCCCTTGAAGATCGGGGTGATCACCCCGGCCCGCGTCAGCGCGGTCAGCAGGTCTTCGGCGGGCCCGTGGGCGATGCCGGACTGCTCGATCAGCGCGTCGCGGGTCAGCCGCACCACCCGGACCGGGGTGGGCTCCCCGCCGACCAGCTTCGGGGCGCCGTAACTGGTCGACGGGTCCGGAAGTTCGCCGTCGGGCAGTTCGTCGAGCTGGGCCTTGATGACCTTCAGCGGCAGGTACTGGTCACGCTGGGCGGTCAGGATGTAGCGCAGCCGAGCGCAGTCGTAGGCGGTGAACCGCCGGTACCCCGAGGCGGTGCGCGCAGGCGTCACCAGCCCCTCGGCCTCCAGGAATCGAATCTTGGAGATCGAGATGTCGTCGGGGAAGTCGGGGCGCAGTTCCTCCAGAACCGCGCCGATCGACATCCCCGACGGCTCCGGGGCAGCGGCAGCCGACGTCACTAGTCCGTCTTGGGCCCGGTCAAGAACACCAGCCGGAACTTGCCGATCTGGACCTCGTCGCCGTTGGACAGCACGGCCGAGTCGACCGGCTCTCGGTTGACGTAGGTGCCGTTGAGGCTGCCCACGTCGACGACCTGGAACTCGGCGTTCTCGACCCGGAATTCCGCGTGCCGACGGCTGACCGTCACATCGTCGAGGAAGATGTCGCTGTCGGGGTGCCGGCCGGCGGAGGTGACCGCCTGGTCCAACAGGAACCGAGAGCCGGCGTTCGGGCCACGCTTGACGACCAGCAGGGCCGAACCGGCGGGCAGGCCCTCCACGCCGGAGACCGACGGCTCGGCGCCGGTGCTGGCCGGGGCGTCAAGTTCCTTCAGGAAGTCCTGCCGAAAAACCGAGGTGGTTTCGACCGAGACTTCTTCGGACGAGTCGTCGTTGTAATCCGTCACGCGCTGCTCCTCACTGGCTTGCTGCGGCGCTGCCGCCGGTGGCTTTCCCCGCCCTCACCTTGCCCGTCTGACGTTACCGTGCGCCGTCTCGACATTGGGCGCACTGCCGACAACGGCAGGGAATTCTTAAGGTGTCGGTGGTTCTCTTCATCGAATACGGTTGGAAACCCTAGCAATCCGTCACTCGCTGACGGTCGCCGCGTAGCCGTCGGCGTCGAGCAGCGCGTCGGTGTCGAACCCGTCGTCGGCGATATCCAGCTCGATCAGCCAGCCCGTGCCGTAGGGGTCGGAGTTCACCAGATCCGGACTGGCCTCCAGGTCCGGGTTGACCGCGGAGACGGTCCCGGTCAGCGGGGCGTAGAGATCCGACACCGACTTGGTGGATTCGACTTCGCCGAACGCCTCGCCGGCGGTCAGCTCGGCCCCGACGTCGGGCAGCTGCACGAAGACGACATCGCCCAGCGCCGACTGCGCGTAGTCGGTGATCCCGACCCGCACGGCGCCGCCCTCGGTGCGCCGCACCCATTCGTGCTCGGCGGTGTAGTACAGGTCGGCCGGAATCTGGCTCACGGTGTCCTTCGCTCTCTGTCGGCGCCGTTCATTTGACGGGCTGAGCGTATTGGCGTTGTTTCGGTTGTCGCAAGGCGGGGACGTCAACGCGCTCGGATTGGCCGACGGTCATCTTCCCGCCGACCCGCTCGACGCTGTCGGACGCGCCGCCGGGGATGTTCATCGCGGCGGCCAGCGTCGGCGGGTCCCCGATGGCCCGCACGGTCAGCGGCGCCGCCATGGTGATTCCGTCGATCTGCAAGGCGCCGGGGACGCCGCGCACCCAGGTGTCCACCCCGACGCGCACCGAGGTGTCGCCGGAGTCGATCTGCATGGTCTCCGCTCCGGCCGCGCGTAGTTCGTTGATGATGTCCAGCAGCACCTCGGGCGCCACTCCCCTGGCCGGGTCGGTGATCTTCAGGGTCACCCCCGGTCCGGTGGCGCCGACGGTTCCGGTGATGATCGACAGCGCGGTCAACCGGGCCCGGGCGTTCTCGATGGCAGCCTGGTCGGAGTCGCCTGCGGCCGTCAGGGTGTTCAGCGTCTGGCGCAGTTCGGCGATCTCGGTGTTGAGCACCGCCTCGCGCTGTTGCAACGAGCCGAGCAGCACCGCCAGGTCGGCGGGCCGGGCGGTGTCCAGCGCGTCCCCGGACCGGGTCTGGCGCACCTGGGTCACCAGCGCGGCGCCGAGCAGCGCGCACAGCAGCACCGCCAGCAGGCCGAACACGACCCGGCCGCGGCGGGCGACCCCGGGTTCGGCGGTCTCCGGCTCGGCAGGCTCGGGGGTCTCCGGCTCGGGTGTCTCCGGTTCGGGCGCGTCGTCGGCCATCTCAGGCTCCGAACAGCCGCCGGCGCAGCGCCGCGGCATTGCCGAAGATCCGGATCCCGAGCACCACGATGATGGCCGTGGACAGCTGCGAGCCCACCCCCAACTGGTCGCCGACCCAGACGATGAGCGCCGCGACCAGCACGTTGAACACGAAGGACACCACGAACACCTTGGCGTCGAAGATGTTCTCCAGGTAGGCGCGCAGGCCGCCGAACAGCGCGTCGAGCGCGGCGACGACGGCGATCGGCAGATAGGGCTGCACCGCGTCCGGCACGTTGGGCTGAAACACCAGGCCGAGCACGATCCCGACCACGAGTGCGCCGATACCGATCATCGCTCTCCGATCCTGCCATGGCCGAGCGGTTTGGCGACGACGCCACTCACGGCGTCGCCTTCGCGACCCGGACGTCGTGGACGGAACCTGCCGGCAGGCTCAGGCCCTCGCCGGTGCGCAGGTCGATCCGCACCCCGTAGGACGCCTCCAGCAGCCGCAGCCGCACCATCCCGGCGCTGCCCTCGAATCCGTCGCGCAGCGTGTTGGGCGGGCCCAGGGCCACCACCTCGTACGGGCTGGTGACCGGGTGGTTGTCCACCAGGATGGCCCCACCGGCCTGGCGCATGGTGGCGTTGGGCCCGATCCGCACCCCGCCCACCGACACCGCCTCGGCGCCGGCCGCCCACAGACCGTTGACCACCAGCTGCAGGTCCCGGTCGAGCACCACCTGCCGGCCGTCGCTGCCGCGCTGCTTGGCGGCGTCGGTGAGGTCGCGCCCGGCGCCGGGATCGGAAACCGTCAGGGTCAGCCCGGACCCGATCACCGCCGCCGAGCCGGCGGCCAGGCCCAGCCGGTCCAGCCCTTCCAGCAGCGCCTGGCCCGCGGCGTCGTTGCTGAGCTGCCGCCGCGACAGCGCGTCGACGTCGGCGGCCAGCGCGTCACGTTCCCCGGTGAGCCGGTCGTTGTCGGCCTCGGCGGCGCGCACATTGCGGACCAGGACCTTCTGCGCGTCGTGCAGGCCGGACTCCACCGAACGGGTCTGCGCGATCGCCGCGGCGAACACCACCCCCAGCAGCGCCACCGCGAGCACCCGCCAGCCCGCCTCGGCGGCGCGCCCGCGCCGCTTGCCGGTCCGGGCCCGACGCTGCGCCATCGCCCGGTAGCCGGGGTCCAGGTGCTGGGACAGCAGCTCCCGCAGCAGATTCGGCACCGGGAACGAGCGGGCCGGCAGATGCTGACCGGCGGGCAGACCGGCCTCCGGCGCGAAACCGCCGAGCCGGGAGTCGCGGTCGTCCATCTCAGGACACCTCAGGACACCCGGGGCATCCGCAGCACCATCCGGAACTGCGCCAGATACACCGCGAACGACCACAGGTACATCCAGAGCCCCCAGATCAGAAAGCCCCAGCCGATCGCGCCCACCACGTGGCTCCAGGTAGCGTCGTACTGCCCGAGCAGGATCAGCGGGAAGCCCGACATCAGCGCGAACGTGGCGGCCTTGCCCAGGTAGGTGACCGGCAGCGCGGACAGCCCGCGGCTGCGCAGCGCCGGCGCCATCGACAGCAGCGCGAGGTCACGGCCCAGCAGGATCGCCAGCACCCACCACGGGATGAGCCCGGCGAAGGCGAAGACCACCGGCACCACGACCATGTACAGCCGGTCCACCGCCGGGTCGAGCAGCTCACCGAGCCGTGAGTACTGGTCCAGCAGCCGGGCGATCTTGCCGTCGGCCCAGTCCGAGGCGCCGGAGAACATCAGCACCGCCGTCGCCCACCCGTAGTCCTTGCTCACCAGCAGCAGCCAGCAGAACACCGGGACAAGCAGCAGCCGCAGCACGCTCAGCGCGTTGGGGACCGTCAGGATCCGGTCCCGGGCCGTATCGGCGGACATGAGGGTGAATCTAGTGCTCGCGACCTACCGGAAGATCCCCGGCAGGCTCAGCGCGGACAGCGTGTCGTCCTGCAACGGGTTGTCGTGAACCATGTAGGTCCACGTCGAGGTCGGCCGCGCCAGCTTGGACAGGTCCAGGCCGGGCTCGCCGTCGGCGAGGTTCGCCGTCTCGAAGGTCTGCTGCGCGGCCTCGATGGCGTCGGCGGCCAGCGAGGTGAACGCGTCCACGGCCAGCCGGTGGAACTCGTCGAGCGGGTTCTGCCGGCCCAGCGCGCGCAGGTGGATGCTCTCCCGGATGTCGGCGAGGTAGGCCAGGTGGTCGGCCCAGCCGCGGTCCAGGTGGTAGAGCATGATCAGCTGGCAGGTGCGCTCGAGTTGCTCCTCGCTCATCCCGTCGCCGTCGCCGTCACCGTCGTCGCCGTCCTCGGGCTCGCCGCGCAGTTCGGCGAACCGGTCCGGACACAGCGCCTCGAGCTCGTCGCGGGCGGTCGCCGTGGACAGCAGCGTGTTGCGGCGGTCGACGATGATGGCCCGCTGCTGGGCGATCAGCTGGTTGTAGCGCCAGGTGTTGGCGTGCACGTCGAGCATCCGGCCCTCGGCCACCCGCTGGGCGTGGTCGATCATGCCCTGGGCCCGCGGGCTGAGGATCCGGCCGTCGTCGTCGGTTTCCATCGGCAGTTTGGCGCGGTCCTCCAGGAAGGACACCACCAGCTCGTCCTCCCAGCTGGCGAAGAACACCGACGATCCCGGGTCGCCCTGGCGCCCGGCCCGGCCGCGCAGCTGGTTGTCCAGGCGCTCGGTGGTGTGCCGGCCAGTGCCGACGACGTGCAGCCCACCCAGTTCGACCACCTCGTCGTGGCTCTTCTCATCCGAGCCGCCGAGCCGGATGTCGGTGCCGCGGCCGGCCATCTGGGTGCTCACCGTGACGGCGTTCAGCGCGCCGGCCTCGGCGATCACCTCGGCCTCCTCGGCGTCGTTCTTGGCGTTGAGCACCACCGCGGGGATGCCCCGGCGGACCAGCTTCTCGTGCAGTTCCTCGGATTCGGCGACGTCGTGGGTGCCGACCAGCACCGGGCGGCCGGTGGCGTGCACCTCGGCGATGTGGTCGAGGATCGCGTCGAACTTGGACGCCGCGGTGATGTACACCCGGTCCGGGTCGTCGGTGCGGATGTTGGGGGTGTTCGGCGGGATCGGGGACACCCCGAGCTTGTAGAACTGGCGCAGCTGCTCGCCGGCGGCCAGCGCGGTGCCGGTCATACCGCACACCGTCGGGTAGCGGTTGACCAGCGCCTGCACGGTGATGGTGTCGAGGACCTCGCCGGTCTCGGTGGTCTCGATGCCTTCCTTGGCCTCCACCGCGGCCTGCAGCCCGTCGGGCCAGCGCTGCAGCGCGGCGATCCGGCCGCGGGAGGCGTTGATCAGCTGCACCGCGCCGTCCCGGACGATGTAGTGCACGTCGCGCTGCAGCAGCACGTGCGCGTGCAGCGCCACGTTCACCTCGGTCAGGGTGCTGACGACGTGTTCTTCGGAGTACAGGTCGATGCCGCCGAGGGCCTTCTCGACCTTCTGCGCGCCGGCCTCGGTCAGGTGGATATTGCGGCGGTCCTCATCGGAGTCGTAGTCGACGCCCGGGGTCAGCTCGCCGACCAGCCGCACGATCTCCAGCCGCGGGGTCTCCCGGTGCGTGGTGCCGGCCAGCACCAGCGGCACCAGCGCCTCATCGACCAGCACCGAGTCGGCCTCGTCGATCAGCGCCACGTCGGGATTGGGCGAGACCAGGTCGGCGGAGTCGACGACCAGCTGGTCACGCAGCACGTCGAAGCCGATCTCGTTGACCGACCCGTAGGTGACGTCGCACTCGTAGGCCGCGCGGCGTTGCTCGGGGGTGGAGTCCTCGGTTACCCAGCCGACGGTCAGCCCGAGCGCCTCCAGCAGCGGTCCCATCCACTCGGCGTCGCGGCGGGCCAGGTAGTCGTTGACCGAGATGACATGCACCCGGCGCCCGCCCAGGGCGTAGCCGGCGGCGGCGATGGCGCCGGCCAGGGTCTTGCCCTCGCCGGTGGCCATTTCGACCACGTCGCCGGCCAGCATCCGCAGCGCGCCTTCGAGCTGCACGTCGAACGGCCGCAGTCCGGTGGCCCGTTCGGCGGCCTCCCGGGCGATCGCCAGGAACTGCGGGGTGTCCGCCGAGTCGGCCAGGTCGGCCAGGTTGAGCTTGCCGGCGGCCTTGGTCAGCGTCTCGTCGTCGAGGCCGGCGACCTTCTCGTCGAATTCGGCGGCGGCGTCGACCTCGACGCGGGAGCGTGCCAGGTTCTTCTCGGCGCTGGAGCCCAGCAGCTTCCAGAATCGGCCGGAGATCTTCCCGCGCGGGGCCTTGCCGGATTTGTCGCGCCGGGACGGTTTCTGCGCCTTGACGTTGCCTGTGCTGTCGCCGTCGGATTCGGTTTCGGCGGTCTGGGAGCTCTTCACCACAGCACAACCGTAGCGGAGGTGATGCGCGGCGCCGCGGCCAAACTGCGGTAGCTTGCGCGCAGGGAAAACGCAGCGGCGCGGCTGCGGGGGCATTTTTTGGGCAGGAGATTCCGCTGGTGGGTGGCTTGGAGCCGTTTGAGTATTCGATCGACTGGGCGAACGCGCCGTTGGAGGCGCTGATCTGGATCGGCAAGGCGTGGCTGATCGCGGCGGTGGCCACCATGCTGGTGCTGGTGCTGCTGGCCCGGTTCACGCTGTGGGGCCGGCAGTTCTGGCGGGTCACCCGCGGTTACTTCGTCGGCCCGGGCAGCGCCCGGGTCTGGGTCTGGCTGGCGGTGATCCTGCTGATCGTGATGGCCGGGGTCAAGCTCGACGTGCTGCTGTCCTATCAGGGCAACGACATGTACTCGGCCATCCAGGTCGCCGTGCAGGGCCTGGCCGCCGACAATCAGGAGGTCGCCGACTCCGGTATCAGCGCCTTCTGGGTGTCGCTGGCCAAGCTGTTCTCCATCCTGGCCACCCTGCACGTGCTGCGCGTCATGGGCGACCTGTTCATCGCCCAGCGGTTCATGCTGACCTGGCGCGCCTGGCTCACCGAGAACCTGACCGCGGACTGGCTCGACGGCCGCGCCTATTACCGGGGTCGCTTCATCGACGACAGCATCGACAATCCGGACCAGCGCATCCAGGCCGATATCGACGTCTTCACCACCGGCGTCGGGCCGCGCACCAACACCCCCGACTACCTGGCCGAGTCGACGCTGTTGTTCGGCGCCATCACCGCCATCGCGTCGGTCATCGCGTTCACCCCCATCCTGTGGAACCTGTCCGGAGACCTCACGCTGGCCGGGGTCACCATCCCGCGGGCGATGTTCTGGCTGGCCTTCGCCTACGTGCTGGTCGCCACGGTCGTCGCGTTCTGGATCGGCCGGCCGATCATCCGGCTGGTGTTCGACATGGAGAAGTACAACGCGGCGTTCCGCTACGCCCTGGTCCGGTTGCGCGACGCCGCCGAGCCGGTGGCGTTCTACCGCGGTGAGGACGCCGAGCGGCACCAGCTGCGCAACCGCTTCGCCCCGGTGGTGGCCAACTACAAGGCCTACATCAACCGGATGATGGGCTTCACCGGCTGGAACCTGACCATGAGCCAGATCATCGTGATCCTGCCGTTGTTGATCCAGGCGCCACGGCTGTTCGCCCAGCAGATCAAATTCGGCGACGTCACCCAGACCGCGTCGGCGTTCGGCTCCATCCAGAGCGGACTGTCCTTCTTCCGCAACGCCTACGACAGCTTCGCCGGCTGGCGCGCGGCGATCATGCGTCTGCACGGTCTGGTGATCGCCAATGAGCAGAGCCGCGAGCTGGCCTCGCTGACCGTGGTCGACGGCGAGGACGACAGCGTCTCGCTGCGCGACGTCGACGTGCTGACCCCGGCCGGGGATTCGCTGATCCGCGAGCTGAACCTGCGGCTGGACCCGGGCGACACGCTGATCGTGACGGGACGTTCCGGTTCCGGCAAGACCACCCTGCTGCGCAGCCTGGCCCAGCTGTGGCCGTACACCAGCGGGGCGATGGCCCGCCCCGGCGGCGAGCACGACGTGTTGTTCATGTCGCAGTTGCCCTACGTCCCACTCGGCGATCTGCGGGCGGTGGTGTCCTACCCGCACGAGCCGGGCGAGATCAGCGATCAGGCGCTGGCCGACGCGCTGGTCAAGGTGGCGCTGCCGCAGCTGACCGGCCGGCTCGACGAGGTGGCCGACTGGGCCAAGGTGCTCTCCCCCGGTGAGCAGCAGCGCGTCGCCTTCGCCCGGGTGCTGCTGACCGCGCCGAAGGTGGTGTTCATGGACGAGTCCACCTCGGCGCTGGACGAGGGCCTGGAGTACCTGCTCTACGACCTGGTCCGCAAGGAGCTGCCGGAGACCATCCTGGTCAGCGTCAGCCACCGCAACACCGTCGAGCAGCACCACCGTCAGGAACTGCGGATCCTGGGCGGCGGGCAGTGGCGCATCGGCCCGCCCGGGGAGTTCACCCCCGCGCCCGTGAGCTGAGGCGAACAACGAAACCGGCCCGGCCCCAGGAGTTCTGGGCGCCGGGCCGGCAACGTTCGCCTCGATCAGTCCGGGATGACGAGTTCCTGTCCCGGGTGGATCAGGTCGGGGTTGGCGATGCCGCTGGCGTCGGCGATCTTCTGGTACTTGGAGCCGTCGCCGTAGAACCGCTCGGAGATCGCCCACAGGGTGTCCCCGGAGACGACGGTGTACTTGCGCGGTTCGGGCGCCGGAGCGGGGGCCGCCGGCTCCGGGGCCGGTGCGGGCGCCGCGGGGGCGGGCGCCTCGGCGGCGGCCGGAGCGACCTCGGCTTCGACCTTCTCCGGCGGCGGCGGGGCGTCGGTGTCGGTGCCGGAGGACCAGGCCGCCGAGTCGCCGGAGTACAGCACCAGGTTGCGGTCGTCCTGCAGCACCAGTCGGACGTTCTTCTTGCCCTTGGTGTCGGTGTGCCAGACGGGCTTGTCGGAGGTGTAGAGCACGAAGTTGCCGTCTTTCTGCACCTCGGCCCGGACCACGTCCTGCCCGTTGGTCCCGGTGGCCCAGACGGCTTCGCCGCGGGCGGCCAGCACCAGATTGCCGTCGTCCTGCAGCGTCAGGGTGTACGCGCCATTGTTCGAGGTCAGCGAGTCTCCCTTGGAGAGCTTCTGACCCTCGGTGAGCGTGTCTGCCACGTCTCTCCTCATGTTTGTCGGAAATGAGCCGACCGCCGGGAACCGACAGCCTGTCGCCGAGCTTACTGACTGGTACCCACCAGGGATAGGGGTTGCGGCAGCGCTGAGTTTTAGCCGGCCGACGGGCCGGATCCGGCTGCTCGCGGGGTCCATCCGGGCGGGCCGAAGACGTATCCCAGCCGGTTGCGCAGGCCGCGCGCCGACCGGACGTCGCGGGCGATCGCGACGTACTCGTGGGTCTGCAGTTTCCAGATGTCGAAGGTTCCCACCGGCTTGGTCAGCCCGTAGTGCGGACGGAATCGTTCCGGGGCGAAGGTGCCGAACATCCGGTCCCAGATGATCAGCATCCCGGCGTAGTTGCGGTCCAGGTATTCAGCGTCCATACCGTGGTGCACCCGGTGGTGCGACGGCGTGTTGAAGATGAATTCGATTGGGGCCCACAGCTTGTCGACGCGCTCGGTGTGCACCCAGAACTGATAGATCAGATTCAGCGAGAAACTGAAGAACACCATCCAGGGCGGCACCCCGAGCAGCGGCAACGGCAACCAGATCAGGATCTCGCCGCTGTTGTTCCACTTCTGCCGCAGCGCGGTCGCGTAATTGAAGTACTCGCTCGAGTGGTGCGCCTGATGGGTGGCCCACACCAACCGGACTCGGTGCGCGATCCGGTGATAGAGGTAGAACAGCAGATCCACCCCGAGGATCGCGAGCGCCCAGGTCTGCCAGGCGCCGGCCGACAGTTGCCAGGGCGCCAGGTAGCCGAACGCCGCTGCGTACATCAGCAGCCCCAGCACCTTCCACCCCGCCGTGGTGGCCACCGACACCAGCCCCATCGACAGGCTCGCCAGCGCGTCGCGACGCTCATAACCGCCGCGGGCCGGCCGACCCGGTTCCATGCTGCGCAGTTTGCGGGCCGCGCCCCACTCCAGCGCCAGCGCCAGCAGGAAGAACGGCACGGCGAAGAGCACCGGGTCCCGCATCGGCGGCGGCAGCACCGCGAGCAGCCCGACCGCCGGGGCGTACACGTCGACCATCGGCGACCCTCCTCGGCGGGAGTTTAACCGGCGTCCTCGGCGGGAGTTTAACCGGCGTCGGCGCCGCGCCGACGGCCGAGCACACCCGCGCCGGCCGCGATGACCAGGCCGGCCACCGGCACCACCAGCAGCCCGGCCCGCAGCCCGGCCGAGTCGGCGATGGCGCCGACGATCGGCGGCCCGCACATGAAGCCGAAGCGCATCACCCAGGACACCACCGTCAGCCCGGCGCCGGGGCGCAGGCCAGCCACGTTGTCCGCGCCGTGGTAGGCCGCCGGGATCACCACCGAGACGCCGAGCCCGGCCGCGCCGAAGCCGACGATGACGGCCGGGGCCGACGGGAACGCCAGCGCGGCGCCCATCCCGGCGGCGGCCAGCAGGCCGCCGGCGCGCACCACCGCGGCCTCGCCGAACCGGTCGATCAGCCGGTCGCCGAACACTCGCCCGACGAACTGCGCGCCCACCAGGGCCACGTAACCGAACGCGGCCGCGGCCGCCGGAACCGCGAGCACCTCGTGCAGGTAGATCGCCGACCACGAACTGCCGACGTCCTCGACCGCGGCCCCGGCCACTCCCAGCGCCGACAGCACCGCCAACGTCAGCACGGCGCGGGAGCCCGGGCGCGGCCGGGCAGCGCCCGGAGCATCCGCGCGCACCGCTCGCTCGTCGGACCCGTCGGCGTCAATGCTCCGGGCCCCCTCCTCGCTCGTTCCTCGCTCGTCGGACCCGTCGGCGTCAATGCTCCGGGCCCCCTCCTCGCTCGTTCCTCGCTCGTCGGACCCGTCGGCGTCAATGCTCCGGGCCCCCTCCTCGCTCGTTCCTCGCTCGTCGGACCCGTCGGCGTCAATGCTCCGGGCCCCCTCCTCGCTCGTTCCTCGCTCGTCGGACCCGTCGGCGTCAATGCTCCGGGCCCCCTCCTCGCTCGTTCCTCGCTCGTCGGACCCGTCGGCGCCGGCCGGCAGCAGCAGCGGCAGCATGGCCAGGCACACCGCGCCGAACAGCAGTCCGGACACCGCAAGCTGCGCGCCGCGCGGCAGGCCCGCGGCGACCGCCGCCGCGCCCATCAGTCCTCCGCAGACAGCCCCGATCGACCAGGTGGCGTGCAGCGAGTTGATGATCGAACGCCCGTAGCGCCGCTGCACGGCCAGTCCCTGGGCGTTCTGCGCGACGTCGGTGACCGCGTCCGCGCCACCGGCCAGCAGCAACGCGCCGGCCAACAGCGCCGGCGTCGGGGCGAGCGCCGCCGCGCACAGCAACACGGCCAGCGCGACCCCGGTCACCACCGCCACCCGCGCCGAGCCGAACCGCCGCAGCAGCGCCCCGGCGACCGGCCCGAACAACAACGCGCCCGCCGGAAAGGCCGCCACCGTCAGGCCCAGCACCGTGTTCGTCATCCCCAGATCGGTCTTGATCTCGGGGTAGCGCGGCAGCAGGTTGGCGAACAGCGCGCCGTTGACCGCGAACAGGGTGGCGGTCGCGGCGCGGGCGCGGCGGAGTTCGGGGGCGGGCACGCCCACCAGTGTGGCCCGGGCCGGGCACAATGTCGGGCATGACGCAGCTGGAGCCGGCGCTGGCCGAACTCGCCGGGCGACTCGGGGTCGCGACCGGATATCACGACGGCCTCGGCAACTGGGTTCCCGCGCCGGAATCAACGCTGGTGGCGGTGCTGGGCGCACTCGGGGCGCCCGCGGCCACCGCCGAGCAGCGCAGCGCGTCGGCCGCGGAATTGGACCGCAAGCGCTGGGCGCGTCCACTGCCCCCGACCACGGTCGCCGCCACCGGCGTCGCGCCACGGGTGTGGGCGCACGTCACGCACGGCGCGCCCGCCACGGTGTGGGTCACTCTCGAGGACGGCGGTCTGCGCCGGGACGTCACCCAGGTCGACAACTTCACCCCGCCGTTCGACCTGGACGGCCGGCTGGTGGGCGAGGCCAGCTTCGAGTTGCCCGCCGACCTGCCGCCCGGGTATCACCGGGTGTCGTTGCGCTCCACCGGATCCGAGGGTGAGTGGACCGCCGACGCGGCGCTGATCATCACCCCGTCCTGGTTGGGCCTGCCGGCCCGGGTCGGGGACCGTCGGCTGTGGGGCCTGTCGGCCCAGCTCTACAGCGTCTGCTCGAAGCAGTCCTGGGGCGTCGGCGACCTGACCGACCTCACCGATCTGGCGGTGTGGTCGGCCGCGCGGCATCAGGCCGGGTTCGTGCTGATCAACCCGTTGCACGCCGCCGAACCCGTGCCGCGGATGGAGCCCTCGCCGTACCTGCCGACGTCCCGGCGTTTCGTCAACCCGATGTACCTGCGGGTGGAGGCCATCCCCGAGTACGCCGAACTGGACAAGCGCGGGCCGGTCCGCCGGCTGCGGCAGCAGGCCCGGCGCCGGCTGCGCCAGCCGGGCGTGATCGACCGCGATGTGGCCTGGCCGGCGAAGCGCGACGCCCTCAAACTGGTCTACGGCGTCAAGCGCACCGCCGGCCGGGAGTTGTCCTACGCCGCGTTCCGGGCGCGCGAGGGCGACGCGCTGGATGACTTCGCGGTGTGGTGCGCGCTGGCCGAGAAGTACGGCAATGACTGGCGCGTCTGGCCCGAGGAGCTGCGACGGCCGGGATCTCCGCAGGTCGCCGCCTTCGCACGACGCCACCCCCGGCGGGTGGATTTTCATCGCTGGCTGCAGTGGCTGATCGACGAGCAGATGGCGAACGCGCAGTCGGCGGCCATCCGCGCGGGTATGCCGCTGGGCCTGATGACCGATTTGGCCGTCGGGGTGCACCCGTACGGCGCGGACGCATGGGCGCTGCAGGACGTGCTGGCCGTCGGGGTGAACGTGGGGGCCCCACCGGATGAGTTCAACCAGCTCGGACAGGACTGGTCGCAGCCGCCGTGGCGGCCGGACCGGCTGGCCGAAACCGAGTACGAGCCGTTCCGGGCGGTGATCGCGGCGGCGCTGCGGCACGCCGGTGGCGTCCGGATCGATCACATCATCGGCCTGTTCCGGCTGTGGTGGATTCCCGAGGGCGCGCTGCCCACCGCGGGCGCCTACGTGCACTACGACCACGAGGCGATGATCGGCATCGTCGCGCTGGAGGCCGCCCGGGCCGACGCGCTGGTGGTCGGCGAAGACCTGGGCGTGGTGCAGCCCTGGGCCCGGGACTATCTGCGCGCCCGCGGCATTCTGGGCACCTCCATTCTGTGGTTCGAGACCGACGACTGGGGTGACGGGGGCCCGCTGCGGGCCGAATATTGGCGGGAGTACTGCCTGTCCGCGGTCACCACACACGACCTGCCGCCGACGGCCGGTTACCTGGCCGGCGAGCACGTCGCGTTGCGCGATCAGCTCGGTCTGCTGACCCGGCCGGTCGCCGAGGAGTTGGCGGCCGCGGCGGCCGAGCAGGCGGGTTGGCTGGCCGAGCTGCGCCGCGTCGGGCTGCTGCCGGCGGACGGGGACGCCGACGAGGAGTCGGTGGTCACGGCGCTGTACCGCTATCTCGGGCGCACCCCGTCCCGGTTGCTGACGCTGGCTTTGACCGACGCCGTCGGCGACCGGCGCACCCAGAATCAGCCCGGCACCAGCGACGAGTACCCGAACTGGCGGGTGCCGCTGTCGGACCCCGGCGGGCGGCCGATGTCCTTGGAAGAGGTCTTCGCCGACCGTCGGGCGGCGGCGTTGTGCGAGGTCATGCGGTCTGCGGTGTTGCCACGCAATTGACGTGCGGCGGGGTGAAACGTTTCCCGGCCGCGCGCGGATATACCGTGCGACGGCCGCTGCGCCCGGGCCGCCGCTGCGTTATCGTTCCAACGCGGACAATTACGGAGGTCGTGTGAAGAAGTTGGCCCTGCTGGCTGGTGGTTGCGGCGCTGTGGTTGCCATGGCGGTCATCGGCGCCGGCCCGGCCGCCGCCGACGCGCCCGATGTGACCGGTGAGACCTACGGCGCCGCGGTGCAGATCCTGAAGTACCAGGGCTACAAGCCCGTCTTCGCCGGCTCGATCGGCAAGGACCTGCCGCAATCCCAGTGCTTGGTGATCGCCCAGGATTCGGCCGGCCAGACCCAGCGGTTGCGACTGGACTGCAAGTTGCCCAAGGGCGAGGAGAAGCCGGACGCCCCGAACACCCACCGGATGGTTCCGCCGGGTGGATCGATGCCGACCGCGCCCGACGGCCACGGTCAGACCGACAACCGGCCCACTCCGGGCGCCGGCACGGTCACGGTCACCCCGCGGCCCGTCGGCTAGCACCTCCTGGCTATTGCAATAATCACTTAGGTGTTCCCCGATCTCGGGCTGCCCTGGCTGCCCCGGCCACCGTCTCCGGCGGTGTGGGCGGCTTCGGCCACCGCGGCGATGGCGTATCAGGCGCTGTTGTCGACGGCCAGTCGGCTGGCCGCCGGCCGCCGCGTCACGGTGCGGCTGGACGCCGGGGACCTGGTCGCCACCGTGGAGCGATTCGACGTCCCGCTGGCGCCCACCCGGGTCGCGTTCGGCAAACTTGACGACCTCACCCTGGATCTCTCCGACATCCATTGGCAGGGAACGGTTTTCGAGCGGTTGGAGATCGTGCTGCGCAATGTGAAGGTGCGCGCGGACCCACTGCCGATGCTGATCGCCGGACCGGTGGATCTGAGCGTGCAGGTGCACGGCGAGGAGGTCGCCGAGTTGCTGGCGGCGTTTGAGCCGAGGCTGGCCGCCGGGTTCGGCCGTCATGGCCTGGCCCGGTTGTGGTGGGCCCGGCGGCCGGCGATGGGATGGCTGGAGGTGGCGCCGGAGCTGCACGGTTCGGGACTGTGGCTGCGCCCGCGCGCGCTGGGCTGGCGGGATCGTCGGTTGCGTTTGCCGGCCTGGACACCGGCGCGTTCGGTCCCGCTGACGGGACTGCCGCACGGGCTGGTGGTCAGCGACCTCGAGCTGGGCGCCGACAATCTGGTGGTCCGAGGCCGGTTGGCGCACTGGCGGGTGGAGCTGGCCAAGGCGCGGCTGGAGAACATCGTGGCTGCACTCGGCGCGGCCGGCCTGCCGCTGTTGAACCTGCGGGGCTCCGCCCAAGAGACCTGAAAATTCGTGTCGGGCAGCCCCGGCCGCGCACCGTAGGGTCGAATCAGACACCGGCGTCGTCGGTGCCGGAGCCGGATTGGGGAGTCGATGGGATCGGTGTCGCAGTTGGACGCCGGCCGTGGCCGCCCCGGCCCGGACGAGGCGCTGCTGGCGCGGGCGCACACCCGGGTGGTGCCCGCCGCCCGGCTGGGGCCCACCGGTCCGGCGTTCTCCTACGCCTGGCGGATCGCCGACGGTTTGCGTGAGGTGCTGTGTGTGCCGAAGCCCGACGGGGGCCTGAGCTATCTGGGCGCGGCGCAGTTGCGCGGCTTCGGCGAGGCCGCCGTGGACCGGCTGCGGGCGGCCGGTCGGGCCCACACCGCGGCCGCGCCGATCGAAACGGTGGAGCGCCGCAACCGTCGGACCGGCGAATACCTGGCGCTGTCGGGATCCTCGCCGTTCATCGGCTCCAAGATCGTCGACCCGGTGGCCATGACTGCCGGGCACCTCGACACGCTGGACCCGTCGCTGCCGGCGCCGGACGGATCGGACTGGTTGCTGGTCGGCGCGCCGACCGCACACCTGCTGCTGGTGCACCGACCCTCGTCGATGCGGTCGTTTCTGACGGCCATGCACGCGATGGCCCAAGACTGCCAGCAGCTATGCGCGCAGCGCCCGGCGCCGATCAGCGCCGATCTGCACCTGTGGCGCCCGGAGGAGCTGTGTCCGATCATCCGGGCGGATCCGGAGACCGGCGAGCCGGCGGTCACCGATCCGGACCTTTTCGAATCGGTGCTGCGCCGGCTCCGTCGTTGAGGCATCAGTCCCCGCTGGGCAGCCGCCGGCCGGTGAACCGGACCGGGTAGCCACCGAATTCGGCCAGGCTGCGCAGCTGCTTGAGGGCGAACGTCCGGCCGCGGCCGGACTCCGGCACGACGACCCCGGCCCACAGCCCTTCGGCGCCACCGGCTTCCACGGCGTCGCGGGCGCACAGCCAGCGGCGGGGGCAGGCTCGGCAGATGGCCTTGGCCTCGGCGTCGGGAGCGTCGAACCAGCGATCGGGATCGGTGGCGCACACTCCGAGGGCCAGCTCGAGCGGAACTGCTGCGGACATCGGGGCCTCCCGGAAGTTTGGCGGCGCACCCGCTGTGCGCCCTGTGCTACGACTTTAACATAAAACCGTAGCGTTGCAACATTTTCTCGAAGCGGACCCGCACTCCCCCGTAAAATCTGCTATTTACCTGCAGATTTATGCCGCCACGGGCGGTGCCTAGGCCACGCCACAACACCTCGAAACGGCGATTTCATGTCGTGTCGCTACACCAAAACGCTGTTTTGTATCGGCTATCCGTAGCGTTGTCCCTCACCAGCCGAAGCGATATGCTGCAGTCGACCGGTCTGACATGTAGCGAGACGCAACAGGAGGAAGCCGCCCCGATGGAGGAATCCGGACGCCCGCCCACCCTGACCGTGCGCTGCGGCGGGCAGCTCGCGACCGTCGGACCCGAACGCGGCGAGGTCACCCTGGGCCGCGACCCGTCGTCGGTGCTGCGGATGGATCATTCCTGGCTGTCGCGCACCCATGTCCGGCTGCGGCCCGAGGGCGCGAACTGGATCGCCATCGACAACAGCCGCAACGGCATCTTCGTCGACGGCGCCCGGGTCGAACAGCTGAGCATCCGTGACGGGATGACGCTGCGGCTCGGCGACGCCGAGGGCGTGGCGGTGGACTTTTTCCTCGGCGATGTCGACGAATCCGATCTCCGCGAGGCCGACGAGGGCCTGACCAGCGAAGAGGCCATCGATCCGGCGATTGCCCGGGCAGGCTCGGCCGTCGCCGCGCGCCGTCGCGAACTGGAGCTGACCCAGCGCGGCCTGGCCCGGGACAAGATCATCAACGCCGGCGCGCTGATCGCCTTCGAGAAGGGCCGCAGCTGGCCGCACGAGAGCACCCGGGCCAAATTGGAGCAGGTGTTGCAGTGGCCGGCTGGCTCGATCGCCAATCTCCGGGACGGCGGCACGTCTCCGGACGAAGAGTCCACCCAGGTGATCTCGACGGCGGTGGCCTCGCCGCTGATCGCCCAGACCATCCAGCTGGCGCTCAAGAGCATCGAGACGGCCACCGAGGCGCTGCCCGCGCAGGACTCCGCCGAGTACAACACCCGGGTCGGCGCCATCCTCACCGACCTGCGCAATCTGCAGACCGTGGCGGCAGACGCCGCCAAGAACGCCCCGGGCACTCCGGCGCTGGTGTTGGCCCTGGGCGCGGTGCGCCGCCGCCATGACGAGCTCATCGAGCGGGCGGCCGCCGCACCGGAGGCGCCGTTGGGCCGCCGGCTCTACGCCGCGCGTCGCCGCGCCAGCCTGACCGCCGACGACGCCGCGCTGGCGGCCGGCCTGCCGACCGGCGCCATCACCGCGGCCGAGGCCGAGCAGCCGATACCCGAGCCGACTCGCGCCGCGCTGGAAGCGTTGATCGAACAGCTCTGACCCGGGCTGGAAATAAGATACCCCATGGGGTATGTTGCTCTCAGTGTCATATACCCCCTTAGGTATTTAGGAGCGCGGACCCATGAAGTTCATCCAGTACTACCTCGACTGCCTGTCACATGCGTCCTACCTGGTCGCCGACGAGACCACCGGCCGCGCGGTCGTGGTCGACCCGCAGCGCGACGTCTCGGAGTACCTGGCCGACGCGCAGCGGCTCGGCTTGCGGATCGAGCTGGTCATCGAGACCCACTTCCACGCCGATTTCCTGTCCGGACACCTGGAACTGGCCGAGGCCACCGGCGCCCAGATCGTGTACTCCGCGGTCGCCGAGCCCGAATTCGACTTCCTGGCCGTCGCCGACGGCCAGCGCCACTCCCTCGGCGAGGTGACCCTGGAATTCCTGCACACCCCCGGCCACACGCCGGAGTCGATGAGCGTTGTCGTCTACGAGCACGCCGAGGACCCCGTGCCCTACGGAGTGTTGACCGGCGACACCCTGTTCATCGGCGACGTCGGCCGCCCCGACCTGCTGGCCTCGATCGGCGTCACCCGCGAGGAGTTGGCCGACAAGCTCTACGACTCGCTGCGCGCCAAGTTGATGACGCTGCCCGATGACACCCGTGTCTACCCGGCCCACGGCGCCGGCTCGGCCTGCGGCAAGAACCTGTCCACCGAATTGTGGTCGACCATCGGCGACCAGCGGGCCACCAACTACGCGCTGCGCGATATGGACAAGGCCACCTTCCTGGAACTGGTCACAGCCGGGCAGCCGCCTGCGCCCGGATACTTCGTCTACGACGCCATCCTCAATCGCAAGGACCGGCCGTTGTTGGACGAGAGCGCCATGCCCCCGGCGATGGACTACGACCGGATGCGCGCCGCCGTCGACGCCGGCGCCATGCTGATCGACGGACGCGACCCCGAGGAGTTCGCCACCGGCCATCTGAGCGACGCGGTCAATGTCGGGCTCGGCGGCCGATACGCCGAATTTGCCGGGTCGGTCGTCCCGCACGACGTCGACATCGTGCTGATGATCGATGAGGGACAAGAGCTTCAGGGCAAGAACCGGCTGGCCCGGATCGGCTTCGACCGGGTGATCGGCTACCTGGCCAACCCGGTGGCGGCGATGCTGGAGCACCAAGATCAGGTGCGCCGGGCGTCCCGGCTGACCGCGCAGGCCTTCGACGAACGCACCCGTGACGTCGCGAACCTGCAGATCGTCGATGTGCGCAACCCCGGCGAGGCCGAGGACGGCATGATTCCCGGGGCGGTGAACATCCCGGTCGGCCAATTGCCGGCCCGCGCCGGGGAACTCGATCCGAACCGGCCCACCGTGGTGTACTGCGCCGGCGGGTACCGTTCCTCGGTGGCGGCCAGTCTGCTGCGCCAGCGCGGCTTCGGCGATGTCAGTGACATCCTGGGCGGCTACCAGGCCTGGGCCGAGGCCATCCAGCACGCCTGAACCAGAGATATTCGCGAAAAGAGACAGCCATGAACACAACGGCACACCACAAGATCCTCATCGTCGGCGGCGGAACCGCCGGAATCACCGTGGCGGCGCGGCTGCTGCGCGCCGGCGAGACCGACGTCGCGGTCATCGAGCCGTCGGCGCGGCACTACTACCAGGCGATGTGGACGCTGGTCGGTGGCGGAAAGGCCAAGGCCGCGGGCACCGAGCGCCCCGAAGCCTCGGTGATGCCGAAGAAGGCGATCTGGATCAAGAATTCCGCGGCGGCCTTCGACCCGGAGAACAACGCGGTCGAATGCGCCGACGGCGCCCGCTACGGCTACGACGTGCTGGTGGTCGCGCCCGGCATCCAGCTGGATTGGGACCGCACCGACGGGCTGCCCGAGGCGATGGACACCTCGGTGGTGGCCTCCAATTACGGCTTCGAGTTGGCCCCCAAGACCTGGGAGCTGATCCAGGCCACGACGTCGGGCTCCGCGGTGTTCATGATGCCGTCCGGCCCCATCAAATGCGCCGGCGCGCCGCAGAAGATCGCCTATCTGGCCTGTGACCATTGGCGTAAGACCGGGGTGCTGAAGGACATCGACGTTCACCTGGTGCTGCCGACGCCGCGGATGTTCGGCATCCCGGCCATCGCCGACAGCCTCGACAAGGTCGCCGCGAACTACGGCATCACCGTGCACACCGAGTCGGAGATCACCGAGATCGACGCCGACGCGCGCAAGGTGACGATCAGCTCGCTCGGTCCCAGCGGCGACCCCGGCACGCTGGGTTTCGACATGCTGCACGCGGTGCCCCGGCAGTCCGCTCCGGATTGGGTGAAATCCAGCCCGCTGTCGACCGGCGACGCCATGGGCTATGTGGAGGTGGACAAGCACACCCATCAGCACGTGCGGTACCCGAACGTGTTCAGCCTGGGGGATGCCGGCAGCACGCCGAACTCCAAGACCGGCGCGGCGATCCGCAAGCAGGCGCCCGTGGTGGTGGAGAACATCCGCGCGTTCCTGGGCGGTCGGCCGCTGCCCGGCCGGTACGACGGATACGCGTCCTGCCCGATCGTCACCTCGGGCCACGACATGCTGCTCGCGGAGTTCAACTACGACTTCGAGATCACCCCGACCTTCCCGGGGTTGGACCCCACCGTGCCGCATCGCCCCTACTGGTTCCTGAAGCGCTACGGGCTGCCCTTCATGTACTGGAATCTGATGCTGCGGGGCCTGGCCTAGGGTGATCGCCGCGTGACCGGGGCAACACCGCGCTGAGACGCCGATGGCCGGGCGGAGCCGCACCCGCGCCACCGATGACCAGTGCGAACACCCGAGAATGTGGCCTGGAACTGCGGTTTTCCGATCCGGTGACGGTCGCCACAATTTTTGACGGCCATCGGAAATGCTCTCTAGCGTCGATCGGCATGTTCGTACTTGCCACGCTTTTGACCCTGGTCAATCAGGTCTCCGGCACGCCGTACGTTCCTGGCGGCGACTCCCCCGCCGGGACCGACTGCTCCGGACTCGCATCCTGGGTGTCGAACGCGGCCAGCGGCCGCCCGGTCTACGGCGACCGGTTCCACACCGGCAACCAGGAAGCCGCCCTACTGGCCCGCGGGTTCCGCTACGGCACCGCGCCCAACGCGCTGGTGATCGGGTGGAACGGCGGTCACACCGCGGTCACCCTGCCCGACGGCACCCCGGTGTCCAGCGGTGAGGGCGGCGGCGTCAAGATCGGCGGCGCCGGCGCGTACCAAAGCGGCTTCACCAAGCACATGTACCTGCCGATGGAGGAGATCCCCGCGGCCCCCGTCGAGCTGCCCCCCGGCGCGCCGCTGCCCCCGCCGCCCGCCGAGCCGGTCATCATTCCGGTCGCGGACATCCAGCCCGGAGCCCCGGTTCCCCCGCCCCCGGGTGAGCTGCCGCCGCCCCCGGCCGAACTGCCCCCGCCGCCCGCCGAGGTCGCCCCTGCCGTCTTCGCCCCGGAGCTGCCGCCGCCCGGCGCCCCGGCGCCCGCCCAGCCCGCCTGACGCGCGGGCGAACGGCCCGATTGCCCATTCCGAGCGAACTCACAGTAAGGTTCAGGCGTGTCTGAACTCGATCGTCGCAGCATGATGTTGATGTCCGGATTCGGTGTGCTGGCCGCCGCCGTGGCCACGCCGCAGGCGTTCGCCGCCCCGGCCGGTGGTTTCCCGGCCGCCCCGGTGCCCGAAACCAACACCGGCGGGTTGATCTGGTCCGACGAGTTCGACGGCCCGGCGGGCTCCGCCCCGGACCGCTCGAAGTGGGTCATCTCCACCGCCCGCGAGACCATCAAGAACCCGGTGTTCTGGGACCGCCCGGAGAACATGGGCCAGTACCGCGACTCCCGCGAGTACGTGTTCCTGGACGGCAACTCCAACCTGGTGATCCGCGCCGTGCGAGACGGCAACAAGTACACCAGCGGCAAGATCACCGGCACCTTCGCCGGTCAGATCGGCACCACCTGGGAGGCCCGGATCAAGTTCGACTGCCTCACCAACGGCTGCTGGCCGGCATGGTGGCTGCACAACGAGGTTCCCGGCGGCGAAGTGGACCTTGTCGAGTGGTACGGCAACCAGGACTGGCCGTCGGGCACCACGGTGCACGGCACCCTGTGGGGCGACACCTTTGCGACCCGCCCGCACCCGGTGGACAGCGCCTGGCACACCTGGCGCTGCACCTGGGATCACAACGGCATGTACTTCTGGCAGGACTACGAGACCGGTATGGAGCCCTACTTCGTGGTCCCGGCCTTCTCGCTGGAGCCGTGGCCGTTCAACCTGCCCGGCTTCGCCTTCAACCCGGTGCTCAACCTCGCGGTGGCCGGCAGCGGCGGCGGCGATCCGGCCGGCGGCAACTACCCGGCGCAGATGCTGGTGGACTGGGTCCGCGTCTTCTGACGGTGAGCGGCGCCCCGGACATCCGTGTCCGCCGGGTCTACGACGACCCCTCCCCTGACGACGGCCGGCGCGTGCTGGTCGACCGGCTGTGGCCGCGCGGCGTCAGCAAGGAACACGCCAAGCTGGACCTGTGGTGCAAGGACGTCGCGCCCAGCACCGAACTGCGCAAGTGGTACAACCACGACCCCGCGCTGTTCGACGAATTCGCCGAGCGCTACCGGGCCGAGCTCACCGCGCCCGCAGCCGCCGAGGCGCTGAACCACCTGCGCGAACTCGCCGCCACCGGCCCGCTGACCCTGCTGACCGGCTCGAAGGCCGTCGACATCAGCGACGCCGCGGTGTTGGCCGGATTGTTGGCCGACGGTTAGCCGCGTTGTGACCTCCGCGCGCCTCGTTCGGTCAGGGCGTCCGTCGAAGGTGCGCACAGGTCCGTTTCTGGGCGCGAACGTGCGCCGAGGTTCGCAAACACCCAGGACAGGGTGAACCTGCGCGCACCCTCGAAACCGGATCTGTGCGCACCCTCGCGACCGTGGCGCCCCATGGTCGGGCCGTGCGTCGGCCATCCGCGTCGCGCCCGACGGTTCAGACCCAGCCGTCAGCGCCCGAAGCCGGCGTTTCGCAACGCGTCGGCCATCGAGCCCTGCGGCGCCTGCGAACGCCCTCCCGCCTGCGAACGCCCGCCCCGCTGCTGCCCGCCCTGCTGCTGGCCCCGCTTTGACCGGCCTTGCTGCGGCGCGCGGCCCTCGGACCCGCCCTTCGGCTTGACCTCGTCACGTAGCCGCAGCGTCAACCCGATCCGCTGCCGTTCCACGTCGACGTCGACGACCTTGACCTTCACCACCTGCCCGGAGCGGACCACGTCGTGCGGGTCGGAGACGAACTTCTCCGACATCGCCGAGACATGCACCAGTCCGTCCTGGTGCACCCCCACGTCGACGAACGCCCCGAACGCGGCGACGTTGGTGACCACGCCTTCGAGCACCATCCCGACCTTGAGGTCGGCGACCTTCTCCACCCCGGCGGCGAACGCGGCGGTGGTGAACGCCGGCCGCGGGTCCCGGCCGGGTTTCTCCAGCTCGGCGAGGATGTCGGTGACGGTCGGGACGCCGAACCGCTCGTCGGCGAATTCGGCGGGCGTCAGCGCGCGCAGCGCCCGCTCGTCGCCGATGATCTCGGCCAGCGAGACACCCGCGCGGTCCAGGATGCGCCGAACCACCGGGTAGGCCTCCGGGTGCACCCCGGAGGCGTCCAGCGGGTCGTCGCCGCCGCGGATCCGCAGGAAGCCCGCGCACTGCTCGAACGCCTTGGGGCCCAGCCGCGGCACCGTCAGCAGCGCCATGCGGTTCGGGAACGCGCCGGCCGCGTCGCGGTGCGCGACGATGGACTCGGCCAGCGACTCCGATATCCCCGACACCCGCGCCAGCAGCGGCGCCGAGGCCGTGTTGAGGTCTACGCCGACGGCGTTGACCGCGTCCTCGACCACCGCGTCGAGGCTGCGGGCCAGCGTGCCGGGGGTGATGTCGTGCTGGTACTGGCCCACCCCGATGGATTTCGGCTCGATCTTCACCAGCTCGGCCAGCGGGTCCTGCAGCCGCCGGGCGATGGACACCGCGCCGCGCAGCGTCACATCCAGCTCGGGCAGCTCGTGGGCGGCGTACGGGGAGGCGGAGTACACCGACGCCCCGGCCTCGCTCACCACGGCCTTGACCGGCGCCGCAGCGCCTGCGGCGCGTAGATCGTTGATCAGTTCAGTGGCCAGCGCGTCGGTTTCCCGGCTCGCGGTGCCGTTGCCGATGGCCACCAGCTCCACGCCGTGCCGGGCGATCAACGCGGCCAGGGTGGCCTTGGCCTGCTCCCACTGCCGTTGCGGCTGGTGCGGATACACCGCGCAGGTGTCCAGCACCCGGCCGGTGCCGTCGACGACGGCGACCTTGACCCCGGTGCGGAACCCGGGATCCAGCCCGAGAGTGGCGCGCTGCCCGGCCGGCGCCGCCAGCAGCAGGTCGGTGAGGTTGCGGGCGAACACCGACACCGCGTCGGCCTCGGCGCGCTGGCGTAGCCGGACCCGGGCGTCGACGGCCGCGGAGAACATCAGCCGGGTGCGCCAGGCGAACCCGACGACGCCGGCCAGCCAGCGCCCGCCCGGACCGGCCGCCGACAAGTCGACCCCCAGCGACGCGGCGACCATGGACTGGTAGACCGCGTCGTCGCCGGCGTCGAAGGTGATGGCCAGCACCTTCTCCTTCTCCGCGCGCATCACCGCGAGCACCCGGTGCGACGGCAGCGTCTGCGTCGACTCGGAGAACTCGAAGTAGTCCCGGAACTTCTGCGCCTCCGGGGTCTTGGCGACCTCGTCGGACCACGGTGCGGTGCGCAGCCGGGCCTCGGCGAAGAACTTCTCCCGAACCGCGCCGACCAGCTCGGCGTCCTCGGCGGCACGCTCCACCAGAATGTGCCGGGCGCCGTCCAGCGCCGCGGCCGCGTCGGCGACCTCTTCGGTGACAAAGGCCGCGGCCTCGGTCTCCGGATCCAGCGATGGATCGGCCAGCAGTCGCTCGGCCAGGGGTTCCAGACCGGCCTCCCGGGCGGCCTGGGCCTTGCTGCGGCGTTTCGGCTTGTACGGCAGGTAGATGTCCTCCAGCCGGGCCTTGGTGTCGGCGGCCAGCAGCGACGCGCGCAGTTCGTCGGTGAGCTTGCCCTGCTCGTCGACCGAGGCCAGGATCGCCGAGCGCCGGTCGTCGAGTTCGCGGAGGTAGCGCAGCCGTTCCTCCAACAGCCGCAGCTGCTGGTCGTCCAGGCTGCCGGTGGCCTCTTTGCGGTACCGGGCGATGAACGGGACGGTGGCGCCCTCGTCGAGCAGCCGCACCGCGGCGCCGGCCTGATCCTCGCGGACACCGAGCTCCTCGGCGATACGGGTCGTGATGGATTTGACGGCGGGGCTCGGTTTCACGGCTGCAGACCCTACCGAAGCGGACCCGTGGCGATCCCCGCCGCCTCGCCGCTCATCTGTCACAGTGAAGGAACCCCTTGCCCACGCCCCAGGAGGATCTGAACTGATGACGTCCAACCGAGTGGTGATCCGCGCCGGGCTGGCCTGCGGTCTGCTGGCCGCCGCGGCGGTCGTCGCGCCGGCTGCCGGCGCCGACGACCCGAACTGGGCCGGCCGGTACAAGATCACCTTCCACACCGATCAGAAAACTGGCACCAGCATGGCGGCCGGCCAGCAGGAGACGCCGTACGCCGCGTCCTATCTGTTCACCACCGAATGCGGCGACGACGGCTGCCTCGCCAAGGCCGTCGACGGCCCGGTCCCCAAGGACAATGTCTCCGCGGCGGTGTCCTTTGAGTGGACCGGCGCGCAGTGGGAGAAGTCGCGAGACTGGCGCTGGGACTGCCTGCTGCCCGACGGCACCATCACCTACGACCCGGCCACCTCGGTGACTGTCTACCGGCCGCAGCCCGACGGGTCGCTGACCGGCAGCTTCGACACCACCATCGACAGCGGGGACTGCGCGGGCACCGTCAATATCCCGGTGACCGCGCGTCCCGACTGACTCCTACGCTCGAACCTCCTCCAGCGCGGCGTTGAAGGTCTGCGACGGCCGCATGACCGCAGCAGTCAGTTTGGCGTCGGGCTGGTAGTAGCCCCCGATGTCTGCGGGGCTGCCCTGCACCTCGCCCAACTCGGCGATGATGGTCTCCTCGTTGTCGGCGAGCGTCTTGGCCAGCGGGCCGAAAGTCTCAGCCAGTTCGGCGTCCTCGCTCTGGTTGGCCAGCTCCTGCGCCCAGAACATCGCCAGGTAAAACTGGCTGCCGCGATTGTCTAGCTCCCCGGTCTTGCGCGACGGGCTCTTGTTCTCGTCCAGCAGCCGGCCGGTCGCCGCGTCCAGCGTCGAGGCCAGGATCTTCGCCTTGGCGTTGCCGGTCTTGACCCCGAGGTCCTCCAGGCTGACGGCCAGCGCCAGGAATTCGCCCAGGGAGTCCCAGCGCAGGTGGTTCTCCTCCACCAGCTGCTTGACGTGCTTGGGCGCCGAGCCGCCGGCTCCGGTCTCATACATGCCGCCGCCGGCCATCAAGGGCACGATGGACAGCATCTTGGCGCTGGTGCCCAGCTCCAGGATCGGGAACAGGTCGGTCAGGTAGTCGCGCAGGATGTTGCCGGTCGCCGAGATGGTGTCCAGGCCGCGGACCAGCCGCTCCAGCGTGTACCGCATCGCCCGGACCTGCGACATGATCTGGATGTCGAGGCCGTCGGTGTCGTGGTCGCCGAGGTAGCGGCGCACCTTCTTGATCAGTTCGTTCTCGTGCGGGCGGTACGGGTCGAGCCAGAACACCACCGGCATCCCGGACTGCCGGGTCCGGGTGACGGCCAGCTTGACCCAGTCCTGGATCGGCGCGTCCTTGACGATGCACAGCCGCCAGATGTCGCCGTCCTCGACGTTCTGGCTCAGCAGCACCTCGCCGGTGGCGTTGTCGACGATGTTGGCCACCCCGGAAGCGGGCACCTCGAAGGTCTTGTCGTGGGAGCCGTACTCCTCGGCCTTCTGCGCCATCAGGCCGACGTTGGGGACGGTGCCCATGGTGGTCGGATCGAACTGCCCGTTGGTCTTACAGAAGTTGATCATCTCCTGGTAGATCCGGGAGAAGGTCGACTCCGGGTTGACCGCCTTGGTGTCCTTGAGCTTGCCGTCGGCGCCGTACATCTTGCCGCCGGCCCGGATCATCGCCGGCATCGAGGCGTCGACGATGACGTCCGAGGGCGAATGGAAGTTGGAGATCCCGCGCGCCGAGTCCACCATGGCCAGTTCCGGCCGGTGCTCGTGGCAGGCGTGCAGGTCCTCGATGATCTCCTCGTGCAGCGACGCGGGCAGCGATTCGATCTTGCTGTACAGGTCCGACAGACCGTTGTTGACGTTGACGCCGAGCTCGTCGAACAGCTCCTGGTGCTTGGCGAAGGCGTCCTTGTAGAACACCTTGACCGCGTGCCCGAAGACGATCGGGTGGCTGACCCGCATCATGGTGGCCTTGACGTGCAGGGAGAACATCACGCCGGTCTTGTAGGCGTCCTGCATCTGCTCTTCGTAGAACTCGACCAGCGCGTTCTTGGACATGAACATCGAGTCGATGACATCCCCGGCGTCGAGCAGCACGGTGGGCTTGAGCACGACGGTCTCCCCGCCGTTGGTGATCAGTTCCATCCGCACATCGGTGTCGGCGTCGACGGTCATCGACTTCTCGCCGTGGTAGAAGTCGCCGTGGGTCATATGCGCGACGTGGGTGCGCGACGCGGGTGACCACTTGCCCATGCTGTGCGGGTGCTTGCGGGCGTACTCCTTGACCGCGCGCGGCGCGCGGCGGTCGGAGTTGCCTTCCCTCAGAACGGGGTTGACCGCGCTGCCCAGGCACTTGGTGTAGCGAGCCCGGGTTTCGGATTCCTCGTCGGTCTTCGGGTCGTCCGGGAAGTCCGGCAGGGCGTAGCCCTTGTCCTGCAGTTCCTTGATAGCCGCCTTCAGCTGCGGCACCGAGGCGCTGATGTTCGGCAGCTTGATGATGTTGGTCTGCGGGTCCTGGGTGAGCCGACCCAGTTCGGCGAGGTTGTCCGGCACCCGCTGGTCCTCGGTGAGGCAGTCCGGGAACTCCGACAGCACTCGCGCGGCAACCGAGATATCGCTGCCCGTGACCTCGATTCCGGCCGCGCCCGCGAAGGCCCGGATCACCGGCAGGAAGGCATAGGTCGCCAGCAACGGCGCCTCGTCGGTCAGGGTGTAGATGATGGTCGGCTGCTCTGCGCTCATAGGTGTCTCCCGGGCGTCGCGTGTTCAGTTGATCAGGCAAGGGTGATTGCGGCTATCAGTATTGTCTTCGGCCGTCGCGAATGTGCGGCCAGGGCGAAATTCGCCGCGGACCGGCGGGCAAACGGCGGGTCAAGCCGCGTCATCCGCTGCGGCAGCGCCGATCTGGTGCTTAGATTCATCCCAGCCAACGACCAGCCAAGCCTAGGAGGGACCCGAACTGGCCAGTTTCCGCAGGACGGCTGCCGTCGCAGCGTCGCCGACCGGCGCGCCCGGCGAACCCGCCCAACCCACCGTCGAGATCGACCGGGTCACCAAACGATTCGGCGAATTCACCGCCGTCAACGGCGCGGACTTCCAGGTCGGGCCCGGCGAGTTCTTCTCCCTGCTGGGGTCCTCGGGCTGCGGCAAGACCACGCTGCTGCGGATGATCGCCGGCTTCGAGACCCCCACCGAGGGCGCCATCCGGCTGCAGGGCGCCGACGTCTCCCGGGTGCCGCCGCACAAGCGCAATGTCAACACCGTCTTCCAGCACTACGCGCTGTTTCCGCACATGACGGTGTGGGACAACGTCGCCTACGGGCCCCGCAGCAAGAAACTGGACTCCGCCGAGGTGCGCCGCCGGGTGGACGACCTGCTGGCGGTGGTGCAACTGGACAGCTTCGCCCAGCGTCGGCCCGCGCAGCTCTCCGGAGGCCAGCAGCAACGCGTCGCGCTGGCCCGCGCGCTGGTCAACCACCCCAGCGCGCTGTTGCTCGACGAGCCGCTGGGCGCGCTGGATTTGAAGCTGCGCCACGCCATGCAGTTCGAACTCAAGCGCATTCAGCGCGAGGTCGGGATCACCTTCGTCTACGTGACCCACGACCAGGAGGAAGCGCTCACCATGAGCGACCGGATTGCGGTGATGAACGCCGGCAATGTCGAGCAGATCGGCACGCCGACCGAGATCTACGACCGGCCGTCGTCGGTGTTCGTCGCCGGGTTCATCGGCCAGGCCAATCTCTGGCACGGCGTGCAGACCGGGCGTTCCGGCGACCTCGCCGACATCGCGGTGCTCGGCACGACGCTGCCGGCCCGTCCCGGTGACACCGCGATCAACAACGGCGGCAAGGCCACCTTGATGGTCCGCCCGGAGCGGGTGCGGATCTCGATGGCGGCTCCGGCCGGCGCGGTCGGCGTGCCCGCGACGGTGGCGAACCTGACCTTCCAGGGCCCGGTGCTGCGGCTGCAGCTCGCGGCGGCCGACGATTCGCCGATCCTGGCGCACGTCGGGCCCGAGCAGGATCTGCCGATGCTGCGCCCCGGCGACACCGTGTACGTCAGCTGGTCCCCGGACGCGTCGCTGGTGCTGCCCGACGCGGACATCCCCACCACCGTCGACGAGCTCGAAGAACTGCTCGACGATTCCTGACGCGTCCGCGCCGACTCCCCTCTCCCACTCCTGCAGAAAGGCGCCGCCATGGCCCCCAAGAACATCGACCCCGCCCTGCTGGCCCGGCTGACCGGCAACCGCACCTCCCGGCGCCGCTTCCTGGGCGGCGCCGGCGCGGCGGCCGCCGCGCTGGCGTTCGGCCCGGCCGTGCTGTCGGCGTGTTCCAGTTCCTCCGACAGCCCGACCGCGGCGCCCAGCATGGAGCCCGACGACGGCGCGCCGGCCACCGGCACGCTGCGCGTCTCGAACTGGCCGTTCTACATGGCCGACGGGTTCGTCGCCGCGTTCCAGCAGGCCAGCGGGCTGACGGTGGACTACAAAGAGGACTACAACGACAACGAGGAATGGTTCGCCAAGTACAAGGAGCCCCTGTCGCGCCGTCAGGACATCGGCGCGGACCTGGTGGTGCCCACCCAGAACTTCGCGCAGCGGATGCAGGGCCTGGGTTGGCTCAACGAGATCCGCGAGTCCCGGGTGCCGAATAAGAAGAACCTGCGCGCCGACCTGCTCAACGACGCCTCCGATCCGGGCCGCAAGTTCAGCGCGCCGTACATGACCGGCATGGTCGGCCTGGCCTACAACAAGGCCGCCACCGGCCGCCCGATCACCAAGATCGAGGACCTCTGGGATCCCGCCTTCAAGGGCAAGGTCAGCCTGCTCAGCGATGTCCAGGACGGCCTCGGGATGATCATGAGCTCGCAGGGCAACCACCCGACCGACCCGACCGCCGAGACCGTCCAGCAGGCCGTCGACCTGATCCGGGAGCAGAAGGACCGCGGCCAGATCCGCAAGTTCACCGGCAATGACTACGGCGACGATCTGGCCGCCGGCAATGTGGTGGTCGCCCAGGCCTACTCCGGCGACGTGGTGCAGCTGCAGGCCGACAATCCGGACCTGGAATTCGTCATCCCCGAGTCCGGCGGCGACTGGTTCATCGACACCATGGCCATCCCGTACACCACGGCGAACCAGAAGGGCGCCGAGGCCTGGATCGACTACATCTACGACCGCGCCAACTACGCCAAGCTGGTGGCGTTCACCCAGTTCGTCCCGGTGCTCTCGGATATGACCGACGAGCTGGCCAAGATCGACCCGGCGCTGGCCACCAACCCGCTGATCAACCCGCCGCAGGACATTCAGGACAACCTGTACACCTGGCCCGCGCTCACCGACGAGCTGACCCAGGAGTTCAACACCATCTACACCTCCGTCACCGGGGGTTAGCCGCCTATGGCAGGGGTGGCCACCAGCAGTCGCCAGCGCAGCAGGATCGCGCCGTACCTGATGATCCTGCCGGCGCTGGCGTACCTGGCGATCTTCTTCGTGGTGCCGTTCTATTCGCTGTTTCGCACCTCGCTGTCGGAGATGGCCGGTTCGGTCTATCTGCCGACGCTGACGTTCGCCTGGAACTGGGGCAATTACGCCGACGCGTTCACGCTGTACTCCGACCAGATCGTCCGGTCGCTGACCTATGCGTTCGCCGCGACGGTCATCTCGCTGCTGCTGTCCTACCCGCTGGCCTATGTCATCGCGTTCAAATCCGGCCGGTACAAGAACCTGCTGCTCGGCCTGGTGATCCTGCCGTTCTTCGTCACCTTCCTGGTCCGGACCCTGGCCTGGAAAACGATCTTCGCCGACAACGGGTTCGTGGTGCAGGTGCTGGACACCCTCGGGCTGGTCGACGGGCGGCTGCTGTCCACACCGTGGGCGGTGATCGGCGGGCTGGTCTACAACTCGATGACGTTCATGATCCTGCCGCTGTACGTCAGCCTGGAGAAGATGGACCCGCGGCTGCTGGAGGCCTCCCGGGACCTGTACTCGTCGGGGGCCCGGGCGTTCCGGAAGGTGATCCTGCCGCTGTCGATGCCCGGCGTGCTGGCCGGCAGCCTGCTGGTGTTCATCCCGGCGATGGGTGACTTCATCAACGCCGACTACCTGGGCAGCACCCAGACCACCATGATCGGCAACGTCATCCAGAAGCAGTTCCTGGTGGTCAAGGATTACCCGGCCGCCGCGGCGCTGAGCTTCCTGCTGATGGCGATGATCCTGGTCGGCGTCCTTTCCTACACCCGCGCGCTGGGCACCGAGGAGCTGACGTGAGGACGGGGCGCTTCGCCGACATCGGGCTGCGCGTGGTCGCCGGCCTGGTGATGCTCTATATCTTCCTGCCGATCTTCGTGATCGTGCTGTTCTCGTTCAACAAACCTGCCGGCAAGTTCAACTACAGCTGGCAGGGATTCACCCTGGACAACTGGGCGGACCCGTTCAAGTATCCGGCGCTGACCAAGGCCATGGTGACCAGCCTGCAGGTGGCGGCGCTGTCCACCGCGATCGCGATCGTGCTGGGCTCGCTGCTGGCGATCGCCCTGGTGCGCCAGCGTTTCCGGGGCTCCAAGGCGGTCGAGACGTTCCTGGTGCTGCCGCTGACCGCGCCCGAGGTGGTGATGGGCGCGTCGCTGCTGACCCTGTTTCTGGACCTGGGCTGGCCGACGGGCTTCACCACGGTGTTGATCGCGCACGTGGCGTTCGAGATCAGCTTCATCGCGATGACGGTGCGGGCCCGGGTCCGCGGCTTCGACTGGACGCTGGAGGACGCGTCGCTGGACCTCGGCGCCAGCCCGACCCGGACGTTCTTCAAGGTCACGCTGCCGCTGATCGTGCCGGGCATCGTGGCCGCGGCCATGCTGTCGTTCGCGCTGTCGCTCGACGACTTCATCATCACCTACTTCGTCAGCGGCTCCACGGTGACCTATCCGCTGTTCGTCAACGCGTCGGTGAAGGCCGCCGTGCCGCCGCAGATCAATGTGCTTGCCACCGCGATCCTGCTGGTCAGCCTGGTGCTGCTGGCCGTCGGCACGCTGTACCGCCGCAAGCGGCTGACCTAGATGTGTTGGATGTAGTACCGCAGCCGGCTGATCGCGGGCTCGCCCGACTCGTCCTCGGCTCCGCCGAAATCCAGCAGCAGCACGCCGCGGCCGTCGCCGCCGCAGGTCGCGACCACCGACGACCCGCCGGTGTCGATCCGCTTGGCCCAGGTCGCCGCGCGCAGCCGCCGGCCCAAGTCGTCCAGGCCCACCGGGATGTCGTCGCCGATGCTGACCAGCGGGGTGCGGCCCAGCAACCGGCGCACCGCGAGTTGGTCGCCCCCGGCCAGCGCCGCCAGCAGCGCGTCGCCGAGTGCCCGGTCGGCGCGGCCGGTCCGCCGGCGTAAACCCTGGACCATGCCCAGCGCCCCGGCCGGGCCCTGGTTCACCAACAATTCCCGGCCGATGCCGAAGCCGGCCGGGATCGCCGCGCGGCCGCTGCGGATGAATCGCCACAGCGCGCCGGGCAACTCCCAGAACGCCTGCAGCTCGCTGATCCGGTTGCCGTCGTCGATGGCGTAGCGCAGGTAGGCCGGGATGCCCAGCGTCAGATCCGAACCGGTGGTCAGTTCGACGGTGAGGTCCCGCAGCACCGTGCGGCCGCTGACGATGTCGACGTCGCGGTGATACCGGATCCGGTTCGGCGCGATGAAGGTGTCGTAGAACCGCTCGATGTCCCGGCGTCCGGTGTGCGCGCGGGCGCCCACCGGGTATTCCACCCGGGCGTCGTCGGCGAAGGCGCCCACCCAGCCTTCGCGGTCGTGCGCGGCGGCCGCGGCGGGCAGCGCCTCCACCAGCGCGAGCAACTCGGCGCGCGTCGGCGCAGGCTCGCTCATCGGTCCGCGCCCGGGTCGGGAAGCGCGCCGACGATTTCCACGCCTTCGGCGCGCAACCCGTCGGCGACCGCGGCGACGTTGGGCGGGGCGACCGCCGCGGTCAGGTCCAGCAGCACCCGGGTGCGCAGCCCGGCGCGGGCGGCGTCCGCGGCGGTGGCCCGCACGCAGTAGTCGGTGGCGATGCCCACCACGTCGACCTCTTCGACACCGCGGTCGGCCAGCCACTGCGCCAAGCCCACCCCGTCGGCGTCGGCGCCTTCGAATCCGCTGTAGGCGGCCGAGTACGCGCCCTTGTCGAACACCGCCGCCGCGCCGGAGGCGTCGAACTCCGGATGGAACTCCGCGCCGTCGGTGCCGACCACGCAGTGCGGCGGCCAGGAGTCGACATAGTCGGGGTGGTCGGAGAAATGCGGTCCGGGATCGATGTGACGGTCGCGGGTGGCGACCACCGCGTCGTAGCCGTGCGGGCCGGCCAGCAACGCGCTGATCGCCCGGGCCGTCGACGCGCCACCGGCCACCGCCAGGGAGCCCCCCTCGCAGAAGTCGTTCTGGACATCGACGACGATCAACGCGCGCACATCTGACACCGTATCCCGTTCGGGCTCCGCTCCCGATCGGCCCGCGCCGGTAGATTGGCGGCCATGTCGACTGGTGGATTCGATCCCAACCTGCCCCCGCAGTACAACGCCCCCGGCGGTTACCCGCCGCCGGCCGGATTCGGCGCGCCGGCCGGCAAGCCCGGCGGTCTGGGCCTGCGCTTTGTGGCGCGACTGCTCGACGGCGTCATCGTCTACGTCGTCGCCGGGATCCTGTATCTGCCCGCCCGGATGGCGTTCGGGGACTCCGACGTCTACGGCATGGACACCTCGATCATGGTGACCGGGATGTTCTCCGGTTTGCTGACCTTCCTGTACTTCCTGGTGTTCGAGTCGCAGCTGGGCTGGACGCCGGGCAAGAAGGTGCTGGGCCTGAGCGTGCGCGGGCCGAACGGCGCCGCCAAACCGACTGCGTCCCAGGCCGCGACCCGGAACCTGTTCACCCTGCTGCCGCTGATTCCGTGCCTGGGCGGGTTGCTGGCGTTCATCGCCTACATCGTCATCGCGGTGACCATCAGCTCCAGCCCCACCAAACAGGGCAAGCACGATCAGCTGGCCGGCGGCACCCAGGTGCTCGAGTCCAGCTGACTCAGTTGTGGTGGGCGAAGTCCTGCCACGCGATCCGCTTCTCCCGCTCCGGGTCGAGTTCCACCCGGATGTCCTTGTCGAAGACCAGCACCGGGCGATCGCCGGTGTCGTAGCGGGGCCAGCCCTCCCCCGGCACGCCGGTGCGGCTGAACGCCCGCCACCGGTTCTGCAGCTCGTTGCTGACCCGCCGGGCGGATTTGCGGTCCCCGGCCGCGGTCAGCAGCGAACCGAACCGGCTGCGGTAGACGTCGAAGACGGCCAGCAGTTCGGTGGCATGGGTGGCGCCCAGACCCGACCAGGTCAGCGTGCGCGGCGCGTAGTCGTAGCGGTAGACGTAGGTCGGCGCGTGCTGGGTGTGCGACTCGGCCAGCGCCCAGGTGGCCGAGGAGAAGGTGAAGTCACCGCCGAACTGCAGGCACGCCGACGGGGCCGGGTACTCCGGGTAGGCCGACATCACCCGGTCGCGGCCCTCGATGCCGACGGTCGCCCACAGCGATTCGATGCGGCGCTCGGAGATCGGCAGCAGTTTCAGCACCCGGGTGAACAGCCGGGCCTCCTCGGCGTTGGTGCCCACGATCAGCGGGACCGGGTGCGCGGCGCCGGCCCGCATGGCGTCGATCGGATGCTGCGGCAGCAACTCGGTTCCGTAGGTCGGCCCGAGCGGGAACGCCCCGAACATGTCCTTGGTGGTGACCCTGATCAGGGTGTTGACCTGATCGACCAGCACCGCGGGGTCGGCGTCCATCAGGCCGGAGGCGGCGTCGCGCGGGTCAAGACCCAGGATCTCGGCGAACCGCGCGGCGTACATCGCCGACGTCTCGACCGACCGGGTCATACCCGCGGCCGGGCTTTCGGCGATCACCTGCGCGAACAGTCCCTTGGCCGACGGCACCGCCAGCAGCGTCGAAACCGCTTGGGCCCCGGCGCTTTCCCCGAAGATGGTGACCTTGTCCGGATCGCCGCCGAACACCGCGATGTTGTTGCGCACCCAGCGCAGCGCCAGCAGCAGGTCCTTGAGGAACAGATTGGACTCGATGCGGTACTCCGGCGTGGACAGCGCGGAGAGGTCCAGGCAGCCCAGCGGCCCAAGCCGGTAGTTCACCGACACGTACACGCAGCCGCGCCGAGCCAGCCCGGCCCCGTCGTAGATCGGGGTGGCCGAACTGCCCAGCAGGTAGGCGCCACCGTGCACGAACACCATCACCGGCAGCGGCTCGTCGTCGATCCGCTCGGGGGCGACGACGTTGAGCGTCAGGCAGTCCTCGCCCATCGGCTGGTACTTGCCGACGCCGGTCATGGTGTACATCCGGTGCTGCGGGGCGCACTTGCCGTACGCGTGCGCGCTGCGGACGCCGCTCCACGGTTGCACGGGGCGCGGGTCGCGGAAGCGCAGCGGCCCGACCGGCGGCGCGGCGTAGGGGATGGACCGCCAGCGGTGCACCCCGTCGCGGGTGAAGCCTTCGACCACGCCGGCGTCGATGGTGGCGCGAATGATGCGATCGTGCATCCCCCGACCGTAGTCGACACGCGTCAGCACGCGCCGCCGCCCTCCCGGCGCGCCGAGGCGATACCGTGGGCGGGGTGCGGATAATCCAGCTGGCCGGCGCGATCGCCGCCGCGGCGACGGTGTTGGCCGGCTGCTCCTCCGGCGGCGGGCAGCAGACTGCCATCACCCCCCTGACGCCGCTGACCCAGCGCCCGGCCGCGACCACGTCGTCGACCGCGCCGACGACGACACCCAGCACCACGACGACGGCGACGTCGACCTCCGCCGTCCCGAGCACGGCGCCCGGCGCCGGCGCCCCGATCGCCGACGTCAGCGCCTGGGTCGACGCGGCCGAGCCGGTCGACCCCGACGATTTCCGCAGCGCCACCCGCGACGGCCGGACCGCCACGCTGGGCGCCAACCAGGTGGCGTTCTCGCTGCCGGGCGGGTCGGTGGAATGCATGACCGACTCGGCCAGGATCGGCGAGGGCGCCCTGGCCTGCCTGGTCACGCTGACCGACCCGCCGGCGCGGCCCATCGGCCAGGAGGGCCAGTGGGTGCCCGGCTGGGTCAGCTTCGACGGCGCCGAGGTGGTCGTCGGGGCGATGCGCGGCGACCCGGGGCCGTTCAGCGTCGGCGCCGGCTCGGCGCTGGCCGACGGTTCGGCGTTGAAGTTCGGCGACTTCCGCTGCCGCTCCGATGAGCAGGGCCTGTTCTGCCTGAATTACGCACAGCAGTCTGCGGTGCGGCTGTCGGCCGACGGGGTGCAGCCCTTCGGTTGCCTGCAGCGCGCCGACGCCCCGGTGGACGCCTCGGCCCGCTACAGCTGCTGAGTCACGCTCCGGGTGCGGTCAGCTGGCTCAGCGCCAGCCGTCGGCGTCCTTGGCCGCCGCCAGCAGCTCCGCGCACAACGCGCGCAATTCTCCCGCGTCGGCGCCCTCGGCGACCGCGGTGGCCACATCCTCGGCGGCGCACCGCACCAGGTAGATCCGGTCCGACAGCGCGGCGGCCTCGTCCGCGGACAGCACCACGGCGTCCTCGGGCACCGAAGAGCCCTTGACCAGCGCCCGCTGCTCGTAGGCGCGTTGTCGGCAAGACTGCCGGCAGTACTGGCGACGGCGGCCCATCCCGGCGTCGGCGATCTCCCGGCCGCACCACTGACACGGCCGCGGGCGGGCCCGCACGCTGGTGGAAGTGCTCACCGGACTGACTGTAGTCGGGAAGTCCGGGTGTTCCCGGTATCCTGAAGGGCGGCGCCGGGCATTTCCGGGAACAGCGCTGGCAGACGCAGCGTTGTTCATCCCGGGCCCAGCCCGCCGATTTCATCGAAGGAGTGTTGACCATGGCCGATCGCGTTCTGCGCGGGAGCCGGCTCGGAGCAGTCAGCTACGAGACCGACCGCAATCATGACCTGGCGCCGCGTCAGGTGGCCCGGTACCGCACCGACAACGGCGAGGAGTTCGACGTCCCGTTCGCCGACGACGCCGAGATCCCGCACACCTGGACCTGCCGCAACGGTATGGAGGGCACCCTGATCGAGGGTGACGCCCCCGAGCCCAAGAAGGTCAAGCCGCCGCGCACCCACTGGGACATGCTGCTGGAGCGCCGCTCCGTCGAGGAGCTCGAGGAGCTGCTCAAGGAGCGGATGGACATCATCAAGGCCCGCCGCCGCGGCAACTGACGCGACAGACGAAAAAACCGGGCGCGCCCTCGCAGGGCCGCCCGGTTTTTCGTCTCCGTCAGACCTGCTCGCCGCGGGCCCGCGCCATCCGTCCGGCGACGCCCCATTGGGCGACCTTCGTCATCGCCTCGCGGATATTGGAGCCACTCATCTTCGACACGCCGAGCTCCCGCTCGGTGAAGGTGATCGGCACCTCGACGACGGTGAATCCGTTGTTGATGGCCCGCCAGGTCAGGTCGATCTGGAAGCAGTACCCCTTGGAATCGACCTGCGACAGGTCGATCTTCTCCAGCACCTCGCGCCGGTAGGCGCGGTATCCGGCGGTGATGTCGTTGATCTTGACGCCCAGCAGCAACCGGGAGTAGGTGTTCGCGGTCCGGGACAGCACCAGTCGCCGCCACGGCCAGTTCACCACGGTGCCGCCTTCGACGTACCGCGAGCCGATCGCGACGTCGGCGCCCGCGTCGACGGCGTCCAGCAGCCGGCCGAGCTGTTCGGGCGCGTGCGAGCCGTCGGCGTCCATCTCCACCAGCACCGAGTAGCCGCGGCCCAGACCCCAGGCGAAGCCGGCCAGGTAGGCCGCGCCGAGGCCGTTCTTGGCGGTGCGGTGCATGACGTGGACGCGGTCCGGGTCGGCCAGCGCCAGGTCGTCGGCCAGCTGCCCGGTGCCGTCGGGGCTGCCGTCGTCGACGACGAGGACGTGCACGTCGGGGCGTGCGGCGTGCACCCGTCCCATGATGAGCGGCAGGTTCTCCCGCTCGTTATAGGTCGGGATGATCACCAGGGTGCGCTGACTCGGGCGCTCACTGGTCATGGGACTCCTCGGTGCTGGGTGAGCCCGGCTGCCTGCGGCGCCGGGCCCAGTTGGTGAACACCCCATTTTGCACGATGCCCGCAAGGACGACCGTCACACCGGCGGCAAGCAGCACCCAGCTGATGATCGGGCCCCACTGGGTGGCCGGGGTGAGTCGGGTCTTCAGCCGGATCTGCTCGTCGAGGAAGCCCGCGGTGAAGAACTCGGTGCGGGCGATCTCCCGGCCGTCGGGGGCGATGACCGCGCTGATCCCGGTGGTGCCGGCGACCAGCACGTAGCGGTCGTGCTCGACGGCGCGGGCCCGCGCGATCGCCAGCTGCTGTTCGCTCATCGCCTCATCGAAGGTGGCGTTGTTGGTGGGCACGGCGAGCACCTGGGCGCCGCTGAGCACCGCTTCCCGCGGGGCCCGGTCGAAGATGACCTCCCAGCAGGTCGCCACGCCGACCGGCACGCCGGCGGCGGTCACCACGCCGTTGCCGTCGCCGGGGGTGAAGTACCCGGCCCGCTCGGCGTACGGCGACAGTTTGGCGAAGAAGCTGCGCCACGGCAGGTACTCGCCGAACGGTTGCACGATCTTCTTGTCGTGGCGCTCCCCCGGCCCGTCGACCGGATCCCACACGATGACGGTGTTGGAGGCGACGGGGTTCTCCCGGGTCGCCTCGGGGCGCAGCAGCACCGCCCCGACCAGGATCGGGGCGCCGATGGCCGCCGCGGCCGCGCTGATCTCGGCGCGGGCGTCGGCGTTGGTCAGGGGGTCGATGTCGCTGGAGTTCTCCGGCCACACCACGAACTGCGGTTGCGCGGCGCGCCCGGCCCGCACCTCGGCGGCCAGCGCCTTGGTCTGCGTCACATGGTTGTCCAACACCGCGCGGCGCTGGGCGTTGAAGTCCAGGCCGAGCCGCGGCACGTTGCCCTGGACGATCGCCACGGTGACCGCCGGATCATCCCCGGCGCCCGCGCCGGAGCGACGGATCTGCGGGTGCGCCAGCGCGCTGGCCAGCAGCACCACCACCAGGCACACGCCGGGCAGCACCACCGCGGGTGGGACGTCATGGTGACCGTGGCGCCACCAGTCGGCGATGCCGTCGGCCAGCGCCGCCAGGCTGAACCCGGCCAGCGCGATGGCCAGCGACACCAGCGGCGTGCCACCGAGTTGCGTCAGCGACAGCAGCGGGCCGTTGGTCTGCCCGAAGGCGGCCGTTCCCCACGGGAAGCCGCCGAACGGGATGACGGTCTTCAGCCACTCGACCGCCACCCACACCAGCGCGAACCAGATCGGCCAGCCGGGCAGGTCGCGGACCAGCACGGCCAGAGCGCCGAACAGCGCGCAGAACAGGGCGCAGACGACGGCGAGCAGCAGCCAGGGCAGCGGGCCGACCAAGCCACCGATCCATGGCAGCAGCGGTGTGTAGAACGCGACCCCGAACAGCCAGCCGTAGCCGAAGCCGCCGGCCTTGGTGGTGTTCGGCCGGGTGAGCACCCAGCCGAGCAGCGCGAACGCCAGCGCGGCCGCCCACCACCAGGCGATCGGCGGGAAGCTGGCGCACATCAGCGCTCCGGCGACGAGGCTGACGACCATCCGCGCGGCGCGCGGCGCCAGCCAGCCGCGGACCCGCGCCAGGCGAGTCTCAGGCATCGAAGAGCACCTCGCCGTCGCGCACGGTCTGCCGGCAACGTGGCAGTCGGCCCGCCAGCGTGGGCAGCGCCGGCACCCGCGACCGCGGGTCGGTGGACCAGCGCTCCACCCGGTCACCGGGTGCGGCGACGGTCAGTTCGTCGGCGTCCCAGATGGCGTAGCTGGCCGGCGCGCCGGGGGTCAGCGTGCCGGCGACGCCGTCGCGCACGCCGGCGGCCCGCCAGCCGCCCCTGGTGCACGCGGCAAAGGCCGCGCGCGCCGAGATCGCCGCGCCGGGAGTCTGGTGGTTCGTCGCCGCCCGCACCGTCAACCACGGATTCATGCTGGTCACGGGGGTGTCGGAGCCGAATGCGAGTGGCACGCCTGCCGATGCTAACAGTGCCAGCGGATTCAGTCCGGCAGACCGCGGCAACCCCAGCCGGCGGGCGTACATCCCGTCGGTCCCGCCCCACAGCGCGTCGAAGTTGGGCTGCATGCTGGCGATCACTCCCCAGCGGCCGAGCTTCTCGGCGCCGACGGCGTCGATCATCTCCAGGTGCTCGAGCCGGTGCCCGCAGCGGGCGACCGCCGGGGCGCCGAAGGCCGCGGCCACGCGTTCCAGGCCGGTGAGCACGGTGTCCACCGCGGCGTCTCCGATCACGTGGAAGCCCGCGGTGATCCCGGCCTCGGTGCAGGCGGCCAGGTGCGCGGTGACGGTGTCGGTGTCCAGGTAGGAGCTGCCGCAGCAGTCGGCGTCGGCGTAGGGCCGGCGCAGCCAGGCGGTCCGCGAGCCCAGCGCCCCGTCCACGAACAGGTCCCCGGCCAGTCCGGCGGCGCCGGTTTCGGCGATCAGCGCGCGGGCGGCGTCGGCGTCGGCGACGGCCTGTCCCCAGTAGCCGGTGACCGCGACGCCGTGGGCGGTGTCGCGCAGTTCGGCCCAGTCCACCGCGCCGCCGATATCGGGTCCGGCGCATTCGTGGACGGCGGCGATCCCGTTGGCCGCGAACGCGTCCAAGGCCGCGGCGCGGGCGGCCGCGCGCTGGTCGAGGCGCAGCAGTCCGCGGGCGGTGGCGCGGACCAGGTGGTGGGCAGCCCGGCTCAGCGGGCCGTCGGGATGGTGGCCGTCGGCGTCGGACAGGCCGGGAGTGGCGGCCCGCAGCGCGGTGCTGGCCAGCGCCGAGTGCGCGTCCACGCGGGTCAGGTAGACCGGGCGGTTGCCGCAGCGGGCGTCGAGTTCGGCGCGGCTGGGCGCGGAGTCCGGGCCGTCGGACCAGGCGGTGTCGTCCCAGCCGTGTCCCCAGATCACCGCGTCGTCGGAGGCGGCGCAGGCCTGCGCCAGCAGGTCCAGGCAGTGCGCCCGGGAGGTGGCCGCGCGCAGGTCCAGCCCGATGAGGGCCAGTCCGGTCGCGGTGGTGTGCACGTGGCAGTCGACGAAGGCGGGAGCGACGAACGCCCCGTCCAGGTCGACGACCCGGGCGTCCGGGTAGGTGTCGCGGGCGATGGCGTCGGCGCCCAGCCAGGCGACGACGCCGTCTCGGACCACCATGGCGGTGGCGTCCGGATGGCTGGGGCTGTGGATCCGCCCGCCCTGCAGCAGCGTCGCGGCTGTGGTCACGGGTGTGAACCTACTGTGCGGGCGGAATGGCCGTCCTCGGCAGTCCGGTTGCGGGGGCGCCGGAGCGCTCGGTGTCGACGACTTCGCCGTCGATGACCTCGCCGTCGATGTAGTCACCGCGCCCGAAGCCGCGGTGACCGGTGGCGCCGTACCCGCCGGCGTTCAGATCGGCGAACACCACCCGGTTGGCGAAGCTGCGGGCCGCGTACGCGGTGGCCGCCGGCCGGATCACCGCGCGGGCGCCCGGCGCGAGCAAGGCCAGTCCGACCGCGCTGCTGACCAGGCCAGGGACGAACACCAACAGGGTGCCGGCGGCGATCAGCGCGCTGTCGGTGACCGCGCCCTGCGGATTCGTCACGCCGCCGCTCAAGCGGCGCAATTGGCGTCGCAGCTGAGAGCCGGACAGCACCGCGCCGGCCAGGAACACGCCGATCAGGACCAGCAGGGCCGGGCCGAAGCCGAGCCACCAGATCAGTCCCACCACGGCGGTGAGTTCGATGAGCACGTAGAGGCCCAGGAATCGTCCGATATGACGCATATCAGGTCAACGCCCGTCGGGCGCCCAGAAGTTCCACGGCGCTCACTGCGCCGGGTTGATCATCAGCGCGGTGTTGCGCGCGTCACCGTTGCGGAACTTGGAGAACACCTTGAACGCCTTGCCGACCAGGCCGTATCGGCGGGCGACCGCGTTGTAGGCCTCGTCGAGCCGGTCCTTGCTGACCGACGCGACGGCTTCCACCGGTTCGCTCTTGGGGTTGCCGCGCATATCGCAGCGGGCGATCCGCACTCGCGGGGTGTGCTTGATCCGCCGGATCTTCCAGGAGTCGGCCTCGGTGACGACGATCAGCCCGTCGCCGTCCGGGGCCGCCCACAGCGGCACGGCCTTGGGGCGGCCGTCCTTGGTGAACGTGGTCAGCAGGATGTACTTGGAGTCCGCGACGTCGGCGAAGGTGAGGGCCATGTTCCAAACCTACCGATGCCCCATGGCGCCTCGCCGCTGGATCCTCGTCAGCCCTCCAGCTCCCCCTCGGTCTCCAGGAGCACCCGGCGCAACCCGTCGAGCACCTCCGGGGACGGCTGCTCCCACATGTCCCGCTCGACGGCCTCCAGCAGCCGCTCCGCCATCCCGTGCAGCGCCCACGGGTTCGACTCGGCCATGAACTTGCGGTTCTCGTCGTCGAGCACGTAGTTGTTGGTCAGCTGCTCGTACATCCAGTCGGCCATCACGTGCGCGGTGGCGTCGTAGCCGAACAGGTAGTCCACCGTCGCGGCCATCTCGAAGGCGCCCTTGTAGCCGTGCCGGCGCATCGCCGCCATCCACCGCGGGTTGACCACCCGGGCCCGGAACACCCGGGTGACCTCCTCGTTGAGGGTGCGGGTGCGGATCGCGTCGGGGCGGGTGTTGTCGCCGATATAGGCCGCCGGGTCGGTTCCGGTGAGCGCGCGGACGGCGGCGACCATGCCACCGTGGTATTGGAAGTAGTCGTCGGAGTCGGCGATGTCGTGCTCACGGGTGTCGGTGTTCTTGGCGGCCACCGCGATCCGCCGGTAGGCGCGGTTCATATCGTCGACGGCGGGCGCGCCGTCCAAGCCGCGGCCGTAGGCGAAACCGCCCCAGGCGGTGTACACCTGCGCCAGGTCGGCGTCATCGCGCCAGTTGCGCGAGTCGATCAGCTGCAGCAGTCCGGCGCCGTAACTGCCCGGCTTGGAGCCGAACACCCGGGTGGTCGCCCGGCGCCAGTCGCCGTGCTCGGCCAGGTCCGCGGTTGTGTGGGCGCGCACGTAATTGTCCTCGGCGGGTTCGTCGAGACCCGCCACCAGGGCCACGGCGTCGTCCAGCATGGACACCACGTGCGGGAACGCGTCCCGGAAGAAGCCGGAGATCCGCACCGTGACGTCGATGCGCGGCCGGCCGAGTTCGGCGAGTCCGATCGGCTCCAGGTCGACGACCCGCCGCGACGCCTCGACCCAGACGGGGCGAACCCCGAGCAGCGCCAGCACCTCGGCGATGTCGTCGCCGGAGGTGCGCATCGCCGAGGTGCCCCACACCGACAGTCCGACCGACTTCGGCCAGTCACCGTGGTCGGCGCGGTAGCGCTCCAGCAGCGAATCCGCCAGCGCGACACCGGTTTCCCAGGCCAGCTTCGACGGAACGGCCTTGGGGTCGACCGAGTAGAAGTTGCGGCCGGTGGGCAGCACGTTGACCAGTCCGCGCAGCGGGGAGCCGGACGGGCCGGCCGGGATGAAGCCGCCGTCCAGGGCGTGCAGCACCCGGTCGATCTCACCCGCCGTTCCGGCCAACCGCGGGACCACCTCGGTGGCCGCGAACCGCAGCACGTCGGCGACAGCCGCGTCGTCGGTGAGCTCATCGACGACGTCGGCGGACCAGCCGCGTTCGGCCAGCGCGAGAACCAGTGCGCGGGCGCGGGTTTCGGCGTCGTCCACCGACACCCGGTCGGCGCCGCCGTCCTCGTTCAGTCCGAGCGCTTCGCGCAGGCCGGGCACCGATTGGGCGCCGCCGAACAGTTGCCGGGCCCGCAGGATCGCCAGCACCAGGTCGACTTCGGCTTCGCCGGTGGGCCGGCTGCCGAGGATGTGCAGGCCGTCGCGGATCTGGACGTCCTTGATCTCACACAGCCAGCCGTCGACGTGCAGCAGCATGTCGTCGAAGGTGTCCTCGTCGGGCCGGTCCTCCAGGCCCAGGTCGTGGTCCATCCGGGCGGCCCGCATCAGGGTCCAGATCTGCTGCCGGATGGCGGGGAGCTTCGCCGGATCCAGCGCGGAGACGTTGGCGTGTTCGTCGAGCAATTGCTCCAGCCGGGCGATGTCGCCGTAGGTTTCGGCGCGCGCCATCGGGGGGATGAGGTGGTCGATGAGCACCGCGTGCGCGCGGCGCTTGGCCTGGCTGCCCTCACCGGGATCGTTGACCAGGAACGGGTACACCAGCGGCAGGCTGCCCAACGCCGCGTCGGATCCGCAATCTTCCGACAGGCCAAGGGTTTTCCCGGGCAGCCATTCCAGGTTCCCGTGCTTGCCCAGGTGCACGACGGCGTCCGCGGCGAAATCCCCGCCGAACTCGCCGTCCAGCCAGCGGTAGGCGGCCAGGTAGTGGTGGCTCGGCGGCAGGTCCGGATCGTGGTAGATCGCCACCGGGTTCTCCCCGAAGCCGCGCGGCGGTTGCACCACGACGACGACGTTGCCGGACCGGATGGCGGCGATGACGATCTCGCCGTCCGGGTCGCGGCTGCGGTCGACGAACATCTCCCCCGGCGGCTGGCCCCAGTGCTCGACGACCTTCGCCGACAGTTCCGCCGGCAGTCCGGCGAACCAGGCCGCGTAGTCGGCGGCCGAGACCCGGATCGGGTTGGCGGCCAGTTGCTCTTCGGTGAGCCAGGCCTGGTCCTGACCGCCGCGTTCGATGAGCGTGTGCATCAACGCGTCGCCGTCGCCGGATTCGACGATGGTCGCCAGATCCCCCGGAGCGTCCGCGCTGCCGATGTCGTAGCCCGCGTCGCCCATCGCGCGCAGCAGCGCGACGGCGCTGGCCGGGGTGTCCAGGCCGACGGCGTTTCCGATCCGGGCGTGCTTGGTCGGGTACGCCGAGAAGACCAGGGCGATCTGCTTGTTCGCCGGGTCGATGTGGCGCAGCCGGGCGTGCCGGACCGCGAGGCCGGCGACGCGGGCACAGCGCTCCGCGTCGGCGACGTAGCTGATCAGTCCGTCGGCGTCGATCTCCTTGAAGGAGAACGGGACGGTGATGATGCGGCCGTCGAATTCCGGAACCGCGACCTGGCTGGCGACGTCCAGCGGGGACAGGCCGTCGTCGCCGTCGGCCCAGTCCGCGCGCGGGGTGGTCAGGCACAGTCCCTGCAGGATCGGAATGTCCAGGGCGGCAAGGTGTTCGACGTTCCAGCTGTCGTCGTCGCCACCGGCCGAGGCGTTCGCGGGACGCGCGCCGCCGGCGGCCAGCACGGTGACCACCATGGCGTCGGCGCCGGCGAGGGTCTCCAGCAGTTCCGGTTCGGCGGTGCGCAGCGAGGCGCAGTAGACGCCGAGTGCCCGGCCGCCGGCGGCCTCGATCGCCGCGCACAGCGCCTCCACGTAGGCGGTGTTGCCGGCCAGCTGCTGGGCGCGGTAGTACAGCACCGCCACCGTCGGGCCGTCGGCGTCGACGACCGGGCGGTCCAGCACGCCCCAGCTGGGGATGGCCGCCGGTTCGGCGAAGCCGTGGCCGGTCATCAAGACGGTGTCGGACAGGAACGCGTGCAGGTTGGCCAGGTTGTCCACGCCGCCCTGGGCCAGGTAGACGTGCGTCTGGACGGCGATGCCGGCCGGCACGCTGGAGTGCTTCATCAGTTCCGCGTCCGGGCTCTGCTCGCCGCTGACCACGACGGTCGGGAGCCCGGCGGCGAGCACCGCGTCGATGCCGTCCTCCCAGGCCCGGTAACCGCCGAGGATCCGGATGACCACCAGGTCGGCGCCGTCGAGCAGTGCGGGCAGGTCCTCGACCAGCAGCCGGGACGGGTTGGCCCACCGGTATTCGGCGCCGCTGGCGCGGGCGGTGATCAGGTCGGTGTCCGAGGTGGACAGCAGCAGCACGGTCGGGCGGACGTCGTCGCGCGAGGGGGTGGTCACCTGTCAGTTTCTACCGCATCTGCGCGCCGGCCACCGCGTCCCCCGGGCGTACCGTTGATCCGTGGCCCGCACCCGTGACCAGGACGCTTGCCCGTCGGCGCTGCGGTTGCACCGGGCGGCCGACGGCGGGCTGGCCCGGGTCCGGTTGCCCGGTGGGATGATCACCCACGGCCAGTTGCACGCGTTGGCGCTGCTCGCCGTCGAGTTCGGTTCCGGGGTCCTGGAATTGACCAACCGCGCCAGCCTGCAGATCCGCGGCATCGCGCCCGCGGATGAGGCGGCGGTGTCCGAGGCGGTCGCGGCGGCCGGGCTGCTGCCGTCGGCGACGCATGAGCGGGCCCGCAATATCGTCGCCTCCCCGCTGTCCGGGCGCAGCGGTGGTCTTTCCGACATCCGGCCGCTGGTCGACGAGTTGGACGCGGCGATCTGCGCCACCCCGGAGTTGGCCGACCTGCCGGGGCGGTTTCTGTTCGCGCTCGATGACGGGCGCGGGGATGTGGCCGGGTTGCGCGCCGACGTGTGCGCGCGGACGCGCGCCGACGGGTCGGTGGCGGTGTCGCTGGCCGGGGTCGACACCGGGGTGCGGATCGACCCCGCCGACACGGTCGAGGTCCTGGTCACCGTGGCCCGCCGGTTTCAGCGGGCGCGCGGCAAGGCGTGGCGGGTGGCGGAGCTGCCCGACTCGGCGGTGTTGCTGGACGGATTTCCGCGCTGTGGCGGCGCCGGGGACCGCGCGCCCCGCACGGCCCGCGGGCCCATCGGCTGGATCGACCAGGATGCCGACGGTTTGGTGGCCCTGGCCGGTGCGATTCCGCTGGGGGTGCTGCCGGCGCGCACCGCGGAGTTCCTCGCGGCGATCGAGGCGCCGCTGGTGGTCACGCCGTGGCGGTCGGTGCTGGTCTGCGATCTGACCGAGGGCGTCGCCGACACCGCGTTGCGGGTGCTGGCGCCGATGGGCCTGGTGTTCGACGCGGCGTCGCAGTGGCTGTCGGTGAGTTGCTGCACCGGCAGTCCGGGCTGCGAGAAATCACGCGCCGATGTGCGGGCGGACACCGCTGCGGCGGTGGCCGGCGGGCCGTTGCATTGCGCAGACGACGAGACCCTGGGGCTGGCCGATCTGCTCGGCGAGCGGCCCGAGGACGGGCATCTTCATGTGGTGGGTTGCGAACGCGCCTGCGGCAACCCGCACATCGGGGAACTGCTGGTCGCCGGGGATGCCGGCTACCTTCGGGCCTGACTCAGCAGACGCCGAGGCGCAGCAGGTCCGCCTGGGTGACCAGACGCTCGTTCTTGGCCGGGAATTCTCGGGACTTCACCGGGTGGCGGAAGTAGGACCAGGCGATTCGCCCCACCCGAGACCGGGTCAATGGGTTGTCGTGCACTGCCATCACTCCTGCATTCGAACTTCTTTGCTGACGTTGGGGCCCAACGCTACCGAAGTGCCCCGCGGTTTTCATTAGAGCAAGCACCTCCGGCAAACTTGGGTAGGCGCGCCGAGTAAACCCGCCGTGTTGCCCCTGTTACTGGTGTGACTCGACTCTAAGAAGTTTGCTCCAGATTGAGCTGTGATCATCGCTGGTACATCACGGTATTCATAATTTTCTCAGAGTCCGTTACATTTCCGTTGCGAACCTTGCAGCAAACATGACCGCTAACTAGAGCAAGCAACGGCCCGTGACTAAGCTCACAGCCGGCGCACGGATTCCCGCAGAATCAGGGGCATCGGCAGGCGGACCTGGCCCGCCTCCCGGTAGCCGAGCAGCATGTCCACACCGCACTGCGCCATCTCTTGATAGGGCAACCGGGCGGTGGTCAGACCCGGCCGCTGAAACGCGGCGAACTCCTCGTCGTCGAACGAGATCACCGAGACATCGCGCCCAACCCGCAACCCGCGCGCGGCCAATCCCTGGTAGATCCCGAACGCGACGCTGTCGTTTCCGGCGATGATCGCGGTCAGCTCGGGATGGCCGTCGAGCAGCTGGTGTGTGCCCTCATAGCCGACCCCGGGCGCCCAGGCGCGCACCGGCAGCCGCGCCGGCTCGACCCCGGCGGCCGCCAGGGTCTCGTCGACGCCGGCGAACCGGTCGGCGATGGTGACCGAGCGACGGGGGTCGGCGGCCACCTCCGGAAGGTCGCCGAGAATGCCGATCGCGCGATGACCGCATTCCAGCAGGTGTCCGGCGACGGCCGCCCCGGCGGCCCGCTCCTGCGGGAGCACACTCGGATGGCCGTCCGGCGAGATCCCGTTCAGCAGCACCAGCGGCACCATCCGGTCGCGCTGTGGTTCGACGACGAGGAAGAGGTGTTCTCCGGTTCGATCGTCATCGATGAGGACGGCGCCAGCGGACTCGGCGCGCCGGGCGCCCCCGTGCTGGTGGCGATCTACACCACGATGTCCAAGACCCGGCGACGACAGGCCCAGTCCATCGCGCACAGCGTCGACGGCGGGCTGATCTGGGTCAAGCACGCGGGAAACCCGGTGCTGGACCGCGGGTCGACCGACTTCCGCGACCCGAAGGTCTTCCGCTGGGACGGCGACGGACCGTCCTACTGGGTGATGGTGGCCGTCGAGGCGTTGGAGCGTCGGGTGGTCTTCTACCGCTCCGAGGATCTGCTGCGCTGGGAATCGCTGTCGGAATTCGGGCCGGCGGGCGCGGTCGGCGGCGAATGGGAATGCCCGGACCTGTTCCCGTTGCGCGTCGAGGACTCCGACCGGGTGCGTTGGGTGCTGCTGGTCAGCCTGAACGCGGGCTGCGTCGCCGGCGGTTCGGGCACCCAGTACTTCGTCGGCGACTTCGACGGGGTCACCTTCACCGCCGAACACCCGGAGACGACGCGGTGGCTGGACTACGGCCGGGACTGTTACGCCGGGGTCAGCTTCACCGGGCTCCCCGATGCCGACCGCACCCTGATCGCCTGGATGAACAACTGGGACTACGCCCGACAGATGCCGGTCGACCCCGCCGCCCCGCAACGCGGACGGATGACCCTGGCCCGCCGGCTGTCGCTGACCGACGTCGACGGCGACCCCCGGCTGCGCCAGGTCCCGGTCGGCCCCGAGCTACGCGAGCACGCCCGGGTGGACAACCTGGCACTGGACCTCGGGCAGGAGCTGGACCTGCCGATCCCGCCGGCAGGCCGTCTGGATCTCGCCGTCGACCCGGGATCGGCGAACGGTTTCGCCGTCGAGTTGGCCGGCGACGACGGCAGCCGCGTCACGGTGGAATACGACGCGGTCGCCGGGGTGATTCACGTCGATCGTCGCGGCGCCGCCCGCGGCTTCCCGCCGGCGTTCGCCGGCGTCGAACGCATGCCCGTCGCCAGGAACGCGCCCATCGCGATCACGCTCTGGTACGACCGGCACGGACTCGAACTCTTCGCCGAGGACGGGACCCGGGTGCTGACCGACCTGACCGGAGCGCTGACGCCGACGCTCGTGCGTGTCGGCGGGCGCGGCGGTCAGATCCGGATCGTCGAACTCGCGGTCAGCGCTGCGGCGCCGCCGTCGGCTTGATCGGGGCCGGCAGCGCCGAGGACCCCATCAGGTAGCGGTCCACGCCGGCGGCCGCGGCGCGGCCCTCCGCGATCGCCCAGACGATCAGCGACTGCCCGCGGCCCATATCGCCGGCCACGAACACGCCGGGCGCCGAAGTCTGGAAGTCGTTGTCCCGGTAGACGTTCCCGCGGTCGGTCAGCTGCACACCGAGATCGGTCAGCAGGCCCTCACGCTCGGGGCCGACGAAGCCCATGGCCAGCAGCACCAGGTCGGCCGGCAGCTCGAAATCGGTGCCCGCGACCTTCTCGAAACGCCCGCCGGTCATCTTGACCTCGTGGGCCTTGAGCCCGGTCACCCGGCCGTCGACGCCGGTGAACTGCTCGGTGTTCACCGAGAACACCCGCTCGCCGCCCTCCTCATGCGCCGAGGACACCCGGAACATCAGCGGGTAGGTCGGCCACGGGGTGGACTCGGCGCGCTGCTCCGGCGGCCGCGGCATGATCTCGAACTGGTGCACGCTGGCCGCGCCCTGGCGGTGGCTGGTTCCCAGGCAGTCCGCGCCGGTGTCGCCGCCGCCGATGATGACCACATGCTTGCCGCGGGCGTTGATCGGCGGCAGACCGTCGGCGTCGGCGATGTCGTCGCCGAGCTGCACCCGGTTGGCCAGCGGCAGGAACTCCATCGCCTGGTGGATGCCGTCGAGCTCGCGGCCCGGGATCGGCAGGTCCCGCCACGCCGTCGCCCCACCCGCCAGCACCACGGCGTCGAAGTCCTCGCGCAACTGCTCGACGGTCAGGTCCACGCCGACGTTCACGCCGGTGCGGAACTGGGTGCCTTCGGCCGCCATCTGGTCCAGCCGACGGTCGATGTGGCGCTTCTCCATCTTGAACTCCGGGATGCCGTAGCGCAGCAGGCCACCGATGCGGTCGGCGCGCTCGAACACCGTCACCGAGTGCCCGGCGCGGGTCAGCTGCTGGGCGGCGGCCAGGCCGGCCGGCCCGGAGCCGACGACGGCCACCTTCTTGCCGGTCAGCTGATCCGGCGGCAGCGGCGTGATCCAGCCCTCGGCGTAGGCGTTGTCGATGATCTCGACCTCGACCTGCTTGATGGTCACCGCGGGCTGGTTGATGCCCAGCACACAGGACGCCTCGCACGGCGCGGGACACAGCCGCCCGGTGAACTCCGGGAAGTTGTTGGTGGCGTGCAGCCGCTCGCTGGCATCGCGCCAACGCCCGCGGAACACCATGTCGTTCCACTCCGGGATCAGGTTGCCCAGCGGACATCCGTTGTGGCAGAACGGGATACCGCAGTCCATGCAGCGCGACGCCTGCACCTGCAGGGTCTCGTGGCTGAACTCCTCGTAAACCTCGTGCCAGTCCCGCAGACGCAGCGGGACGGGCCGCCGGGTGGGCAGTTCACGCTCGGTGTGCTTCAGGAAGCCGTTGATGTCACCCACGAGCGGCCGCCATGATCAGGTCCTCGATCTGGGCGACGGGCAGCTGCGAAGCCTCGGCTTCGGCAAACACCTGCAGCACCCGTTTGTAGTCGCGCGGCATCACCTTCACGAACTTCCTCTGTTCGATGTACCAGTCGTCCAGCACCCGCCGGCCGACCGCGGAATCGGTTGCCTCGACATGCTCGGCGATGATCTCCGCCAGCCAATCGGCGTCGATGTCGTCGATCCTTTCGAGTTCCACCATCTCGCCGTTGAGATTGGTCGCCAACTCCCCGTTCGGGTCGTAGGCGTAGGCCACCCCGCCGGACATGCCGGCGGCGAAGTTGCGTCCGGTGCGGCCCAGGATGACCACCCGGCCACCGGTCATGTACTCGCAACCGTGGTCGCCGACACCCTCCACCACCGCGGTGGCGCCGGAGTTGCGGACCGCGAACCGCTCGCCCACCACGCCGCGCAGGAAGGCCTGACCGCTGGTGGCGCCGAACAGGATGACGTTGCCACCGATGATGTTGTCCTCGGCCACGTAACCGGCCGGGGCGTCCAGTGCGGGGCGCACCACGATCCGGCCGCCGGACAGACCCTTGCCGACGTAGTCGTTGGCGTCGCCGTTGACCCGCAGCGTGATGCCGCGCGGCACGAAGGCCCCGAAGCTGTTGCCGGCCGAGCCGGTGAAGGTGATGTCGATGGTCCCGTCCGGCAACCCCTCGGCGCCGTAGGCCTTGGTCACCTCGTGGCCGAGCATGGTGCCGACCGTCCGGTTCACGTTGGTGATGCGGGTCTCGAACGCGACCTCACCGCCGTTGTCCAGCGCGTCCCGGCACGCGGTGATCAGCTGCTGGTCCAGCGCCTTGTCCAGGCCGTGATCCTGCTGCGAGGTGCAGTACAGATCCTGGTTCATGAACGCCGACTCGGGCTGGTGCAGCACCGCCGAGAGGTCCAGCTTGAATGCCTTCCAGTGCTCCTGCGCGCGCACCGTGTCGAGCATCCCGACCTGGCCGATGGCCTCGTTGAGAGTGCGGAAACCCAACTGCGCCAACAGCTCCCGGACCTCTTCGGCGAGGAACAGGAAGAAGTTCTCGACGAACTCCGGCTTGCCGGAGAACCGCTCGCGCAGCACCGGGTTCTGGGTGGCCACGCCCACCGGGCAGGTGTCCAGATGGCAGACCCGCATCATCACGCAGCCGCTGACCACCAGCGGCGCGGTGGCGAAGCCGAACTCCTCGGCGCCCAGCAGCGCGGCGATCATCACGTCGCGGCCGGTCTTGAGCTGACCGTCGACCTGCACCACGATCCGGTCCCGCAGACCGTTGAGCATCAGGGTCTGCTGGGTTTCGGCCAGGCCGAGCTCCCACGGGGCGCCGGCGTGTTTGACCGAGGTCAGCGGGGTGGCCCCGGTGCCGCCGTCGTGCCCGGAGATGAGCACCACGTCGGCGTGCGCCTTGGACACGCCCGCGGCGACGGTGCCGACCCCGTTCTCGCTGACCAGCTTGACGTGGATCCGCGCTTGCGGGTTGGCGTTCTTCAGGTCGTGGATCAGCTGCGCGAGATCCTCGATGGAGTAGATATCGTGATGCGGCGGCGGGGAGATCAGGCCGACCCCCGGCGTGGAGTGCCGGACCTCGGCCACCCACGGGTACACCTTGTGCCCCGGAAGCTGGCCGCCCTCACCGGGTTTGGCGCCCTGGGCCATCTTGATCTGGATGTCGGTGCAGTTGGTCAGGTAGTCGCTGGTCACCCCGAACCGGCCGGAGGCGACCTGCTTGATGGCGCTGCGCCGCGAATCGCCGTTGGCGTCCGGGACGAACCGGGCCGGGTTCTCCCCGCCCTCACCGGAGTTCGACCGGGCGCCGAGCCGGTTCATCGCGATGGCCAGGGTTTCGTGGGCCTCGGCGGAGATCGAGCCGAAGCTCATCGCACCGGTGGAGAACCGCTTCACGATCTCGCTGGCGGGCTCCACCTGCTCGATCGGAATCGGCTGGCGCACACCCTCTTTGAAGGTCAGCAGACCCCGCAGCGAGTGCATCTTCTCGCTCTGGTCGTTGACCAGCGCGGTGTACTCCTTGAACACGTCGTACTGGCCGCTGCGGGTGGAGTGCTGCAGCTTGAACACGGTGTCCGGGTTGAACAGGTGGTACTCCCCCTCCCGTCGCCACTGGTACTCCCCGCCCACCTCGAGCTCGCGGTGCGCGCGCTCGTCCGGGCGCTCCAGGAAGGCCAGCGCGTGCCGGCTCGCGACGTCGGCGGCGATGTCCTCCAGGTCGATGCCGCCGGTCGGGCAGTGCAGACCGGTGAAGTACTCGTCGAGCACCCGCTCGCTGACGCCGACGGCCTGGAACAGCTGGGCGCCGGTGTAGGAGGCCAGCGTGGAGATGCCCATCTTCGACATCACCTTCAGCACACCCTTGCCGGCGGCCTTGACGTAGTTGTCCTTGGCCTTGTCGCTGGACAGGCCCTCGATGACGCCGCGGTCGATCATGTCCTCGATCGACTCGAACGCCATGTACGGGTTGATGGCCGCCGCGCCGAAGCCGACCAGCATGGCCATGTGGTGCACCTCGCGGGCGTCGCCGCTTTCCACCACCAGGCCGACCTGGGTGCGGCTGCCCTCCCGGACCAGGTGGTGGTGCACCGCGGCGGTGAACAGCAGCGATGGGATCGGGGCCAGCCACTCGTTGGACTCCCGGTCGCTCAGCACGATCAGCCGGGCGCCGTTGCGGATGGCCTGGGACACCCGCTTGCGGACGTCCTCGAGCGCCTTGCGCAGGCCCTGGGCGCCGTCGGCGACCGGGTACAGGCACTGGATGACCGCGGCGCGCATGCCGTGCCGGCGGCCGCGGATCTCATGGGCCGGGTCGACGTGCATGAGCTTGGCCAGGTCGGCGTTGCGCAGGATCGGCTGCGGCAGCACGATCTGGCAACACGAGTTCTCGTCGGGGTTGAGCAGGTCGCCCTCCGGGCCGATGACGGCCTGCAGGCTGGTGACCACCTCTTCCCGGATGGCGTCCAGCGGTGGGTTGGTGACCTGGGCGAACAGCTGCTGGAAGTAGTCGAACAGCATCCGCGGGCGCTGCGAGAGCACCGCGATCGGGGTGTCGGTGCCCATCGAGCCGAGCGCTTCGGCTCCGGTCCGGGCCATCGGCGCGACCAGCAGGTTCACCTCTTCGTAGGTGTAGCCGAAGATCTGCTGGCGGGCCACCACCCGGTGGTGCGGCATCTTGACGTAGTCGCCCTGCGGCAGCTCGTCGAGGTGGAACAACCCGTCGTCGAGCCAGTCCCGGTACGGCTCGGCGGCGGCCAACTCGGCCTTGATCTCCGCGTCGGAGACGATGCGGCCCTGGGCGGTGTCCACCAGGAACATCCGGCCCGGCTGCAGCCGGATCCGCTGCACCACGGTGGACGGGTCCAGGTCCAGCACGCCGGCCTCCGAGGCCATCACGACCAGGCCGTCGTCGGTGACCCAGACCCGGGACGGCCGCAGGCCGTTGCGGTCGAGCACCGCGCCGACGACGACGCCGTCGGTGAAGCAGACCGAGGCGGGTCCGTCCCACGGCTCCATCAGCGAGGCGTGGTACTCGTAGAACGCCCGCAACTGCGGGTCCATGGCGTCGTTTCGCTCCCAGGCCTCCGGGATCATCATCAGCACCGCGTGGGCGATGCTGCGCCCGCCCAGGTGCAGCAGTTCCAGCACCTCGTCGAACCGGGCGGTGTCCGAGGCGCCGGGGGTGCAGACCGGGAAGATCTTGTTCAGGTCATTGTGGTAGCCGAACACGTCGGTGTGGATCAGCGCCTCGCGGGCCCGCATCCAGTTCTCGTTGCCGGTGACGGTGTTGATCTCACCGTTGTGGGCGACCCGGCGGAACGGGTGCGCCAGCGGCCAGGACGGGAAGGTGTTGGTGGAGAACCGCGAGTGCACGATGCCCAGCGCGGATTCCATCCGGTCGTCTTGGAGGTCCAGGTAGAACTCGCGCAGCTGCGGGGTGGTCAGCATGCCCTTGTAGACGAAGGTGGCGCCCGAAAGGCTGGGGAAGTACACGGTCTCGCGGCCCGGGCCGTCCTGGCCGGGGCCCTTGGTGCCGAGTTCGTGCTCGGAGCGCTTCCGGATGACGTACGCCCGGCGTTCCAGCTCCATGCCTGACGCGCCGCCGATGAAGATCTGCCGGAACACCGGCATGGCGTCGCGGGCCAGCGCGCCCAGCAGGGTGTCGTCGGTGGGCACGTCGCGCCAGCCGAGCAGTTTGAGGCCTTCGGCTTCGACGATCTTCTCCACCGCGGCGCAGGCGGCGGCCGCGTCGCGCTCGGACTGCGGCAGGAAGGCGATGCCGGTGGCGTAGCTGCCGGCCTCGGGCAGCTCGAAGCTCTTCTCCTGCTCGGCGCAGACCGCGCGGAAGAACCGGTCCGGGACCTGGATCAGGATGCCCGCCCCATCGCCGGTGTTGGGCTCGGCGCCGGCCGCTCCGCGGTGCTCCAGGTTCAGCAGGGCGGTGATGGCGTGGTCGACGATGGCGCGACTGCGGCGGCCGTGCATATCGACCACCATCGCGACACCACAGGAGTCGTGTTCGTAAGCGGAGTTGTAAAGACCGGCGCTGCGAGGCGGCATGACCACCTGACCCTTCAATAGGTCTTCGGAAGTCGGGCAGCGCCCTCGCGCCGCCCGTCGTCCTCAGATGTGGGGGCGGCGCCGCGATGCGCCGCCCTGATCTTCAGATGTCGTCAGCGACGCAACTACACGCCGCACGCTGTGCGGGGCGGGCTGGCCCCTCACAAGTTCGTTATCCCCGGATCCGCCATGCAGCGCTGGACGGCGGCCCGTTGGCTGGGTCACGAAAATCGTCGATAAAACTTTAAGGCACGCCACACCCGGCACGCCAATCTGGGTCTATAACGCCAGGTGTTTCTCCGCGCACGCCTCCCGCACCGCGGCGCCCACGTCGGCGGCGGTCACCGTCTGCAGGTCCTCGACGGTGACCGACCCGCGGTCGCGGCGGTGCGCGGCGGCCACCCGGGAGTCCCGCAGCCGCTCGGCGCGCTCCAGCACGTTGCGGGCGAATCGCCCGTTCTGCATGACGTCGATGCCGTGTCCGCCGTCGGGCGCCCGGTAGTCCTCCAGCGCGGCGCAGGCGGCCAGCAGGGCCGCGCGGGCGGGCGCGTCGAGCACGGTGGCTCGTGGCGCGCCGTAGCGGACCGCGATCTCGACCAGTTCGTCGGGGCGGTAGGTGGCGAACCGCAACTTCCGGTTGAACCGGCCCGCCAGGCCCGGGTTGACGGTGAGGAACTCGTCGACCTCCCGCTCGTAGCCGGCGCCGATGAAGCAGAAGTCGAACCGGTGGGTCTCCAACGCCACCAGCAGCTGGTTGACCGCCTCCATCCCGATCATGTCGGGCCGGCCGTCGTGATGGCGTTCGACCAGCGAATAGAACTCGTCCATGAACAGGATCCGGCCCAGCGACCGGGCGATCAGCTCATTGGTTTTCGGGCCCGACGCGCCGATGTGTTCGCCGCAGAAGTCGGACCGCTTGACCTCCACGATCTCCGGATGGGCGACGATGCCGAGTCCGGCGTAGATCTTGCCGAGCGCCTCCGCGGTGGTGGTCTTGCCCGTTCCGGGCGGGCCGACCAACAGCATGTGATTGGTCTGGTTCACCACCGGCAGGCCGTGCGCCAAGCGCAGCGATCGCACCTCGATCTGGTCTTCGAGTTCGGCGACCGCGGCCTTCACCTCGGCCAGCCCCACCTGGTTGTCCAGCAGCGCGCGGCCGTCGGCGAGCAACTCGGCGCGGCTGGAGTCCTCGGCTTCGGCCTGCCGCTGCGCCGAAGACACCTCGGTGCCGGCGTCCCACGGATCGGTGCGACTGTCGATGGCGGCGTCATCGGTCACCACCAGGCGCAGCTCCGGGTCGGCCAGCGCGTCCCGGGCCGCCGGCAGCAGCGCGCCGTTGACCGTGGCCTTCGACAGCGCGATCTGGGCGGCGGGCTGGTCTCCGAGCTGGCGGTGCGCCATGCCCCGCAGGTACGCCAGATCCGCAGTGATCAAAGGGAATTCGGTCCCGTCGACGACAACCCGGTCGGCCCAGTCCAGCGCCACCCTGGCCTGCCCGAGGTGTGCCGAGGCGTGTGCGGCCAGCGTATTGGTGGCCGCGGTGACCGCGGACATGATGACCGCGCGGGCCGGCAGCACCCGGCCGGCCTCGGCGATCACGTCGGGCCAGCGCGCGGTGGCGAACATCAGGTAAGCCCGGACGTGCTGGCGCCACTGGTGGTTCTCCCAGCAGTCCAGCAGCGCCGAGGACTCCAGCAGCGTGGCGGCGCGGTCGAACTGGCCGTCGTCCACCCACGCTCCGGCCAGCGCGATCCCCGCGTGTGAGGCCTCGGTGACGGTGATCGCCAGATAGGGCCCGGCTTTGACCTGCGCGGACAATCCGACACCGATTCGGTTGGTCTCCCGGTGCAGCCGATCACAGCACGCGTGCAGACCGGTGAGGGTGGCCAGGCCATCGTCGCCGCAGGCGATCCGGCCCAGCCAGGCGTCGGCCATCGCGGGGTCGCGTCCGGTGGCTTCGGCGAAGCAGCGCAGGGCGGCCTCGGGGTCGCGCTCCAGCAGTTCCATCCCCCGGTCGAAGGGCCGGCGGGCGGTGACGGTCGACGCGGTGGCGCTCACTGCCGGACCGCGTCTCGAATCGGTGACACCTGTTCTGCAACACTGTGATCGGCGCGCAGGAGCCGGTTCTCCACCCGGAACAGTTCGATCTCGGCCGAGGTCCGGATGCCGGCGGCGACGATCTCCACGGTGGCGGGACCGGTCTGGGTGATCGTGACGTCGTGGGCGCCGTCGGCGTCGACGCCCGCCGTCGCGATGGTGATCACCGTGGCCGGCCGAGGCGCGGGGTCCAGCGGCCCGTCGACGACGCTGATGGTGGTCCCCGGCGCGGGGCGGGCCTGCGCGGTCACCGTGATGCCCGGCATCCGCAAGCCGGCCCACCGGCCGGTGTCCGCGCTGTGCACGGTGATCTGCTCGCCGGCCGCGGCCGCGCGGATCAGCAGTCGCTTGGCCAGGACGTCTTCGGCGGCCAGCCACACCCGGGTGGGCTGGCCCGGGTCGGTGAGCGGGAACGCCAGCCGGTTGCCGGCCCCGGCGCGCCCGATCAGCACCCCGGACGGTCCGACCGGGATCGGCAGCGTGGGCGGCGCCGCCGCGGCCCGCAGCCCGCGTAGTCGCACCGTGGGCCCCGGCGCGGCCGCCGCCAGCGCGGCGCCCTGTTCTCCTGGCAACGAGGTCAGCAGCACACTCGGCGGCGCCGTCGGTGGTTGGTTGGTGAGCACCGTGACGGTCCCCGTCATCGTCGCGTCGGGGTACACGGTGAGGTGCTGGGCGACGCCGTCGGCGCGCAGCGTCCAGGCCTGCCCGAGGTTGTCGGCGGTGAGCGCTTCCGGCGGGTAGCCGTAGCTGGTCAGCCACCCCGATGTGGCGGCCACCGTGCGCCAGCGTCGTTGGCGCACCGGGCCACCGAACCGGTGGTCGAGTTCGGCCAACTGGGTGGCCCCGGCCACCCGGGACCGGATGCCGCCGCGCGCCAGCGCGCCGCAGATCCGTTGTGCGGCAGCCAGAGCCGCGACGCCCGCGGACACCCGCCACCGCAGCGCGTCGGCGTTGTCGAGCGCGGCCAGTCGCAGGATCAGCCAGGTTTCCCGGGCGCCGGCGTACGGCGGGGTGCCGATCAGCGTGTCGTACACCCGCGGGTAGTCACCGGCCGCCCGTCGGCGAGCCCCGATGGTCAGCACGCTCAACGACTCCAACCGCAGCCCGAGCGGATGGTCGAGCAACGGCAGCAGCGCGGCGACGTCGAGGGTGTCGTCGGTGACCGTCGACCGGGATCCGGTGAACAGCGTCGGGCGGTGCGCTCGGCCGAGCACCTGGATCGCCGTCACCGCGGTGTTCGCGGTGAACTGGACGCCGCCGCCGGTCCGGTCCCCGGCCAGCGTCGCGGGCTCGGGTCGGGGTGGGGCGTGGCGGCGCCGGTGGAACAGCCGCAGCCAGACCCACGGCCGCTGACCACGCCACGGGATGACGGTCAGAGACGCGCCGAGCGCCACCCCCGCCACGGCCCCCCAGAACCCGGCCACCGCCCAGCCGCCCAGCGCGGTGGCGAACACGATGGCCACCGCAATCAGCCGGGCGGTCGCGCTCATCGGGACCGCCGGGCGCGTCCGGCCAGAGCCAGCGCCAACGCCGCGGCGGCGACCACCGCCGCGAAGGACAGCGCGAAACGGTGCGCCCTGCGATCCGCGGGCTGCGGCGGCGCCGGTGCGGCGATGACCCTGGTCTGGGAACCGGGCGCCGCACGCGGTCCGGGCGGCACGTCGAAGGTGAGCGCGGCGACCGGGTCGACGACGCCGTAGCCGACCTGATTGTCCACACCGCGGGGCGGATTATGGGCGGTCTGCAGGATCCGGTTGATCACCTGGTGGGCGCTGAGTTCGGGGTACTTGGCGCGCACCAGGGCCGCCACGCCGGTCACGAAGGCGGCGGCGAAGCTGGTGCCCCAGAACGGCATATTGCGTTCGCCGGTGCGGCTCGGTGGCAGCGCGTTGACCGGGCCGCCGGTGAACGGCGACAACCCCATCACGCCCACCCCGGGCGCGGCCACCGACACCCATGGACCGGACAGGCTGGCCGCCAGCGGCGCGCCGGTGTTGTCGACGGCGGCGACCGACAGCACATAGTCGGAGAACCAGGACGGTGACGACACCGTCTTCACCCCGTTCCAGCCACGGGGGTCTGCGATCGCGGTGGGGTCGGCGGGCGGGTTCTGCGCGCAGCCGTCCTCCCCTTCGTTTCCGGCGGCGGCCACCACCACCGCGTCCTTGACGGTGGCGGCGTACCAGAGCGCCGCGCCGAGTGCCCGTTGGTCCAGCGGATCCGCCGACGGCATGCAGGAGGTGACGCTGAGGTTGATGACCTTGGCGCCCAGGTCGGCCGCGCGCACCACGGCGCGGGCCAGGGTGGCCAGCGTCCCGGCCTTGCGCAGCAGATCCGTCTCCCCGGCGCCGGGTTCGACCGGGGTGAACGCCCGTGAGGTTTGCCGCACCGAAATCAGCACGGCGTGCGGCGCCACCCCGGCCACGCCGTCGGCGGCGCCCGGCTCCGGGGCCGGCACGGCCGGGATCTCCGGCTCTCCCGGGTCGGCGTCGCCGGGCGCGTTGGCCGGGGCGTCCGGCGGCGAGCCGGGGTCCGGCGGCGCGACGGCGGGCGCGGGCATGATCTCGGTCTTGATGATGGTCACCGGCGCCGGTGGTGGTTTCGGAGTCGGTGGCGGCGGACGGTCCGCGGGTGGCGGTTCAGCCCCGGTGACGGGCTGACCATCCGGCGCCGGGAAGGCCGCCGCGGCCGGCATCGGCGGGGGCATCGGCATGCCCTGCGGCGCGGCGGCGATGATCGAGGCGATGATGCTGCCGTGCGAGTCGCAGTCCGACAGGCCGTCCCCGCCGTCGACGTAGTCGCCGCCGGGCACCACCGGCAGGCGCGGGCTGGGGTTGACCCCGGTGTCGATGACGGCGACCGGAACGCCATGTCCGGTGGAGTGCTCCCAGGCCGTGGCGATATTGAGCATGGCGAACCCGGGCGCGGTGACGCCGACGTCGGGATCGGAGACGGTGATCGGTTGCGCGCACCGATTGGACTGCCGCATCGGCTCGTCCGGTCCCGGCTCGCCCGCCGCCGGGACCGCGGAGGGGTCCACACTCGGCGGTGGAATCCCCTGCGCCACCGGGCTGTTCACTGGAATCGGAGCCGCCACCAGCAGCGCCGCCAGCCCGGCCCGCAGCCACCGCCTCGCTGATCCGGTCATCGCATCCGCACCCAGGTGAATAGCCCGCCGACCCAGGCCGCCAACGGCAACACCGCGATGATGGCCAGCAGCTCCAGCCATTCGGCGCACATCCGGACCAGCGGGGTGAACCGGGTGGGCGGCACCAGCAGCGCCGCGACCAGCGTCAAGGATCCGAAGCCCAGCAGCACCGCCGCGGCCAGCAGCAGCGCCGACCCGTCGCCGGCCGGCGCGCCGAGCAGATAGCGGGTCACCCCGGCGCACACCGCGACGCAGCCACCGAGGATCAGCGCGACGCTCTGGCGACGGTCGGCGAAGTTGCGGGACCGGATCAGGAAGATCAGCGCCATCAGCCCGGCCAGGACGGCCGCTCCGGTCGCCTTGGGCGCGCCGGGATCCAGGGTCACCCACACCGCCGGCGGCAGCGCGACTCCGGCCGCGGCGCACAGCCCGGTGAGCAGCCCGTTGGCCCGGACGGCCGCGGCGGCGACCTGGTCGCCGCGCGGTGTCGGGTCGGCCCCGTCATCACCGGCGGCGCCGTCCGGGTCCACCGGAGCCACCGCGTCCACCGGCATGCCGTCGGCCCGGTGGAACAGGTCGCGACCGGTGATCGACCCGAAGTGCGGCGGCCGGATGCGGGCTGCGCGCAGCGCGATATTCGGCGCGATCGTCAGCAGCACCAGCAGCGCGAGCAGCGCGCACATCGCCAGCCATTGCGCCGGCACCGGACGCCACATCCGGGCAGCCGCCAGCGCGCCGGCCAACGCGCACAGCGTGACCACAGCGGCGGCCACCGGCATCTCCCGGCCCGTCACCCTCGTCAGCGCGACCACCGCCACCGCCGCGGCCACCGCGGCGACGAACGCGTGCGGGGCGCCCAGGTCACCGGGGGCGGCCGCCGCGCACGCCGCGGCCAGCTGCGGCGCCGCGAGCCAGCCGAATCCGCACAGCAGGTCGTCGCGGCGTGGCCACCAGCGCCACACCGCGGCCGCCGCGCCGGTCGCCAGCAGCCCGGCCGTGCCCGTCACCACGGCGGCGGCCGCGCCGTCGTCGGCCAACCGGGTGCGCAGCGATCCGGCCAGCAGGGTGGCGCACACCGCAGCGAGCACCGCCATCGCGGTGTGCGCGACGGTCCGCGGTGTCATCGGCGGGAACAGGCGGCGTCCGACCTGAGCCAGTCCGGTGGACAGCGATTCGCACTGCGGCTCGAACCCCTCGCCCTCGGCGGCGGGACCGAACACCAGGGTGGCGCCGTCTTCGACACCCAGTTCGTCCAAGGTCCGGCCGATATCGAGCCGGGTTCCGTTGGCGCGCAACAGCTCATATCCGATGCCGGTGTCCAGGCCCGCGCGGCCACGACGTTTGAGCTCCTCGTCGAGCAGTTCGACGATGTCATCGAGGAAGGCCTCGACCGGCACCGACGCCGGGTAGACCTGGGAGACGAGCTGGTCACCGCAGATCACCGCCACCAGGCAGCGCGCCGGGAACGACACCGCCGGCGGGTCCGCGGAGGCGACGTCGGTCGCAGTCATCACAACGGCCGTTCGGCGTCCGGGGTGTACTTGTCCGCCAGGTCGGCGGTGATCTCGGCCAGCCGAAGCCGGGTCGTCTTGTTCGCCTCGTTCGCGATATCCAGGATGCCGCCCTTGCCCAGATGCGGGTCATAGGGCAGGAACTCGACGATCGCCCCGCACTGGGTGAACCGTTCGGTGAGATAGTTGCGCGCGGCCCGGTCGTAGCGATCGCGGCTGTCGTTGAGGATCACCATGCTGCGGGAGACCAGATCGTGGCGACCGAACGAACGCATCAGGTCGATGGATCGGGTCACCGGCAACGAGTTGTCCGGAGTCAGTCCGGAGACGAACACGACGGTGTCGGCGGCGTCGAGCACCGCGCCCATCACCGGGTGTTCGAGATCGTCTGCGGTGTCGATGAGGATGACGGTGTGCGTGCGGCGCAGCCGGGCCAGCACCCCGGCGAACATCTCCGGGGTCAACGGTCTGGACTGGTCCGAGGACCGGTTTCCGGCGAGCACATCCAGTCCGATAGCGTTCTGCCCCAGGTGTTCTCGGATGTCTGCGTAACCCTGCACATCGGTGTCGCCCAACACCGCGTCATAGTCACCGGGCGGGTTCTCGTCGATCCGGCCCGCCAGCGTGCCGAAACCCGGAACAGCGTCGACGGCGACGATGTTCTCCGGGCGCACCTCGCGGAACACCGCGCCGATCGCGGCGGTGATCGTCGTCTTGCCCACCCCACCCTTGCCGGACACCACCGCGATCACGTACTGGCGTCGGATATGGCGCCGGATCCGGTCGCAGAGCTCCCGATGGTGGCGTTCCGCGCGGGACTCCCCCGGATTGAAAGCGTGGAATGTGCCGGCGTGCACGACGCGCCGCCAGCCCGCGCCCGGCGGGATCTTTCGCGGCGCCACCATGTCCGAGATCCGCACCGATCCGGACACCGATTCGCCTGATTCGGTTCGAGCCGCGGTGTCCGGGTCCGTGGGGGCCAGCGTGTCCTGTCGGCGATTGTTCATCTTTCACACCACCTTTCGATAGAGCGGCCAGTCGGCCTCGGTGGGCAGCCGGCGCAGCATGGCGCGGATCGCGGAGACGACGGCCGCCGGACCGCCGGGGCTCATAATGAGCCAGGGTCGGTCGTCACGGCGGACGGTTTCGGCGAGCAGCCTGCCTTCGGGGGTGTCGATCACCGTGACCGCGCCGCCGTCGACGACGGCGCCGGTGGGCCGCTGCGCCACGGCGCCGCTCTGCACGGCCACCAGCGACGCGCGCGCCGAACGGACCGGATCGGCGGCCAGCATCAATAGGCGCAGCTGGTCGCCGTCGAGGCGGCAGCGATCCAGCAGGCTGCGCAGCTCACCGGTGCCGCGGACTGTCGCCAACACTGCGCCGTCGATGGTCGCCGGGCGCATGGCGGCGGGTTCGGCCGTGCCGCAGAGCCGTTCGATCTGCGCGCCGATGACGGCGGTCGCCGACGCCTCGGCCGTCGAGGTTCCGGCCGGGCCGATCCGGATCAGGTCGTCCACCCGCTCGCACACCGCCCACCAACGCGCGAACCGCGCCAGCAGCACCCGCGTCGGCGTCGCCGCCTCTGGCGTTCGCAGGTCCGCGACGAGTCCGATGTCGCGGCGGGCCAGCACCGTCAGCCATTCGGCCACCGGGTCGTCGACCCGACCGTCGGGATCGATCGCTCCGGCCTCGGCGAGTTCGGTGGCGATCGGCATCGCCAGGGCCGACTCCCGGGACTCCACCCGCGGCAGGTGCGGGCGCAACCCCAGCTCCGGGGCCAGCACTTCGACGCCGGTGAGCACTTGCAGCACCCACAGTCCGTCGATCGTGGTGGTGAGCATGATCCACCCGCGCAGGTCCGTCGAGGCTGGTCAGCAGAAGAAAGTGGCGATGGTGTTGTCGGTGACGGTGGCGCTGTCGCACACGGTGTGGACGGCGTTGCCGTGCCGCCCGACGGTGTCGGCCAGATGTTTGAGCGCGGTCAGCAGTTGTTGCTGGTGCAGGAAGAACCCATCCGCGCCGATGCCTTGGAAGTCGGCGATCAGGGCGTTGGTCTTGCGTTCGACGTCGCCGATGATCTCCAGCAGGCCCGCGCCGTGATGCACGGTCTGGTCGGCGGCGTCGACGATGGTCGGCAGGGCGTACGTGATCTTGTCCATGGGTGGTCCTTGGCTACATGAGCGAGGGGTCGGGGCCGTTGAGCACTTCCCGGACCTTCGCGGCGGAATCAGATTCGTTGGCTTCCACGTACGTGGCGGACTTGCCGAGCGCGCCGGCCAGGAACAGCCCGTGACGCAGCGCGCGTTGCAGGTCGGATTCGACGATCATCGCGGTGTTCGTCGACGACGTGGAGGTGAGCCCTTGGAACACCCCGGGCGTGGCGATGTTCTGGTGGGTGGACAGGTACTGGCCGGCGACCGCGCCGGCGTTCTCCAGTGCGCCCATGATCGCGTCGCGGGCGGCCCGGAGTTGTTCGGGTGGCACATCAAAGGTGGTCATTTTGTGTTGTTCTCCTGTGCTTTTCGCTTTCCCGCGCGGGGATGAAGGTCAGTGTCGGGCAGCTGCCGATGGTTGTCACTTCACCCTGGGTGAGCCATCCACAGGCCGCAGGTCAGGAAACGTCCGCCATAGATTCCCCCGTCTCAGTTCCGGGAGTTCCGCGGTTCGGCGACCACGCGCACACGAGCGACCTCGGTGACGCCCGCGCTGCCCGGCGACCGGGCCAGCATTCCGGGGGCGACCGGCGCTCCGCCGGTGACCGGGGCCCGCGCCTCGGTGGCCGTCAGGGCGCCGGCCGAACGCAGCCCCGTCGGCCTGCCGCCGGGGTCCGGGGCGAAGCCGCTGGTGGGCCGGGTGTAACTGGACAGCCCGGTGGCCGCCCCGGGCGTCGGTGAGTATCCCGCGGTCGGCCCCAGCCCGGCTACTGCCGGCGCCGGCGCCGACGGTCTCGGACCGTCGGCCAGGACGGCGGCGCTCAGTTCCGGGGCGACGCTGTCGTCGGACTTTCCCAGACTGCCGAAGAGACCCGGGAATGCCTGCAGCAGACCGATTCCGGCCTGCGGCAGCTGCGTCGGGAGTCCGAAGAGGGACTGTCCGAGTTGCGTGCCGGCCTCACCGGCCTGCTGCACCGCGCCGGTGACCTGCGACATGACGTCACTCATCGACCCCGACGACGACCCAGCGGTTGTCAGGTTCGCCGCGGCGTGGCCGGCCTGCAGCGCCTCACCCACCGCGCCGCTCGCGGTCGCTTCGGCGACGGCTGCGCCGGCCTCCGCGGGGGCCGCCGGCGACGCGCCCATCCCGGTGATCGGCGGCGGGATCGACAATGCCGGGATGAGGGTCATCAGTGCGGCCGAGTAGCTCGTCCCGACGCCGGCGTTGTTCGGCCACATACCGCCGAAGTACTCCAGATCCTTCTCGATGATTCGTGGCGTCAGCATCCCGAGCGCCGGAATATTGGCCGCGCACAAGGCTTCCCACTCGGTTCGGTTCTCCACGCAGACCGGCGCCGGGATCATCGTCGAGGTGGCCGTGAGATAGGCGTTGATCGCGGTGGCGAACACCGGCGGTTTCGCGATCAGCCACCCGCCGAGCAGTTCGAGGGTGGTGTTGAGCATCGTTCCCGTGGCCATCGACCCGGCCCCGGCCAGACCGACGAACTCCGGCGCCAGCGTGGCCGCGTTGTTCAGCGACACGCCGGCCGCGGCCTCCACCCCGGCGATCTCCATGACGTAGGTCAGGGCCGCCATGGAGGTGGTCGCGATCCCGGTCCCGCCGCGAAGCGCGAGGTCGTTGACTTCCGGTGGGCGGACCGCCCAGAAGTCGGTCATCAGCCGATGACCGATCCCAGTGTGGTGGCCAATCGGCGCAGCCCCTCGGTGGTCTCGAAGGTCGTCCCCGCCAAACCCTGTGCGCCGGAGAATAATCCGCGTTGGGCGGTGTGCTCGGCTGCGGCCGCGATATAGGCGACGCCGGACGCGTTGGCCGCGGCGGCGAACGCCAACGAGGTGGGATCGGCGCCCATCGGGGTGACGGTGGTCAGCGTCGCGGCGCCGCCGGCGATCAGCGCGCCGAGTTCGGAGGTGATGGCCGCTTCGGTGGCCGCCGACAATCCGACCCGCGCGGGTGTGACATTAAGAAGTGGTTCGCCCATGGGGTTTTCCTCCCCCTGAAGGAAACCGCGGTCGCGGGACCGTGCCGCGTCGTTGCAGCATAGGCCCGGATCAGGCCGAGCGGAAGAGACCCTTGCGTAGAGAAATACTTTCAGACAACCGTCATTGTCCAGTAAAGGTCTAGCGCCGCAACGCCTTTGACGCGTCGAAGCGCTCCTCCCCCTGACCCAGATGCCAGGCGTGCCAACGCCGCCAGCGATTCATCGACCCCCGCTGCCACCACCGATCGACCGCCGGCGAGATCCGCCGCGCCACCTCCACCGCGGCGATCAGCGGAGCCCGGCCGACCAACACCGCCACCCCGGGAATGCCGCTGGGCAGCCGGTAGCGCTTGCGGTTCCACGGCAGCATGAACAGCCGGGTGTAGCCGGCCTGCAGTCGCAGGTGCAGGTTCGCCCGCGCCCGGTTCAGTCCGCGGCTCTCGGGCCCCGGCGCGAACGACGGCACGAAACCCTCCACCAGCTCGGGGCCCAGCGCGCCGGAGTCGTGCTTGCGGGTGGCGTCGAAGTAGTACAGCAGCCGGATCCCGTCGGCGACGGTCTGCGGGTACATCTCGTCGACCCGACAGCCGACCAGGTGCCCGAGGTAGCGATTGAAGTGCAGCACCGCCCGCATCTCGGCCGCTGACGTAAGAAACCCCAGCGAGTAGAGCCCGAACGCCGGGCCGACGCTGCCGCCCAGCAATGTCAGCATCATCTCGGACTGGCTGATCGGCAGCCCGTGCGCCGCCGCGTCCCACTCCGGATGCTCGGCGACCCGGGCGCGGATCGAGACGTGCATGACCCGGACCTTCAGCGACACCTCGCGCGCCCGGGACCCGGGGGTGAGCACCGCGCCGGGCCGGCACACCTCGAGCCACCAGCGGGTGGTCTCCAGGTAGCGGTGCAGCGCGCTCTTGCCGGCGTAGCCGCCCGACAGCGACAGCGGCACGGCCAGGGAGCCCTCGGTGTAGGTGTCCATGGTGCCGGCGTTGCCGACCGCGCCGAGGCTGTAGCCCCAGCGCCGCCACACCGCCGCGCCGGCCTCGATCAGCTCCGGGTCCACCCAGTCCGGGATGGTCTCGAACTCGGCGAACAGGTCCCGCATCGAGGCCGGGGCGTCGGGCACATGGTCGACGCCGACGCGCAGGGCTTCATCCAGCAGCTCGCGGGCGCGCTCCGGCCCCATTTCACCGTGGTAGGTCTGCGCGACGAACCGCTCGGCGACCGGATCACCGGCGGACTGACCCGCCAGAAAAGCCGCGGCGACGTCGTCGCTGGGCAGCAGGTCGAACCCGGTGGCCCGCAGCACCCGGTCCCGCAGCTTCTGGTGCGCGGGGCTGACCGTCAACTGCATACCGCACTCCTTCGTGCCGCCGGACGCTTGCCGCTTAGGGTAACCGGGTGCTCGATTACATCCGCGACGGCGACGAGATCTATCGGCAGTCCTTCGCGACGATCCGCGCCGAGGCGAACCTGTCCGGGCTTCCCGACGACGTCGCGCGCGTGGTGGTCCGGATGATCCACACCTGCGGGCAGGTCGATCTGCCCGAGCACATCGCCTTCTCCCCCGACGTGGTGGACCGCGCACACGCCGCGCTGGCCGCCGGCGCGCCGGTGCTGTGCGACTCCTCGATGGTGGCCGCGGGTATCACCCGCTCGCGGCTGCCCGCCGACAACGAGGTGGTCTCCCTGGTCGCCGATCCCCGCGCGCCGGCGCTCGCGGCGGAGCTGGGCAGCACCCGCTCGGCGGCGGCGGTCGACCTGTTCGCCGATCGCCTCGACGGGGCGGTGCTGGCGATAGGCAATGCGCCGACGGCGCTGTTCCGACTGCTGGAGCTGCTCGACGACACCAGTGCCGGCACGCCGGCCGCGGTGCTCGGCGGGCCGGTCGGATTCGTCGGCTCCGCGCAGTCCAAACAGGAGCTTGTGGACTCCCCGCGCGGCATGTCGTATTTGGTGGTGACCGGACGCCGCGGCGGCAGCGCGATGGCCGCCGCCGCGGTCAACGCGATCGCGAGTGCCAGCGAGTCCACCTCGTGACCGGCACCCTGTTCGGCGTCGGCTTGGGCCCCGGCGACCCGGAGCTGGTCACCATCAAAGCGGCCCGGGTGATCTCAGGCGCCGACGTGGTGGCGTATCACTCTGCGCGGCACGGGAATTCGATCGCCCGCGGCATCGCCGAGCCGTACCTGCGCGACGGCCAGATCGAGGAGCATCTGGTCTACCCGGTGACCACCGAGGCCACCGCGCACCCCGGCGGATACGACGGCGCGATCGAGGACTTCTACGCCGAGGCGGCCGCGCGGATCGCCGCGCACCTGGAGGCCGGCCGGGACGTGGCGCTGCTGGCCGAGGGCGACCCGCTGTTCTACAGCAGCTACATGCACATGCACGCCCGGCTGACCGCGCGCTTTGACGCCGTGATCGTGCCGGGGGTGACCTCGGTCAGCGCGGCGTCGGCGGCGCTGTCCACCCCGCTGGTGACCGGCGAGGAGGTGCTCACGGTGCTGCCGGGCACGCTGCCGGGCGCCGAACTGGCCCGACGGCTGGCCGACTCGGACGCCGCCGTGGTGATGAAACTGGGCCGGTCGTTCTCGAAAGTCCGTCAGGCCCTTGCGGATTCGGGCCGTCTGGAACAGGCGCGGTACGTGGAGCGCGCCAGCACCGGGTCGCAGCGGGTGCAGGAGGTCGCCAACGTCGACGCCGAGAAGGTGCCGTACTTCTCCATCGTGGTGGCGCCCGGCGGCGGCGCCCGCGCCCGGACTCCCGGGGTCACCGTGGTGGGCCTGGGCCCCGGAGACCCGTCCTGGCTGACCCCGCAGGCCCGCGCGGAGCTTGCCGCCGCGACCGACCTGATCGGCTACCGGCCGTACCTGGACCGGGTGCCCGCGGCCGCCGGCCAGCAGCGTCACCCCAGTGACAACACCGATGAGCCCGAACGCGCGCGGCTGGCGTGTTCCCTTGCCGCCCAAGGCCGTTCGGTTGCGGTGGTGTCCTCCGGCGATCCGGGGATCTTCGCGATGGCCACCGCGGTGCTGGAGGAGGCGGTGAACTGGCCGCAGGTCGCGGTGCGCGTGCTGCCTGCCATGACCGCCGCCAACGCGGTCGCCAGCCGGGCCGGGGCGCCGCTCGGGCACGACTACGCGGTCATTTCGCTGTCGGACCGGCTCAAGCCGTGGGATGTCATCGCCGCCCGCGTCTCCGCGGCCGCCGCCGCCGACCTGGTGCTGGCCATCTACAACCCGGCCTCCAAGTCGCGCACCTGGCAGGTCGCCGCGATGCGCGAGCTGCTGCTGGAGCATCGCGCCCCGACCACCCCGGTGGTGCTGGGCCGCGACGTCGGCGGCCCCGGCGAACGGGTGCGGATAGTGGCGCTCGGGGATTTGGACCCCGCCGAGGTGGACATGCGGACACTGCTGATCATCGGCTCCTCGCAAACGGTCCGCGACGGGGACCGGGTCTTCACCCCGCGGCGCTATCCAGGCGGCTTTGAGTAGTTTTGCCCAGACCGGCACGGGTCAGCATTCTCGACATGAAAACTCCTGAACCCATGCTCCGCACCACCTACGCCTACTTCGTGCAGTCCGCGCTGGCCTTCGGGGTGTCCTTCGGCGCGCTGGCGATCGGCATCACCTTCCTGCCGATCTCCGTTTGGCAGCGCGGCTTCCTCGCCGTCTGCGGGCTGTTCCTGGTGACCAGCTGCTTCAATCTGGCCAAGGTCATCCGCGACCAGCACGAGGCGCAGCTGATCCGCAACCGCGTCGACGAGGCGCGCTTCGAGCAGATGTACGTCGACCACAATCCGCTCAAGGGCGTCGGCTGAGTCCTGCCCACTGCCAGACCGCCGGTCTCGCGAATCAATTGTCGCCGAGGCCGGCGTTCTGCGTTGTCCAGCGGGTCAACCAGCTGATGTCCTCGGGGCCCGGCCGCGTCCCGGACAGGTAACTGGTGGGCCGCTGGCGCCGGTCGTGCCAAAAGGATCCCGACGCGACGGCCGGCTCGGTTGCCGCCAGCCACACCGCGGTGTCCGCACCCTCCTCGGGTGAGCGAAGCAGCGGCCGCAGCAGCGTGCGAAAGCCGGGCAGCGCCGCGGCGATCCCGGGGGTGTCCGCCCAGCCGGGATGCGTGGCGTACACCGACACCCGATCCGGCGCCCACCGCCGCGCCAGGACCGGGGCGAGCTCCACCTGCATCCGCTTGGATCGGGCGTAGGCGACCGCGCCGCGGTAGCGCCCGCCGAGGAACTCGGGGTCCTCGACCGGCAGCTCCTGGGTGTACATCCCGCCCGAAGTCACGAAGATCACCCGGGCGCCGGCCGGTGACCGGCGCAGCGCCGGCAGCAGCCGTTCGGTCAGCCGCACCGGTCCGAGCACATGCGTCGCCACCGAAAGTTCATGTCCGTCAACAGATTCGGTGCGTTCGGCGGGCATCACACCGGCATTGTGCACGAGGATGTCGACGGCCGCGGCGCCGTCACCGCGGGCGCAGAACGCCGCAGCGAACTCCTCGGTCATCTCCGGGTCGGACACATCGCACCGGTGGGCCTGCGCGTACCCGCCCAGCCCCGCGACACGAGCCGCCTCCGCGACCCGGTCGAGCGACGCCGACGCTCGTTCGGGCGAGCGCACCAGCAGGTGCACCTGCGCGCCGAGCCGCGCCAAGCCCACCGCGGCGGCCTCGCCCAGCCCACTGCCCGCCCCGGTGACCAGCGCGGTCCGGCCGGCCAGCGCGCCGGGGCGCGGATCATCGTCTGGCCACTGCCGTCGACGCAGCGCGTAGCCGAGGCGGGAGTAGCCGGGCAGCACGGCACGGTCGAGCAGCCGGTCCAGGCCCTGGTCGCGGGATTCGGTCATGGGTGTGCCTCCTTGGATTGCGCGTGCCGGGCCAACGCCTCTCGGCGTTCCTCGGCGTGGTCGACGATGCGTTCGGGATAGCCGGCGGCGTAGCCGTCGGGGCGCCGCCAGGGCTCGTGGACCGCCGCGCCCGGCAGGTGCCGCAGCTCGGGCACCCAGCGGCGGACGTAGTCGCCGTCGGGGTCGAACCGCTGTCCCTGGGTGACGGGGTTGAACACCCGGAAGTAGGGGGACGCGTGGGCGGCGGCGCCGGCCACCCACTGCCAGCCGTGGCTGTTGGAGGCCAGGTCCCCGTCGCACAGCTGGTCCAGGAAATGCCGGGCGCCGGCCGGCCACCACTGGTGCAGGTCCTTGACCAGGAAGCTCGCGGTGACCATCCGCACCCGGTTGTGCATCCAATGCTGCGCCAACAGCTGGCGCATGCCGGCGTCGATGAACGGGTAGCCGGTGACCCCCGCCCGCCACGCCGCCAGCGCCGCCGGGTCGTCGTCGTATCGCATGCCGCGCAGCTGCGGGCCCGCGTCGCGCCAGGCCGACGCGGGGTCGTGCCAGAGCGCGTCGGCGTAGAACTCACGCCAGACCAGTTCGTCGACGAACCTGCGCACATCGGCGCCGGCGGCGTCGGCGCGACGCCCGGCCGGGCCGGCGAGGTCGGCCAGCAGTGTCCTGGGATGGATCTCGCCGTACTTCAGCGCGGTCGACAGCCGGCTGGTGCGGTCCAGATCCGGCCGGTCCCGGGCATCGGCGTATCCGGGCAGCTCCTCGGCGCAGAACTGCCGCCAGCGGCGCAGCGCCGCGCGCTCGCCGGCCTGCTGGCTCGGCTCCGGCAGCGCTTCGGAGTCCAGCCCCGCCGCCCAGCGCACGTCCGGATCGCCGGCCGGTGACCGGCGCGGATGGTCTTGCCAGGCCCGCAGGAACGGGGTGAACACGCGATACGGGGCGCCCGCCGCGGTGCGCAACCGGCCCGGGGTGATCGCGTAGGGGCTGCCCGTTTCGACCAGCGCGATGCCCGCCGCCGCCAGCCGCCGACGCACCGCGGCGTCCCGGTTCCGGCCGTACGGTGTCGTCTCGGCGGTGATGTGCACCTCGTCGGCGCCCGTTTCGGCGGCGGTGGCGGCCACCACCTCGGCGGGGCGCCCGGTCCGGACGACGAGGTGTCCGCCGGTCTGCTCGCGCAGCGCCGCCAACGAGTCCAGCAGCCGATCCCAGCGCGGTCCGGGCCGGGCCAGCTTCGGGTCGACCACGAAGAGCGGGGTGACCCGGGCGCCCTGCGCGGCCGCGCACAGCGCCGGGTGGTCGCCGAGTCGCAGGTCCCGGCGGAACCACATCACCGTGGCGCGCACGGCTCCTCCTGACGCCCGCGCTCCAGCCGAAGGTGCGCGACGTCGAGGTAGCCGGTGCGAAAGCCCGCCTCGCTGTAGCCGAGGTAGAACTCCCAGGCCCGCCGGAACTGTTCGCCGTCGGGCCCCGGCGCGACCTCGGGGCCTGCGGCCAGAAACGCCGTCCGCCAGCGGCGCAGCGTCTCGGCGTAGTCGGCGCCGAACCGGTGGGTGTCGGTGACCCTCAGCCCGGCCCGGTCGGCGTGCTCGGCGATGGCGTTGGCGGACGGGATCAGCCCGCCGGGGAAGATGTGTTTCTGCACCCACCCGTAGGAGTTCCGGGTGGCCAGGTAGCGCTGGTGAGACATCAGGATGGCCTGCAGCGCCACCGCGCCGCCGGGCCGGACCAGCCGCGACAGCGCGCCGAAATATTCCGGCCAGTAGCGCTCCCCCACCGCTTCGATCATCTCCACGCTGACGACGGCGTCGAAGCTGCCCGTGACGTCGCGGTAGTCGCGCACCGCCACCTCTACCCGGTCGGCCAGGCCGGCCGCGGCGATGCGTTCTCGGGCCAGCTTGGCCTGCTCGACGGACAGCGTGACGGTGGTGACGCGGGCGCCCCGGCGGGCCGCCTCGATCGCCAGCGCCCCCCAGCCGGTCCCGATCTCCAGCAGTTCGTCGCCGGCGCCGACACCGGCCAGGTCGAGCACGGCGTGGATCTTGCGCAGTTGCGCCTGGTGCAGATCCTGTTCGGCCATCGGGCGGCTGCGGTCGAACAGCGCGGAACTGTAGCTGAGGCTGGGATCGAGGAACGCCGCGAACATTTCGTTGCTCAGGTCATAGTGGGCGGCGATGTTGTCCTGGGTGTGTTCCAACGCGCCGAGTTGGTCGGCGGGAATCGGCTCGTCGATCAGCCGGCGCAGCCGCAGCAGCCAGTCCGGCAGCAACCGGCCGAGCCGCTGGGCGTACGGCGCGAGCGCGTCGGCCAGGTCGCAGCCCGGCGCCACCGACCAGTCGCCGGCCGTGTAACCCTCCCCGATGCCGATCTTCGGGTTCTCCGCGACCCGGCGGAAGAACGACTCGGGGCGGTGCAGCAGGATTCGCGGGCGGTCCGGGCCACCGGTCCCGGGCCCGCCGTTGAACAGGGCGCCGTCGGGCATCACGACGTCCACCGCGACCGGCCGGATCGCCAAACCGAAGACCGCTTTGGCCGCGGCGGTCCGCATCCGGGCGCGCGGCGGCGCGGCGGCGAGCGGCCGCAGCACCGGGGCGGCCAGGGGTGAGGCTGTCATCTGCTGAACTCCTTCGCCGGGGTGGGACGCGGGACGACGGGCAGTCGGCGCAGCCACAGCAGGATGCCGTGCGCGCGGATGAGCGCGCTGACCCGCTGTGGCATGAGCAGGTGGGTGGCGCTGACGCGCAGCAGGGCGCGCCGGGTAGCCGGGGTCGGGGCGCCGCGAGTGGTGGCGGTGAGCACCCGCCGGCCGCCGCGGTCGAGGCCGACGGTGACGCTCACCTGTTCGTCGTCCAGCCGCAGTCCGATTCGGTAGCTGCCGCTGACGTCGTTGAACGGTGAGACGTAGAAGGATTTGTCGGTGTCGGCGTGCCCGTCCTCGTCGACGTCGAGCAGGTAGGCGTGCCGGCCCCCGTAGGTGTTGTGCACCTCGAAGACGACCGCGCGCACGGCTCCGTCACGCGCCAGGACCCAGAAGACGGTGAGCGGATCGAACACGTGGCCGAGCACCCGGGCATGCGCCAGCATCACAACCCGGTCGCTCGGTTCGACCGGGACACCGTGGCAGGCGAGGAATGCGGTGAGGTCGCCCCGAATTCCGGCGCCGGAGGCGCCGCCGTCGAGGTGGTCCTCGGCCCGGAACGCCGCCAGCGGGCGCAGCCAGAGCGGGAGCCGGGGCAACGCGTCGACGTCGACGAGCCACTGGTAGCTGCGGTGCCGGAATGCGTGGCGCACCGGCGCCCGACGGACATGGCTGACCTGGCCGACGACCAGGGCCGGCAGGTCGGGGACGCGCGCCGCGCCGCTCACCAGGGCGCCCCGAACGACGCCGCCGCCTGCGCGCCGGATCGGCAGCCGTCCTCGTGGAAGCCCCAGCCGAGGTGGGCGCCGGCGAACGCCAGCCGCGGGCCGCCCGCGGTGCGCAGCCGCTGCGCGGCAGCCACCGCGGCCGTGCTGAACACCGGGTGCTGGTAGGTCATCCGAGCCTGCACCGTGGCGGGGTCGACGCGCTCGGTGGCGTTGAGCGTCACCAGGTGGTCGCGGGTGTCCTGCAGCCCCTGCAGCCGGTTCATCCAGTAGCTGACCGTCACCTTGTCCGCGCCGCCGCGACACGACGCGAGGCGGTAGTTCCACGACGCTCGCGCCCGGGGCGCCTCGGGCAGCAGGGCGGGGTCGTGGTGCAGCCAGGTTTCGTTGCGGGAGTAGCCGATCGCGGCGAGGTCGGACTTCTCCTGCGGACTCGCGTCGGCGAGCAGCGCCAGCGCCTGGTCGGCGTGGACGGCCAGCACGACGCCGTCGAAGCGCTGGGTGTGGGCGCCGACGCGCACCTCGACGCCGTCGGCGTCGCGGGTGAGCGCGGTCACCGGTTGGTCGAGGCGGATGTCGTCCAGCTGCCCGGCGATCTTCTCGACGTAGGCCCGGGAGCCGCCGACCACCGTGCGCCAGGTGGGCGACCCGGTGACCTGGAGCATGCCGTGGTGGTCGAGGAAGGTGAAGAGGTGCCGCGCCGGGTAGTCCGCGGCGTCGGAGTCCCCGCAGGACCACACGCAGGACACCAGCGGCACGGCGAAGTGCTGGATGAAGTAGTCGCCGAACCGGCCGTCGGCCAGGAACTGTCCCCAGGTCAGGTCGCTGTCGGTGGCGAGCAGCCGACGAGCCCGGCGGTGGAATTTCGGCACCTGCGCCAGCAGTCCGAGGAAGCGGGGGTCGCCGAGCCGCGTGGGCTGGGCCAGGATTCCGCCGAGCCCCCGGCCGCCGGCGTAGCTCAGCCCGCACCCGCCGCAGCTGATGCTCATGCTCATTTCGGTGGGCCGGGTCTGCACGCCCAGTTCGCCGAACAGGCGCAGCAGGTGGGGGTAGGTGCGTTCGTTCATCACGATGAAGCCGCTGTCGACCGCCAGCGTGCCGCCCGTACGGGATTCCACGTCGTGGGTGTGGGCGTGGCCGCCGAGACGACCGTCCGCCTCGAAGAGTGTGACGTCGTGGTCGCGGGCGAGCAGGTACGCCGCGGTGAGACCCGAAACGCCCCCGCCGATGACGGCCATCGCGGGCCGGTGGGCTGCCGTCGCTGGGTTCATCGGGGCTCCTTCGTCGCCGGGTGCGGAGCTGAGTGCGTCTGCGGTCTCGCCTCTGGTCTGCCGCTGCGATCCAAGCTAGAATCCTTGTTCAAGGTTTGTCAAATGTTAGCAAAGGTAGGTAGTCATGCAAATCGACAAGACCGTGCAGAGCCCCGCGTCACCGGCCGAAACCTTCGCCTTCCTGGCGGATTTCACCACCACCGAACAGTGGGACCCGGGCACCGAGCGCACCGAACGAGTCAGCGGTGACGGCGGCGTGGGGACGGTGTACCGGAACACCTCCCGCTTCCTCGGCCGCAGCACCGAGCTCAGCTACGTGGTGCGCGAGTACCAGCCCGACACCCGGGTCGTGCTGCGCGGCGAGAACAAATCGGTCATCGCCCACGACACCATGACCGTCACCCCGGCCGCGGGCGGCGGCGCCACGGTCAGGTACCAGGCGCGGTTCGACCTGAAGGGCCTGGCCCGGTTGGCCGCGCCGCTGTTCGTCCCCGCGTTCGCCCGGCTCGGAAACGCTGGAGCCGACCAGCTCCAGCGGACCTTGAATCGGCTGGGCTCTCGGTAGGCTCAGCCGCGATGTACACCATCAAGCACGCGGCGAGTCAGGTCGGGATCACCGCCGCGACGCTGCGTGCTTGGGAGCGCCGGTACGGGGTCATCAATCCGCACCGGACCGAGGGCGGATACCGCGTCTACGGCGACGAGGACGTCGTCGTCCTGCGCGTCATGAAGGAACTCGTGGACCAGGGCTGGTCGGCCAGCATGGCAGCCGCGGAGGCGCTCGAGCGCGCGCAGGTCGCCCCCCAGCCCAGGCCGGCGCGCACCGATCCCGAGCACGCCCGGGACATCACCGCCAGGCTGATCGACGCCGGCGCGGCGCTGGACGCCGCCGATCTCGCCGTGGCGCTCGACGACATGTTCGCCCTCGGCAGCTTCGAGACGGTGGCGCGCGCACAGCTGCTGCCCGCGTTGGGCGCGCTCGGACAGGCCTGGGCCGACGGCCGGATCAGCGTCGCAGGCGAGCACCTGATCTCGCACGCGGTGATGCGCAGGCTGTCGGTGGCCTACGAAGCCGCCGCCGCCTACGGCCACGGGCCCCGCATCGCGCTTGGGCTGGCGCCGGACAACCGGCATGAGCTCGGACTGCTGGCCTTCGCCGTCGCCGCACGGCGCCGCGGCCTGGACACCGACTACCTCGGCGCCGACCTGCCGATCGACGACTGGCTCGGCGTGGTGGCCGAACGCGGCCTGGCCGCCGTGGTGCTGGCCATCCCGACCGAAGCCGACATCGTCCCCACCGGCGCGGTGATCACCGCGCTGCGCGACCGTCGCCCGGATCTGGTGGTCGCGGTCGGCGGCGCCCAGCAAGAACATGCTCCCCAGAGCGCAGTGCGCCTGGGCCACGACATCATCGACGGCGCCGAGCGCCTGGCGTCCCACATCGCCGGCAACCGGCGATAACCTCGGTGTTGTGAACACACCCCGAGTCGACCGGCTGGTCCTCTACAAGCACGGCGTCGCGCTGGTCGGTCGCAGCGGGCCGCTGGACGGCGACTTCGAACTGACCCTGCGCCGCGACGATATGAAAGACGTCCTGAAATCGCTGACCGTGGACATCGTCGACGGTCAGGCCAGCGTCGGGGCCATCTCCTTCGACAGTCCGGCCGACCCGCGCGAAGAACTGGCCGGCCGCAACCTGCTGCTGGCATCCGGCGACGCGCTGCGCGGGCTGCTCGACGCCCTGCGCGGCCGCGTCGTCGAAGTGCGCGGACCCGACGACGAACCGCGCCGGGGCGAGGTGATCGGGGTCGACGACTCCGGACGCGACCGCAGGGTGCTGGTGCTGCGCACCGAGTCCGGCGCACTCAGCCTGGTCGACCTGACCACCGCGCGCGGCCTGGAGCTCGCCGAGGAGCCGTCCCGGCAGGACCTCGACTACCTGGTCGAGAAGTCCCGCGCGGTGACCGCCGGTCCCAATTGCCAACTGCGCGTTCAGGTTCGGGGCAGCGCCGAACTGGCCCGGGTGTACTACCTGGTGCCGGCGCCGATGTGGCGTGTCTCGTATCGGCTGGTGCGCGACGGCGACCGACTGAGCCTGGCGGCGATGGGCATCGTGCACAACCCCCTCGACGAGGACCTCGACGACGTCGAGCTGACCCTGACCACCGGCCAGCCGGTGTCCTTCGACATCGACCTCTACCAGGCCCGTCAGGTGCGGCGCACCGTGGTGCAGGAGCGGGATCGGGTGGCCGACGACATCGCAATGATGGGCGCGCCCGAGGCCGGGGCGGCACTCTCACGCTCAGCGCCCGCCGGCGCGGCAATGGCCGCCTACGCCGAGGCAGCCCTTGACGTCGAAACCGCCGACCGCGGTGAGCATTTCGAGTACCGCATGGCCGCGCCGGTGTCGCTGGCGCGCGGCAGCGCGGCGATGGTCCCGCTGACCATCGCCGAGGTGGAGGGCGCCCGGCGCGAACTCGTCTGGTCCGACGGCGCCGATCCAGCACCACAGATCACGCTGTCCTTCGTCAACAGCACCCCGGTGGTGCTGGAGGAAGGACCGGCGGTGATCTACGAAGACGGCGGCTACGCCGGCGAGGCGATGCTCGGCTTCACCGCCCGCGGCGCGAACATCCGGCTGACCTTCGCCAAGGACCTCGCGGCACGTTGCAGCCGGGACAGCACCACACGCACCGTCGCCGCGCGGGTTCAGCTCGCCGAAGAGGCCGTCGTCGAGGAGCAGCGCCGGGAGCGGCTGCACACCCTGCGGGTGGACAACGACCACGACGAGCCGGTCACCGTCGTGTTCGAGTTCTACGCCCACTCCGAGCACCGGGTCAGCGCCGTGGAGAACGCCATCGAGCTCGCCCCGCGCGACCAGCACATCCGGCGCTTCGAGGTGGCCGCCGCGGCGCATACGGCGACCGCCGCGACTGTCCTGGAGACCTGGTCGGACTACACCCACATCGAGTACCGAAACCTCTCACACGGTCGGCTGGAGGACTGGCTGGCCGGCCGCTCCCTGGACGCCAAGACCATTGGCGCACTGGCCGGGGTGCTGGATTCCTGGGAGCAGGCCCGGCGGTTGAACGCTCGGGGCGAGCAACTCCGCCAGGAGCGCGACGAGGTGTTCACCGCCCAGACCCGGATCTCCGAGCAGCTCGAGGTGCTCGGCACCGACGGCCCGGAGGGCGAACTGCGCGCCCGCCAGGTCGGCGAACTGCAGCGCCGCAATGCCCAGGTCGCCGCCATCGAGGCTGGCATCGCCGAGGTCCGCGCCGAATCCGCCGCGGCGCTTCGGTCCGCCACCGACGCCCTGGCGGCGCTGATCGGCTGAAGTGTGCGAGGCGACACCCCGCGTTAGCGTCGGGCATGCCGTCAAACGTGCACGAAGCACTCGTGGAGTTGATCCGTCAGCAACCCAGCTTCGCGGTCCAACTCCTGACCGACATCGCAGGGGTGGCCGTCCCAACGCACACTCTCGCGTGTGAAGGTTCGCCGGATCTGTCGCAGGCGGCCCCCGTCGAACAGCGCGCCGACACCGTCGTCACCCTGCAGGCCGACGGCGTGCCCGTCTTCGGAATCATCACGGAAGTCCAACTGCGCGTCGACCCCGACAAGCACTACCGCTGGCCCAGCTACGTGGTCGCGCTACGCAATCGGCTGCGCTGCCCCGTCCTGCTGTTGGTCATATCAACCAGCGATCGCGTCGCCAGATGGGCGGCTCGACCGATCGATCTGGGTGCTGGATCAGCAATTGTCCCGATCTCCATCGGACCGTCCGTGATACCGACCATCACCGACCCGGCCGTCGCGCGTGCGGGGCCGGAGCTTGCGCTGCTTTCGGCCGTCGCCCATCCCGCTGACCGCGGCGTCCTCGACGCCTTGTTCAGCACCTTCAATCCGGACATCGACCGCAGTCTTCTGTACGCTGACCTGGTACGGACAGTCCTACCGGAGGCCGCCCGCAACTATCTGGAGCACCTCATGAGCACCACCACCTGGCGATACCAAAGCGACTTCGCCCGCAAGTACTTCGACCAAGGCCTCGCCGAAGGCGAAGCCAAGGGCAAGGCAGAGGGCAAGGCCGAAGACATTCTCGCCGTGCTGTCCGCCCGCGGAATCACCGTCGCCGACGATGCCCGCGCCCGGATCACCAACTGCGACAACCCGGACCAACTCAGCACCTGGCTGATCAAGGCGGTCACCGCCACCGCCGTCAGCGACGTTCTCGACTAACCGGCGCCCATCGACACCGGCAGCGTCTCTCCGCCGGCGTTTCGCGCCGCCACCCAAGCCGCAGCGTCACCGGCGGTGCGCACCACTGCCACACCCTCGGGAATCTCGGGGCGGGTGATCACCACGACGTCGATGCCCAAATCTGTTGCCGCGTCGATCTTGGCGCGGGTCATCGACCCGCCGCTGTTCTTGGTGACGAGCACGTCGATCCGATGATCGGACAGCAGTTCACGCTCGCGGTCGTAGGAGTACGGTCCACGGGACAGCAACAACTCGCAGTTGGGCGGCAATAGCCGCGGATCCGGCGGGGTGACGGCGCGGATCAAAAACCAGGCGTCGCTGCCGCGGAACGCCGCGGTTCCAGACCGCCCGGTGGTGAGAAAGACTCTCCGGCAACCCTTTTCGGCGACGACGCCGGCGGCCGCGATATCGGAGGCCACCGGCGTGGCTCCGCCGTCCAGAGCCCAACCGGGCCGAGCCAACAGCAGGTGCGGCATCCCGAGCTCGGCGCAGGCCGCGGCGGCGTTGGCGGTGATGCCCGCGGCGAACGGATGCGTGGCGTCGACCACCGCATCCATCCGGTTGTCCACCAACCACTTTCGCAGTCCCGCAACACCGCCGAAGCCGCCGATGCGGACCGCGCCGACCGGCAGCGCCGGGTCGGGAACCCGGCCGGCCAGCGAACTGATCACTTCGACGTCCCCGTGCAGCCGGGCGGCCAGCGCACGGGCTTCTGCCGTCCCGCCGAGCACCAGCACCCGCATCAGTGCTGGGCTCCGCGCCGGCGCCCCGAGGAGTACAGGTAGCTCTCCACGAAGCCTTCGGCGGCGAGCACCTCGCCGACGAAGATGATCGCGGTCTTGGTGATATCGGCGGCACGCAGCTGGTCGGCGATGGTGTCCAGCGTCCCGCGGACCACGGTTTCGGCGGGCCAGCTGGCGTAGGCGACCACCGCCACCGGGGTCTGCGGCGTCAATCCCCCGGTGCTGAGTTCGGCCACGACGTGCTCGATCTGGGCGGCCGCCAGGTGCAGCGCCAGGGTGCCCCGGCCGGCCAGGGCCCGCAGCTCCTCCCCCGGCGGCATCGCCGTCGACAGGGTGGCGACCCGGGTCAGGGTGACGGTCTGCGCGACACCCGGAACGGTGAGCTCCAGGCCCATGGCCGCGGCGGCCGCGGCGAACGCCGGCACGCCCGGCACCACCTGGTGCTCAACCCCAACCGCGGTCAGTCGCCGACGCTGCTCGGCCAGCGCGCTGTAGAGCGACGGGTCCCCGGAGTGCAGCCGCGCGACGTCGTGGCCGGCCGCGTCGGCGGCCACGATCTCACCGATGATCTGGTCCAGCGTCATCGGCCCGGTGTCGAGGATCCGGGTCTCCGGCGGGCAGAGCGCCAGCAGGTCCTCGGGCATGATCGAGCCGGCGTACAGGCAGACCGGGCATCGCTGCAGCAGTCGCTGGCCGCGGACCGTGATGAGGTCCGCCGCCCCCGGGCCGGCGCCGATGAAGTAGACCGTCACCGCCGCAGCACCCACTGGCTGACCGGGTAGGACGGCCGGTACCCGGTGAAGGATCCGATCGGCTCGCCCGTGTAGTGCTGGAATCGGCGCAGCGCGCCGCCATGTTGTGAATGCGCCTGCGCGAGAACCGCTTCGGACTCGGCGGTGACGGCGTTGGCGACCAGGCGGCCCCCGGGACGCAGTCGCTTGAGACATTCGTCGAGCAGTCCGGGCGCTGTCAGTCCGCCGCCGATGAAGATCGCATCGGGTTCCGGGGCGTTGTCGAACGACGCCGGGGCCGCGCCGAACGGGGGCACGGAGACACCGAATGCGGCGGCGTTGCCGGTGATCCGCTGGGCGCGCTCGGTGTCGCGCTCGAAGGCCACCGCGCGACAACCCGAACCGGCGCGGCACCATTCGACGGCGACACTGCCCGATCCGGCGCCCACGTCCCACAGCAGTTCACCGGGCCGCGGAGCCAGCGCCGCGAGGGTCACCGCGCGGATCGACTGTTTGGTCAGTTGCCCGTCATGGTCGAACGCGTCGTCCGGCGCGATCGAGAGAACCCGCTCGTCGGGCAGGTAGCGCACCGCGACGACGTTCAGCGGGTCGACACCGACCGGCGGCGCGTCGGCCCATTGCGCCGCGGTCCCCGCTCGCACCCGTTCGCGCGGGCCGCCGAGTTGTTCCAGCACCGTCATTTCCGAGTCACCGCGTCCGCGGCCCGCCAGCAAACTCGCGAGCGCGGCCGGAGTGCCGGCATCCCGGGACAGCGCGACGGCCTGCCCGCCGCGGCGCACCGCGGTGACCGGTTCGGCCTCGGTCACCCGGATCACCTCGGTGTCCTCCAGCGCCCAGCCCAGCCGGGCGCACGCCAGCGCCACACTGGACACGGTGGGCAGCACCCGCACCCGCTCGGCGCCCAGGGTCCTGACCAGGGTCGCGCCGATGCCGTGCAGCATCGGGTCACCGGAGGCCACCACGTGCGCGTCGCCGTCGACGTCGGCCAGCAGTGACTCCAGCGCCGGCAGCAGCGGCGTCGGCCAGCTCCGGCGCTCGGAGGTCACGGTGTCGTCGAGCAGATCCAGCTGCCGCGGCGAGCCGTAAACCACCGAGGCCCCGCGCAGTTCGGCGAGCGCCGCCGCGCCAAGGCCCGCCATCCCGTCGGCGCCGATGCCAACCACCACGATCATCGGGGCCCTCTGCCGATTCGATCGCTCACTCGCTGCGCTCGCTCGCTCCTCATCGGGGCCCTCTGCCGATTCGATCGCTCACTCGCTGCGCTCGCTCGCTCCTCATCGGGGCATCTTCCGCCAAATCGACTGCGGCACAAACCGCATCGCGAAACTCAGCGGTCTGATCTGCCAGGGCACCCAGACCGCGCGCTTGCCGCTTGACAGCGCCTTGGCCACCGCTGCGGCGACCTGCGGCGGGGTGCTGGCGAACGGCGCGGGTTCCATCCCGGCGGCCATCCGGCCGATCACGAACCCGGGTCGCACGATCAGCAACCGCACCCCGGAGCCGTGCAGCGCGTCGGCCAATCCGCTGGCGAACCCGTCCAGCCCGGCCTTGGCCGAACCGTAGACGTAGTTCGCCCGGCGCACCCGGGCCCCGGCGATCGAGGAAAACACCACCAGGGCGCCGGTCCCGCGCGAGCGCATCCGGGCCGCCAGCAGGGTCAGCAGGCTCACCTGCGCGACGTAGTCGGTGTGCAGGATCGCCACCGCGTGCTGCGCGTCGGCCTCGGCACGGGCCTGATCGCCCAGGATGCCGAAGGCCAGCACCGCCGTGTCGATCGGCCCATGCTGGGTCTCCAGCTCGTGCAGCACCGGCGCGTGCGAGGCCAGGTCGTCGGCGTCGAAGCCCTTGACGTGCACCTCCCGCGCTCCGGCGTCCCGCAGCGCCATCGCCTCCAGCGCCAGGTCTTCGCCACCGCGGGTGGTCAAGATCACCGTCGCCCCCGCGCAGATGCGTAGCGCCAGCTCGGAGCCGATCTCGCTGCGACCGCCGAAGATGACCACCACCGGGGAATTCGTGTCCTCCACGGCACTAGATTATTCCCTGCGCTAGCCTCAGACCACGATGCCGCACGCAACAACCCGTCTCACCGACGACGCCCTCACCTTCCTGACCGAGCGTCACCTGGCCATGCTGACCACCCTGCGGGCCGACGGCTCGCCGCACGTGGTGGCGGTCGGGTTCACCTTCGACCCGAAGACCCACATCGCCCGGGTGATCACCAACGGCGGGTCGCAGAAGGCCGTCAACGCCGAACGCGGCAAGGTCGGGGTGCTCAGCCAGGTGGACGGGGCCCGCTGGCTGTCGCTGGAGGGAACCGCGAGCGTCAGCACCGATCCGGAAGCGATCCGCGACGCCGAGCTGCGCTACGCCCAGCGCTACCGCACGCCGCGGGTCAACCCGACCCGTGTTGTCGTCGAGGTGCATATCGAGCGAGTGCTCGGCTCCTCCGATCTGCTGGATCACACCGGATAGACCGCAAGCAAAGCCGGAGGAACGGAGGCTTTGCGCAGCGGGCCTGTCGACGGGGTCCGCGTCCGCGTCAAAGTGTGCGCGAAATCGGGGGCGCCGAGGGCGCATTGCCCTTTGGACGTGCGTTTTCGTGCACATTTTGACGATCAGGATCGTCCGGCTTGCCCATCAACACCGGGTAGACCGCAAGCAGCTACACCGGCACCACGACCAGTTCGTGCGGCCGGTTGTTCAGCGGCTCGACGCCGTCATCGGTGACGATGACGATGTCCTCGATCCGCGCCCCCCATGCGCCCGGGAAGTAGATGCCCGGCTCGACGGAGAACGCCATTCCGGCCTGCAGCGGCAACGCGTTCCCCGCCACGATGTAGGGCTCCTCGTGCACCGACAGGCCGATACCGTGCCCGGTCCGGTGCACGAAGTACTCGGCCAGTCCGGCCTCGGCCAGCACCGAACGCGCGGCGTCGTCCACGGCCTCGGCGCTCACCCCGGGGCGAACCGCGTTCACGGCGGCGCGCTGCGCGTCCTGCAGCACTCGATACTGTTGCGCCACTTCGGGTTCCGGCTCTCCGAGACTGTAGGTGCGGGTGCAGTCCGAGTTGTAGCCGGGCGGAACCGGTCCACCGATGTCGACGACGACGATGTCCCCGGCCTGCAGCACCCGGTCGGAGTGCTCGTGGTGCGGGTCGGCGCCGTGCGGGCCGGACCCGACGATGATGAACGCGGCCGCGGTGTGCCCTTCGGCGACGATCGCGGCGTCGATGTCCGCGGCGACCTGCGCCTCGGTGCGGCCCGGGACCAGGAACTCCGGCACCCGCGCGTGCACACGGTCGATGGCCGCCCCGGCCGCGCGCAGCGCGTCGATCTCCGCGGTGTCCTTGACCATCCGCAGCCAGCGCATGACATCGGTGGCCAGCACCGGCAGCACCCCGAGCCGGTCGGCCAGCGGAAGCAGATGCAGCGCCGGCATCGCGTCGGTGACTCCTGCGGCTGCCGGGGCGCCGCCCAGGGCCGCCTCGACCAGCGCGTACGGGTCTTCGCCGTCCACCCAGTCGGCGACGGTCAATCCGAGCTCGCCGATCGCCGACTCGCGCAGCGAGGCGAGTTCCAGCCGCGGCGTCACCACGCTCGGCGCGCCGTCGGCGGGGATCACCAGCGCGGTGAGCCGTTCGAAGGTCTGCGCCGCCGATCCGGTGAGGTATCGCAGGTCGTAGCCGGGGCTGATGACCAGGCCGGCCAGTCCGGCGGCCCGGGCTCCCGCGGCGGCGGCCTGCAGTCGGGCGGCGTACACGCTGGAGGGGAATCGGCTCATGCCGCCAGCGTAGGGCAGGATCGACCCATGGCCGATGATCGCACCCCGCTCCTGCTGCTCGACGGCGCCAGCATGTGGTTCCGCTCGTTCTTCGGGGTGCCGTCGTCGATCACCGCGCCCGACGGCCGGCAGGTCAACGCGGTGCGCGGATTCCTCGACGCGGTGGCCACCGTGATCGCCGGACACCACCCGGGCCGGTTGGCGGTGTGCCTAGATCTGGACTGGCGCCCGCACTGGCGGGTGGAGTTGGCGCCGTCCTACAAGGCGCACCGAGTCGAGGAACCGCAGGCCTACGGCCCGGACGTCGAGGAAGTGCCCGACGAGCTGACTCCACAGGTCACGATGATCATGGAGATCCTGGACGCGTTCGGCATCCCGACGGCCGGCGCGCCCGGCTATGAAGCCGACGACGTGCTCGGCGCGCTGGCCGCACACGAGACCCGCGACCCGGTGATCGTGGTCAGCGGTGACCGGGATCTGCTGCAGGTGGTGCGTGATGAGCCGACCGCGGTGCGGGTGCTCTACATCGGCCGCGGGCTGGCCAAGGCGGAGCTCTTCGGTCCGGCCGAGGTCGCCGGCAAGTATGGGCTGCCGGCGGATCGGGCCGGCATGGCCTACGCCGAGCTGGCGCTGCTGCGCGGAGACCCGTCCGACGGCCTGCCCGGGGTGGCCGGGATCGGCGAGAAGACCGCCGCCACCCTGCTGAGCAAGTACGGCTCCCTGGAGGGAATCCGCTGCGCGGCAAGCGATCCCGGCAGTGACCTGGCCAAGGGCGTGCGGGCGAAGCTGCTCGCCGGGGCGGACTACCTGGAAACCGCCCTGCCGGTGGTGCTGGTGGCCACCGACGCTCCGGTCACCCTGTCCACGGCCACCGACGTTCTGCCCCGCACGCCGATCGACCCCGTCCGGGTGGCCGAATTGGCCGCCGCGTACGGGGTCGAGTCGTCCATTGCGCGATTGCAGAAGGCGCTGGACACGCTGCCGGGCTGAGTCGGCTACTTGGGCCGGCCGACCTCGTAGGTGCCGTTGTTGTCCTGGAAGGTCACCGTGACCTGACGCTTGGCGCCGTCGATGCTGACCTCGCAGGTGAAGGTGTCACCCTTGTGGACCTCGGGGTTCTTGCCGTTGTTGCACTTGACGTCCTGGACGTTCTTGGCGCCGTAGCCGTTGGTCTCATCCGACAGGATCTGCTGCACGCCCTGCTGCGCCTTGTTGACGTCGAGGGTGGTGGTGACGAAGAAGCCCGGCTTCCAGAAGCCGGTGACCAGCACGATCAGTAGTAGCGCCGCCAGGATCGCCCCGATGATGATCAGCAGGGTGCGCTTGGACTTGGCCTCCGGCTCCGCGCCGGGCGGCGGGAAGCCATACTGGCCGGGCTGTCCCGGCTGGCCCGGGTAACCGGGCTGCGCGCCGTACTGCGGCTGGCCGGGGTACTGGCCGTACTGCGGTTGCCCCGGCTGGGCGCCGTACTGCGTGGGTTGTGCGCCGAACTGCCCGTATCCCGGCTGTGCCGGGTAACCCGGGGTCGACGGCGGCGCGGAGTAGCCGGGAGCGCCTTGGTAACCGGGGTAGCTCTGCTGCGCGCCGGGCTGGTAGCCCTGGCCCCAGGCGGGGGCGGCGGTGGTGGCGTCGGGACCGGGTGGCCGCTGCCAGGTGGGGGCGATGCCGGTGGCCTGGTCATCGGTGTTGGTCGGCTGCTGCCACGACGACGGCGCCTGCCACGGGGTGTTGGTGGTGGCCGACGGATCGTGCTGAGGGCCCTGACCACCCTGATTGGGGTCGGTTCCCTGCGGTCCACTCATCGGTGTCTCCTCGAATCTCGGCGCGCTTCGGCCCGTGGCCGGACTCAACCGTAGCGTCTGCCTCACCATACCGGCGGTCAGGCGGCGTTCATGTCGGCAGAATCTCTAGCCGGTGTCTAGCCCGCGTCCACGTCCACAACGCCGCGTCGGACGTCGGCGATCGCCCGTTTGGCCGCGGCCCGCAACGCCGGGTCAGGCGCGGCGTTGCGAACCTGGTCGAGCAGGTCCAGCACCTGACGGCACCAGCGGACGAAATCTCCGGCCGGCATCGGGCCGCCGGAGGACTCGAACTCCATCAGCGCCGCGGTCAGGTCGCCGGTGGTGGCCCACCGGTAGACCGCGGGCGCGAAGCCGGCGTCGGGTTCGCGGGAGGGTTCCAGCCGGTGTCGGCTCTCTTCGCGGCGGAGGTCGCCGTGCAGCCGGCGGGTGGCGGCCAGCGTCGAGCGGAGTCCGGCGGTCGGCGGGTCCGGTTGCGCCGCCGGGCCATCGGAGCCGCGCGGCTCGAACAGCACCGCCGACACCATCGCGGCGAGCTCGGCCGGGTTCAGGCCGTTCCACGCGCCGGTGCGCAGGCATTCGGCGACCAGCAGGTCGGCTTCGGAGTAGATCCGGGCCAGCAGCCGGCCGTCATCGGTGACCCGCACTTCCTCGGCGCCGGCGGCGCGGACGTAGCCGCGTTCGGTCAGCAGGCCGAGGATCCGGTCGAAGGTGCGGGCCAGCGAATTGGTGGCCGCGGCGATCTTGCGGTCGACGGCGGCGTTCTCCCGCTCGATGCGCAGATACCGCTCGGCCTGGCGCAATTTGGCCTCGCGGTCGCCGACCTCGTGGGCGGGATGGCTGCGAAGCCGCTGCCGCAGCCGGATCAGCTCGGGGTCGATGTCTGGGTCGGCGTCGACGTGCCCGCGGCCGCGCCGACGCGACGGCGCGTCCAGTCCCTTGGCGGCCGAGCGCAGCGCCGAGGCCAGGTCGCGGCGCACCCGGGGCTGGCGGTGCTCGACGCGTTTGGGCAGCGACATGGTCCCGATCGCCCCCGCGGGACCGGAGTAGTCGGCGGTGGAGATCCGGCCGGCCCACGCGTGTTCGGAGAGCACCAGCGGGCGGGGATCGTCGGGGTCGCGGGCGGGTTCGAGCACCACGGCCAAACCACCGCGGCGGCCGTGGGTGATGTTGATGATGTCACCCTTGCCCAGCTCGGCCAGCGCGTCGTTGGCGGCGCGGCGGCGCTGCAGCCGGGAGCTGCGGGCTTGGGACTTTTCCTTGTCGGTGATGGCGGCGCGCAGCCGGGCGTAGTCCAGGATCGGTTCGGCGTCCTCGCCGAGGTCGCGGGTGATCTCGGCGAGCAGTTTGCGTCCGCGATCGGCCCCGCGGACCAGTCCGACCACCGAGCGGTCGGCCTGATACTGGGCGAACGAGCGTTCCAGCAGCGCGCGGGCGGCCGCGGGGCCGAGCTGGCTGACCAGGTTGATGGTCATGTTGTAGGACGGGGCGAAGCTGCTGCGCAGCGGGAATGTGCGGGTGGAGGCCAGCCCGGCGATCTCCGACGGTTCCGCGGCGCCGTCGTCGGGGCGCCAGAGCACCACCGCGTGGCCTTCCACGTCGATGCCACGCCGGCCGGCCCGGCCGGTCAGCTGGGTGTACTCCCCCGGTGTCAGCGGGGCGTGCTGTTCGCCGTTGTATTTGACCAGCCGCTCCAGCACCACGGTGCGGGCGGGCATATTGATGCCCAGGGCGAGGGTTTCGGTGGCGAACACCGCCTTGGTCAGGCCGGCGGCGAACAGTTCTTCGACCGTGTGCCGGAACACCGGAAGCATCCCGGCGTGGTGGGCGGCCAGCCCGCGCAGCAGCCCCTCGCGCCACTCGTGGTAGCCGAGCACCGCGAGGTCGCCGTCGGCCAGGTCGGCGCAACGCCGGTCGATGATCTCGGCGATCCGCGCCCGCTCGTCGTCGGTGGTCAGCCGCAGCGGTGACCGTAGGCATTGCCCGACGGCGCCGTCGCAGCCGGCGCGGGAGAAGATGAAGGTGATGGCCGGCAGCAGGCCCTCGCGGTCCAGGGTGGCGATGACGTCCGGGCGCGACGGCGGACGGTAACCACCGCGGCCACCGGGCCGGCCACGGCCCCTGCCCCGGGGCTCGGCGTCCAGCATCCGGTCGGCTTCCCGGCGATGGGCGATGTGCCGCAGCAACTCCGGGTCGACCTTGGGCTTGCCGGTCGGTTCCGCGCCGTGCTTGGAGTAGTCGAACAGGTCGAAGAGCCGACGGCCGACCAGCATGTGCTGCCACAGCGGGACCGGCCGGTGCTCGTCGACGACGACGGTGGTGTCGCCGCGGACCGTCTGGATCCAACCGGCGAACTCTTCGGCGTTGCTGACCGTCGCGGACAGGCTCACCAGCCGCACGTCGTCGGGCAGGTGCAGGATGACTTCCTCCCACACCGCCCCGCGCATCCGGTCGGCCAGGAAGTGCACCTCGTCCATCACCACGTATGCCAGCCCGTCCAGCGCGCGGGAGCCGGCGTAGAGCATGTTGCGCAGCACCTCGGTGGTCATCACCACCACCGGAGCGTCGGAGTTCAGCGACACATCCCCGGTGAGCAGCCCGATGCGTTCGCTGCCGTAGCGGGCGACCAGGTCGGAGTGCTTCTGATTGCTCAGCGCCTTGATGGGGGTGGTGTAGAAGCATTTCTTCCCGGCGGCCAGCGCCAGGTGCACGGCGAATTCGCCGACGACGGTCTTGCCCGCCCCGGTCGGCGCGCAGACCAGCACACCGTGCCCGGCCTCCAGGGCGGCGCAACCGCGGCGCTGGAAATCGTCGAGGGCGAACGGGAGTTCGGCGGCGAAGGCCTCGAGTTCGGTCACGACGGGGTCTGATCGGCCGGGGTGTCCAGCGGGCTGGCCTGGTCGTCGGGGATCTCCGGCGCCACATTGCGGCTCTTGCGCCGGTCGTTGAGCCTGGCCACCTGGATCGCGACCTCCATCAGCAGGCACAGCGCGCCGCCCAGGGCCAGCATGGAGAACGGGTCCGAGCCGGGGGTGGCGACCGCGGCGAAGCAGAACACCGCGAAGATCAGGCCGCGCCGCCAAGCCTTCAGTTTCGCGTAGCTGAGCACCCCGGCGAAGTTGAGCATGATCAGCAGCAGCGGGAACTCGAAGCCGATGCCGAACACCAGCAGCAGGTTCATCAGGAAGCCGAAGTACTGCTCACCGGACAGCGCGGTGACCTGGACGTCGTTGCCGACGGTCAGCAGGAATCCCAGCGCCTTGCTCAGCACCAGGTAGGCCAGCAGCGCGCCGGCGACGAACAGGATCGACGCCGACGCCACGAACGCGCCGGCGAACCGTCGCTCCTTGGCGTACAGCCCGGGGGTGATGAAAGCCCACAGTTGATACAGCCAGACCGGGCAGGCCAGCACGATGCCGGCGGCCAGGCCCATCTTGAGCCGCAGCATGAACTGGTCGAACGGGCCGGTGGCCAGCAGCCGGCATTCTCCGTCGGCGCTGATCGCGGCGCGGGCCTCCGGGGGAAGCGCGCAATAGGGGCCGCGCAGCCAGTCACCGAGGCTGGGCATCCCGAACGGCCCGTAGCCGTACCAGAGGAAACCGATGATCGTGGTGAGCACGATGGCGGCCATCGCGATGAGCATCCGGGTGCGCAGTTCCCGGATGTGGTCGACGAGGGACATGGTCCCGTCGGGGTTGACGCGGCTGCGGCGATTGCGCGGGTTCAGCCGACGGAGTGCGGACTTCACTCTCAGATTCGACCGGCGCCGCAGGTGGCGGCGTGGCTACGGTCGGTTATTCGGCTCAGGCGGACCGGGTGTCCGGCTCGGCGGCCGGGGTGTCGACCCGTTCGGAAGCCACCGGGGTGGGATTCGCGGCGGCCGGCGGGGCAGGCGTGACCGACGGCTGCGCGTCGTCGTGGTGCAGCTCTTTGACCTCGGCCTTGAAGATCCGCATCGACTTGCCCACCGAGCGGGCGGCGTCGGGCAGTCGCTTGGCGCCGAACAGCAGAACGAACACCGCGATGAGGATCACCCAGTGCCAGGGACTCAATGCGCCCATGTGGCATTACCTCTCAGATGGGGACAGTTGCGGTTGATCCTACCGCGCCGAGCGGTAGGCGGTCAGGGCGTCGGCCGCCGCGGCGCGAACCGCCTCGGCCAGGCCCTCGGGCGCCAGCACGCTGACGGTTCCGCCGAATCCGAGCAGCAGCCGGACCAGCCAATCCTGGCTGGCGTAGGTGATCGCAGCGTCGAGGTGCCCGTCGGGGTGCTCGGCGAGCAGCCGCATCGGGTAGTACTCCAGCATCCACGCCGAGGCGGGCGCGATCCGCAGCGTCGCCGACGGCAGCGACGGGTCGGCGTCGAACAGCCCGGTGTCCGGTTCGGCGGTCATCGTCGGCTCCGGCGGCGCCGACGGCTCGTCGAGCACCCGGGCGTGCTGGATCCGGTCGAACCGGAACATCCGCACCCCCTCGGAGCTGCGGCACCAGGCCTCCAGGTAGCTGCGATTGTCGATGAGCAGCAGCCGGATCGGGTCGACGACCCTGCCGCTGAGCGTGTCCCGGGACGCCGAGTAGTACTCGATGGCCAGCGCTCGGGAGTCCCGGACGGCGGCGCGGACGGCCGCCACCGCGGACGTCTCCTCGCCGGCGTCGCCACCCTGGCCGCCGGCCACCCCGGCGGCTGCCTCGATCTTGGCCAGCGCGCTGCGGGTGGCCGCCGGATCCGTCAGGCCGGGCACCTCCGCCAGCGCCGAGAGCGCCAGCAGCAAGGTGGTGGCCTCGCTGGAGGTCAGCCGCAGCGGGTGGTCCATGCCCTGGGATTCGCGCAGGTTGATGGTCAGGCCGCCGTAGTACCAGATGTCGATGGTGTCGCCGCCGCCGCTGCCGGGCAGGCCGCAGTAGGTCAGCTGTTCCAGGTCGGCGGTGAGCTGCTCCTTGCTGACACCCAGGTCCCTGGCCGCCTGGGTGAAGCTCACGCCCGGGTTGGCCTTCAGGTACGGGACCATGTTCAGCAGCCGGACCAGCCTGATCGAGGTGGCGCTCATCGCAGGGCTCCTTCCAGCCGGGCGATCACCTGGTCGCGCAGTTCGGCCGGCGCCAGCACCACCGCGTCGGCGCCGTGGCCGGCGATTTCGCGGATCAGCGATTCCCGCGGGCTGCTGTCGATCAGCAGCACCTGCCCGGGGCGGCCGCCGAGATCGGAATAGGCGACCTCCGAGCCCATCCGGCGCAGCGCGTTCGCCCGGCCGCCGGCGACCCACAGCCGCACCGGGATCGATTCGGCGCAGGCCTGCGCCCCGGAGATCGCCTCGGCGGCGATGGCCCGCACATCGGCGTCGGCGGGTTTGACCACGGTTCCAGGCCGCCCTGCGGTGCTCACGTCGGAGCGGATCCGGGACACCCGGAAGGTGCGCTCCCCCTCGCGGCCGCGGTCGTAGCCGACCAGGTACCAGTGGCCGCGCTGGGTGGTGACACCCCACGGCTCCAGTACCCGCTCGGAGTACGGCACGGCGGGCGAGGACCGGTGCGAGAACCTCACCGGCTGCCGGGCCTCGATGGCGCTCAGCAACGCGGCGAGGACGTCTTCGGATCCGCCGAGTCCGGGCAGACCGGTCGGCGCCCGGAACGGGATGGGTTCGGCGTTGACGTCGACGCCGGCGGCGCGCAGTTTCAGCAGCGCGCCGTCGGTCATGGTGGCCCACTCGGGGGTTTGGCCGAGCGCGGTGGCGATCGCGACGGCGGCGGCCTCGTCTGCGGTCAGGTCGATGTCGGGCAGCGCGTAGTCGGCGGTGTTGATCCGGTAGCCCTCGGTGTCGGAGCCGGGCAGCTTGCCGGTTTCCAGCGGGATGCCGAGGTCGCGCAGTTCGTTCTTGTCGCGCTCGAACATCCGGGCAAACGCCTCGTCGCTGGCGCATTGGCCGTACCCGATCACGCTGCGATGGATCTTCTCGGCGCTCAGGTAGCGCGTTGTCGCGCGCAGCGCGATCACCAGGTTCAGCAGCCGTTCGACCTTCTGGGTTGCCACCACTACACCCTATTTGCGGTCGGCCCCACGCACGCGGCGGCACGCCTACGATGGCGAAGGTGCTGATCTCCAAGGCGGTCGCCGAGGGCATCCGGGACGGCCGCATCACCGCGCAGTACCGCGCCTGGGACGCGCCCCGGGTGAAGGTCGGCGGCACGCAGCTCACCCCGGCCGGCGTCATCGCCTTCACCGACGTCTCGGTGGTCGCCGATCTGGCGTCGGTGTCCGACGACGACGCCCGCGTCGCCGGGATGGCCGACGCCGCCGCGTTGCGCAAAGCCCTGACCGCGCCGCGGCGGCCGAGTCCGCGCGGCGGAAAAGGCGGGGACACCGTCTACCGGGTCGGCGTGGCGTGGGTCGGCGAGGATCCGCGGGTGGCGCTACGCGAGCAGTTGCCCAGCGCCGACGAGCTGTCCCAGATCGCCGCGAAGTTGGCCCGGCTGGACGCCCGGCCCACCGGACCCTGGACGCGCGACATCCTGGTGTGGATCCGCGACCACCCCGAGGTGGTGTCCACCGAGCTTGCCGCGCTGCGGGGTGTGCCGGTGCCGCCGATGAAGGTCGACACCCGCAAGCTCAAGGCGCTCGGCCTGACCATCAGCCATCCGGTGGGCTACGAGTTGTCCCCGCGCGGCCGGGCGTATCTGGACTGGCTGGACACCCGGTGAGCGGTGCGCCCGACGCGGTGGATTTCGACGAGCCGGCGGCCCGCGCCGAAGTGCTGGCGTGGTTCGCCGCCTACGACCGCCTGGTCGCGGCCCGGGACCTGGACGCCATGGCCGACATGGCGGTGTTCCCCCTCAATGAGGTCACCGACGACGCCGACGGGTTCGGCGTGACGAGCGACTGCGACCGCGAGCGGTTCCTGGCGCAGATGCGGGAGAACCTCGGCGCTTCGGGCGAGGTCACCATGGCGTCGACGCGGACACCCACATTCCTCAGTCGGTCGCTGTGTTTCGTGCACACCGACGCGACGATCACCGTCGGCGGTCACACGACGCGCATGCGCTACGGGGATCTGCTGATCAGGACCCGCGAAGGATGGAAATTCCAGACGATGGTCGCCGGCGGATTCCACGACCAGCTGTGAGTCTGTAGCAGATTGCGCGCGCGTATAATTTGGGCGTGCGCGACATCGACGAAATCAGCAAGAGTCGGGCGGTCGCACTATTCGGTAGCGCCGACTTGGCGTCCTTCGAAGTTGGCACAACGCGCGGACTGCAGCAGATCCACAGCTACCTTTTCGGCGGACTATACGACTTTGCCGGACAGATCAGGACCGTCAACATCAGCAAGGACGGGTTCCGGTTCGCCAGCGCGATATACCTCGAGGACGCGCTACGGCACATCGAGGCGATGCCGGAATCAACCTTCGAGGAAATCGTCGAGAAGTACGCCGAAATGAACATCGCTCATCCATTCATGGAGGGCAATGGACGCAGCGCTCGGATCTGGCTCGACCTGATTTTGAAAAAGAATCTGGTGAAGTGCGTCGACTGGGCCGCGATCAACAAACACGATTACCTGGAAGCCATGATCCGCAGTCACGTCAAAACCACGGAATTGCGTGAACTGCTCCGCGAGAGCCTCACCGACAGGATCGACGACCGCGATGTGTATATGAAGGGCATCGAGCAGTCGTACTACTACGAGGAGCCGGACAACTACAAGGGCTGAGCCGCCCCGTTCCAGGTTGGAGTGCCACCCGAAATTCGTGTCCTGACGCTCCGCCGGACGCCCGTAGCATTCAGCGCATGCCCACGCCGAAGCCGACGAAACAGCCGGAACTCCGTCCGGGCACGGTCGCGATCGTGGGCACGACGCCGCCAAATCAGGGTCGAACGACGGCTGTCCGGGTGATCCTGGCGGTGTTGTGGATCGGATGCGCGATCTCCGCGCTCAGCGGGGAGAACGGCTGGGCGGTCTTTCTCGGAGTGGTCGCCGGAATCGGAACTCTGGTCCACCTGCTATCGGTGTGCGCCATCCAGAATCTGAAGGGCAAACCGTTGGTCATCGCCGGGCCGGAAGGACTGTGGACGACACAGTTCGCACTGCCTTGGAGCAATGTCCGCGCCTTCGAATTCATCGAGAAACCGGCGACCCACAACGGGGGCGACCCGAGGCTGACGACAGCAGCCCGGTACGTCTGCGAGTCCCTGCTGGTCACATCGAACGAGTTCGATGCCAGCGGCCGCTGTCCACGGTCACGTAATTCCCCAGGGGCTGCCGTCATGTAATTCCCCAGGTTTAGGTGCTGCTGCGGTGAGCGTAGCGAACCGCTGGTGTGGGTGTCAGGTGGTCTTGGTGCCGGGTCGTTTCCGGGGTCGGTAGGAGGGGCCGTCCATGAGGACTTGGTGGCTGGTGTTGATCAGTCGGTCGAGTAGTGATTCGGCGACGACCGGGTTCGGAAACAGCGGGTACCAGTCCTTGGGGGCCCGGTTGCTGGTCAAGATCAGGGGCTTGGCGGCGATGGCGCGGTCGGAGACCAGGTCGTAGAGGTCGTCGCTTTGGGTGGGGGTGTGTTCGCGCATCGCGAAGTCGTCGACGATCAGGACCAGGGGGCGGGTGTATTCGCGCATGCGTTGGCCGATGGTGCGGTCGGCGTGGCCGCCGGCGAGGTCGGCGAGCATGCGGGAGCATTTGACGAAGCGGATGTCACCGCCGCGGCGGGCTACTTGGTGCCCGAGTGCTTGTGCCACATGGGTTTTCCCGACACCGACGGGTCCGTAGAGGATGACCGATTCGCCGGCGTCGAGCCAGCGCAGCGCGGCCAGGTCGCGCAGCATCGCGGCAGGGAGCTTGGGGCTGACGGTGAAGTCGAAGTCCTCGAAGGTGTTGTGCTGTTCGAAGCGGGCGCGGCGGACTCGTCGGGCCAGGGCGGCGGTCTCGCGGCGGGCGATTTCGTCTTCGCAGAGCACTTGAAGGAATTCCAGGTGTCCGAGTTTCCCGTCGCGGGTTTGGGCCAGGCGGGCGTCGAGGGTGTCGAGCATGCCGGTCAGTTTGAGGGTCTTCAGTGCGGTCCGCAGGCTGGGATCGTGAATGGTCATGACAATGTCCTTCAGGTGGATGTGGTTGTAGTGGAAGTATTTTGGTGTGCTCATGCGGTGAGGTCGGTGTCGAAGGCGCCCGGTCCGCGCAGCATCGCCGGTGGTGGGGGGACGACTGCGGGCGGGTCCTGGTCTGCTTCGGTGCCGGCGACCAGGATGCCTTTGACGGTGCGATAGCCGGGGTCGCCAACCGCCAGGGCTCGGGCGCAGGCCGCGTCCAGTCGGCGATCGCCGTACTTCTCGCGCAGGCGGATGATGCCCTGGATGGCGCGGAGCCGGTGGATGGCGTTGACCTGCGACAGTTCGGCGACGACGGCGACGGCGCTGGGCCCGATCTGCTCGGCCTGGGTACGGCACCACGTCACGGTGCGCAGGGTGTGGGCGATCTTGTGTGGCGGGTAGTGCTCGAAGTTCGTAGAGCGGCCCGATAGGTGCAGTACGTGGGTCGCGACCACGGTCCCGCTGTGGAAGATCTGCACGACGTCACCGGCGGTACGGGCGGTGACCTGCTGGCCGATGAGTCGCCACGGCACCGAGTACAGCGCCTTGCCGGACTTGACGTGGCAATCCGCGGCGACCCGTCCGATCGAGTAGACAACCGACTCGAATACCCTGGGCGGCAACGGCATCAGCGCATCGCGTTCGATCGCGGCGAACACCGATGCCGGGGTCTGCCCATCCAGGCCACGGTGCTTATGGACCCCGTAAACCTGCGTGGACCACCTGATCGCCTCGGCCTGCATCTGGGCCAGTGAGGTGAACTCGCGGCCGGCGAAGAACGAATCCCGAATGTAGGGCATCGGCCGCTCGATGCGAGGTTTGTCCTTCGGCTTGCGCGCTCGCGCCGGGTCGATCAGGGCGCCGTAGTGCGCGGCGAGCTCACCGTAGGCCAGATTGATCAGCGGATCGTAGAGGTCGGGCCGCTCGACGCCGGTCTTGAGGTTGTCGCACACCAGCCGCGCCGGGACACCGCCGAAGAACTCGAACGCCGCGACATGCGAGGCATTCCAGGATGTTTGGTCCATCCGCAGCACCGGTTGGACGAACAACGCCCGCGAGCACGACAGGATCATCGCGAACACCCACACCGCGATGCGTCGCCCCGATTCCGGGTCACGCCACATGCCGAGCTTGCCGTAGTCGATCTGTGCTTCGCTGCCCGGTTCGACCGCTCCGCGGGGCACCGTGACTTTTCCTTCGAGTCGCTCCTCGGCGAACGCCGTTGCCACGTAACGACGTACCGTCGATTCGGACACGTCCACAAGGTGGTCGTCGCGGAGGCGCTGCGCGATGGTCGCCACTGTCACCGGAACCTTCAACTGCTCGGCGATCCACTGGTGATGCACGGCGATCTGGGGCCATGTCAGTGCCCGCGCCGCCGGATCGACGAGCTCGGGAAACCAGCGCCCGATGCGTGCCCGCCATAGCTGCTCGTCGAACTCCCCAGGGCACGGTTGCAGACCCTCGGCCAGCGCCGGGGCCAGATACTTGCGGATGGTCTTGCGGTCGATACCCAGTGCCTCATTGATCTGCACCTGGGATCGGCCGGCGTTCCAGTGCCGGAACATCTCCACGAAGTCAGTCACGTTCCACGATCTCCTCGCCATTCAAGGCCCCTTTCAGGACCCCCGGAAGGGGCACCTGAACGGAGCGAACCTGAGCAGCACCCCAACCCCCGCCGGACACGCCCCAAGGGGTGGGGAATTACGTGACGGCAGGTGAGGAATTACGTGACGGACAACCCCTCAGACCTGAGGAATTACGTGACCGCTGACACGGCCGCCCGCAGCAGTACGGCTGCACGCTCTACCGCCACCACAGCGGGAATCGCGACGAACTCAAGAGCGCCGCGAAACGGTACGCACCCGATGTGGAGTTCTGGTCGACCCTGGACACGACGGACTACCAGCTCGATCCGGGCGCCCAGGCCGAGCTCGATCGCCAGTGGGCCGAGAACGGCCGGATCGCGGTGACGACCGGGCGGGGCAAGGAGAAAATCGTCATCGACACCGACGGCATCACCGCCGCCGGCGACTTCGCGCCGTGGAGCGCCATCGCCGGACTGACCGCGGTGACCGACGTGCAGAGCACCATGTCGCCCGGGATGACTTTCACCGACCGAGCGCACCGTCTGGTGGTCGTCACCAACGAGGTCGACCGGAAAGGTCAGCGGCGAACACTGCGTCCGGAGTACTCCGCGGGCCTACGGCCACCGCTGGAGCAACTGCTGCCGGCGATCCGGCGGATCGCACCCGATCTGCCCATCAACGACCAGCGCACCGGAGGCTGACGCGGCGGCTACATGCTGGCGATGAGCCGGTCCACCCGCTCGTCGACGCTGCGGAACGGGTCCTTGCACAGCACCGTGCGCTGAGCCTGGTCGTTGAGTTTGAGGTGCACCCAGTCGACGGTGAAGTCGCGCCCGTTGTCCTGGGCCGCGGCGATGAACTCTCCGCGCAGTTTGGCCCGGGTGGTCTGCGGCGGGGTGGTGACCGCGGCGTCAATCTCCTCGTCGGTGGTGACCCGGGCGGCCAGGCCCTTGCGGGCCAGCAGGTCGAACACCCCGCGGCCGCGTTTGATGTCGTGATACGCCAGGTCCAGCTGCGCGATCTTAGGGTTCGACAGCTCCCAGTCGTAGCGGTCCAGGTAACGCTGGAACAGTTTGCGTTTGATCACCCAGTCGATCTCGGTGTCGACCTTGGCGAAGTCCTGGCTCTCCACCGCGTCGAGCTGGCGGCCCCACAGGTCGACGACCTGCTCCAGCTGGGCGTCGGGCTCCCGGGTCTTCAGGTACTCCACCGCGCGGGCGTGGTACTCGCGCTGGATGTCCAGGGCGCTGGCCTGGCGACCGCCGGCCAGCCGCACCGGGCGCTTGCCGGTCACGTCGTGGCTGACCTCGCGGATCGCCCGGATCGGGTTGTCCAGTGCGAAATCCCGGAACGGCACGCCGGCCTCGATCATCTCCAGCACCAGCGACGCGCTGCCCACCTTCAGCATGGTGGTGGTCTCGCTCATATTGGAGTCGCCGACGATGACGTGCAGCCGGCGGTACTTCTCGGCGTCGGCGTGCGGCTCGTCGCGGGTGTTGATGATCGGGCGGCTGCGGGTGGTGGCGCTGGAGACGCCTTCCCAGATGTGTTCGGCGCGCTGGCTCAGACAGAACGTGGCGGCCTTGGGGGTTTGCAGCACCTTGCCGGCGCCGCAGATCAGCTGGCGGGTGACCAGGAACGGCAGCAGCACGTCGGAGATCCGGGAGAACTCGCCGGCCCGGACGATGAGGAAGTTCTCGTGGCAGCCATAGGAGTTGCCGGCGGAGTCGGTGTTGTTCTTGAACAGGTAGATGTCGCCGCCGATGCCTTCGTCGACCAGCCGCTGTTCGGCGTCGACGAGCAGATCCTCGAGCACCCGCTCACCGGCCCGGTCGTGGGTGACCAGCTGGCGCAGGTTGTCGCATTCGGCGGTCGCGTACTCGGGGTGGCTGCCCACGTCCAGGTAGAGGCGCGCGCCGTTGCGCAGGAAGACGTTCGAGCTGCGGCCCCAGGACACCACCCGGCGGAACAGGTAGCGGGCCACCTCGTCCGGCGAGAGTCGGCGGTGACCGTGGAACGTGCAGGTCACGCCGAATTCGGTTTCGATGCCCATGATCCGTCGCTGCACGCAGTCGAGCTTACGGCGTGCGGCAGTCTCCGGCGCCTAGGTCGGCGCCTCGGTGTCGGGTGCTTGGGCCAGGATGGCCAGCAGCAGCTCGGCGCGGACCCGGGCCAGCCCGAGGTCGCAGCCCAGCAGTTCGGCGGCCTGCTCGATGCGTTTGCGCATGGTGTGGCGGTGCACGCCGATGGCGGCCGACGCGGACTCCCAGTGCCCGTTGGCTTCCAGGAACGCCCGCAGCGCGGGCATCAGGCCGGTGCCGTAGGCGGCGTCGTGCTCGATCACCGGGGTCAGCATCGCCCCGAGCACCATCAGCACCTCACGGCTCTGCCCGAACGCCAGCAGCGCGCTGCCGGTCAGCGCGCCGAATTCCAGTGGGTCCCCGCCGCGGTCGGCGATGGAGGCGGCCATCCGGGCGTCGCGCGCGGCGTCGGTGAGCCGTTCCAGCGGGTGCACGCCGCTCAGCCCGCTGCGCGCCGACGCGCGCGCGGATCGGCCCAGCCCGGCCAGCAGCGCCGCCGCGCCGGCCGCGGTGACCGTGCCCGGCAGCAGCACGGTGAGCGACGCGGCGGTGTCGACGACGAACACCGGGCGCCCGGCGGCCTCCAGCGCGCGCGCCAACGCGGCCTTCATCCGGCGCCGGTGGTCCTTGTCGTTCGCCTCTGCGTCGGCCTCGATGACCAGCACCCGGATCCGGCCCTTGGCGTCGGCGGCCGCGGCCAGCTGCGCCCAGGCCGGCTCGCGGCCGTCGTCGGAGGCCAGCAGCAGGCCGAGCGCCACCTCGTTGAGCTGCCTGCGGGTGTCCTGCAAGCGGACCGGTTTCTCGAAGTCCAGCGCCAGCAGCGAGTTCGCGTGGCCGAGCAGCACCTGGTCGATCGGGCTCAGCCCGGAGGGGCTGACCACGGCGAGCAGGCCGTGCGAGCGGCCGCCGGCCCGGATGTCCTGGGCGGCGACGGTGGTGCCGTCGGCCAGCACCCGCACCGCCGAGTCCGCGCCGGGCTCCACCGAGTCCCGGACCAGGTTGACGGTGGTGACGTTGAGATTCGGCGGGTGCGACGCGATGACGGCGCCGGCGGGGTCGAGCACCACGACCGCGGATTTCAACGCCCGGCCCAGTTCGGCGGCCACCCCGGCCGGGCCGTCGCTGACCACCGCCCGGCTCATCCGCGGCTGGGCGCGCGAGGCCCGCAGCACGGCGTCGTACTGCAGTGCGGCCAGCCGGGAGCCGACCCGCTGGACGATCGCCGCGAACGGGGTGCGCCGGGGCACCTGGATCAGCGGCAGGCCCAGTTGTTCGGCGTCGGCGATGAGGTCGGCGGGTACCTCGTCGAAGGTCAGCCCGGTGCCGAATCCGACGGCGGCGACCCCGCTTTCGGCCAGCGTGCGCAGGTAGTTCCGGCGGCCCCGGTCGTCGGTGGGCAGGCTGATGCCGGTGGTGAGCACCAGCTCTCCCCCGCTGAGCCATTCGGCGGGATCGGCGAGTTCGGTGGTCAGCACCAGATTGACCTCGCGGCCGGCGCCGGCCCGCCCGGCCAGCAGCCGCAGCTGCAGGTCCGGCTGGTCGAGCACCCAGCGCACCGGAACCGTCACGCAGCTGAATGTACAGAATGTCGAAACAGATCGGACAAAATCACGCTTTTGTCAGGCGGCGTGGATGCGCCTGAGCTCTTCGCCGGCTCGTTCCTCGCCGGCTCGACTCAGGCGTTGTTGATGCGCCTGAGCTCTTCGCCGGCTCGTTCCTCGCCGGCTCGACTCAGGCGTTGGCGTCCTGGTCCTGATCCGACACCGTCTCGATGGTCTCGCTGTCCACCATCGCCTTGGCCGGGCGGCCACCGGTGTCAGCCAGCTCCGCCATCCCGCTGCGCACCCGGGTCAGCCGGTCCAGCAGCTCCTGGGTGAACACCGACAATCCCAGCTCCGGGTTGTAGCCGTGGATCTCCTTGACGTCGAGCTGCGCCAGGAAGTACAGGATCTGCTTGGAGATGACCTGTCCGGGCACCAGCACCGGGAACCCCGGCGGATACGGCACCACGAACGTCGTCGACACCAGGGTGCGGCCCTCGGCGATACGCCGTCCGGCCTCGCCCAGCTGCAGGTATTCCCGGTCGGACTCCTCATACCCGGCGTAGAAGGCGGTGCGCATATCGCCGTACGCGCCGTCCGGGTCGCGGCGGAAGGCCTGGTCGAACTCGCTGAAGTTCGGCAGCGGCGGCAGATCCTCGGTCATTTCGACGACCTTGCGCTCGGCCAGAATCAGGTCGGCGCGGCTGGCCTCGGCCCGCTCCCGGTCCAAGCCCTCGGCGACCCGGCGCAACGCGTCGAGCAGGTAGTGCACGCTGGACCAGGTCACGCCGATGGTGAAGATCAACAGCACCGAGTTGATCGAGGTCTTATTGATCTGGATGCCGAAGCGCTTCATCAGCACGTCTTCGCGGAACGCGAAGCCGTTCATCCCGGTCTTGCCGATGTAGAGCGTCACCCGGGTCGGGTCGAGCACGAACTCATCCGAGCGCCAGGCCTCGTTCCAACCGTCGAGCACCCCGTCGCTGTTCTGCCGGTAGGCGCTGACCCGGGACGGCCGGAAATTCTCCGGCACCAGGTCGCCTTCCTCCAGGATGCGGAACCACTTGCTGATCAGCCGGTCGTTGGCGACCCGCTGCCGGAACGCCAGCGCCATGTTGTACGCCGAGCGCACCATCTGGAAGCCCTCGATGTCGACCTGACGACGGGCCAGATCCAGCGAGGCCAGCAGCTGCTGGTTCGGCGAGGTGGAGGTGTGGGTCAGAAACGCCTCGTCGAAGGAGTCTCGGGCCTTGGCGTTGAAGTCCTGATCCCGAATGTGCAGCATCGAGGCCTGCCGCAGCGCCGACAGCGACTTGTGGGTGGAGTGCGTCGAGTAGACCCGCACCCGGGCCTTCTTCGGGTCCGGGAAGAGCCGACGATCCAGCCACTCCGACTTGTCGACGCCGGCCATCTCCTGCTGCCACTGCTCGTAGTCCTCGGCGTAGCGCGGCGAGGCCAACATCTCCTCGAGCTGATCGGCGGCGATCATCGCGGTGCGCTGCCGCGCCCACGGCACGGCGGTGGCGAACGCGTACCAGGCCTCGTCCCACAGGAAGCAGATGTCCGGCTTGATGGCCAGCACCTCCTCCATCACCCGGCGCGGGTTGTAGACGATGCCGTCGAAGGTGCAGTTGGTCAGCAGCAGCATCCGCACCCGGTGCAGCTGACCGGCCGCCTCCAGGTCCAGCAGCGCCTTCTTGACGGTGCGCAGCGACACCGCGCCGTAGATGGCGTAGTCCTCCAGCGGGTAGGCGTCCAGGTAGTACGGGTTGGCGCCGGCCAGCACCAAGCCGTAGTGGTGCGACTTGTGGCAGTTGCGGTCGATCAGCACGATGTCGCCGGGCCGGGTCAGGGTCTGCACGACGATCTTGTTCGCCGTCGAGGTGCCGTTGGTGGAGAAGTAGGTGCGGTCCGAGCGCCAGGTCTTGGCGGCCTTCACCTTGGCCTCCCGGATCGCGCCGTGCGGATCCAGCAGCGAGTCCAAACCGCCCGAGGTGGACGAGGTTTCGGCCATGAAGATATTGCGGCCGTAGAACTCACCCATGTCCCGCAACGACTTCGAATTGAAGATCGACGCGCCCCGGGCCACCGGCAGCGCGTGGAACTGGCCGACCGGAGCGGCGGCGTAGGCGCGCAGCGCGTCGAAGAACGGGGTGGTGAACCGGTTGCGGATCCCCGCGGTGACGGTGGAGTGCAGGTCGGTGGTGTCGTTGAGCCGGTAGAACGTGCGGTCGTAGATATCGGGCTCTTCCTCGCTGACCGCGGCGATCGACTCGTCGGTCAGCAGGTAGAGGTCGATGTGCGGGCGCAGTTCGCGGATCCACTCTCCGCACTCCACCCAGTCGTGGGTGCGGTCGGTGACCACGGCATGCTTCTCCACGCCGAGCAGCGTGGTCATCAGCGGCAGCCGCGACTTGGACCGCAACGGCAGATCGTGGCGGATGACCGCGGCCTGGATGTCGCCGTTGAGCGCGGCCGCGCAGATCGCGTCCTCGACGCTGGAGACCACCAGCGGCTCGAACAGCACATCGTCGTTCGGGTTGCGCAGCGCCCGCAACTGGTCGGCGAGGTTGTCGGAGGTGGCCGCCGGGGCGTCGTCGGCGATCAGCACGGTGTAGAACTGCTGATGCTTGGCGCGGGCGACCAGCTCCTGGTCCTCCAGCGGGGTGGTGGTGTCGAACAGCACGGCCCGCGCCCCGTACTCCGACAGCAATCGCACCGCCAGGGTGACCTCCTCGGCCAGCCGTTCGGTCTCCATACCGTCCAGGTAGCGCCGGAACCGGTCCACGCTGTCCTGGCCCGGGTAGAGCCAATACCGCTCGTAGGCGCCGATCCGGTCCAGCAGTCGGCGCACCCGGGTCACCTCGGAGTCGCACTCGATGCCGGCGCGGTGCACCGCGGCCAGCTGGCGACAGGAGTCGTCGAGCAGATTCCAGGTGTCCAGGCGCTGGTAGGACGGGTTGGCGGCGGCCGCCAGCGCGGACACCCGCAACCGGCGTGGCTTGTTGAATCGTTGCATATTGTCTTTCAACCCAGCGTCTTTCAACGCAATTCGGCCGACACCGCGTCGAACGCGCGGATGGTGGAGAACAGCATGTGGGCGTGCTGCGGCAGCGGCCAGCTGGACAGTTTGGCGGCCACCACCCCGGCCGGCCGGTTGACGTAGATCATCTGGCCGTGGATGCCCAGGCACAGCAGCACGTCGTTGCCCGGGTACGGGAACCAGACCTGATTGCGGTACATGCCGCCGGGCATCCGGTTGTCGTCCGGGCTGAACTGGAACGCCTGCCGGGAGTCCGGCCCACCGGCCAGGGTGTCGGCCACCCAGGCCAGCGGCAGCACCTGCTCGCCCAGCAGCGACACCCCGTTGTTGAGGTACAGCGACCCGAACCGCACCAGGTCGGCCAGGCAGGCGCTGATGCCACCGTCGAACATGCCGGTGCCCATCGAGTCGACGCCGATGTTCGCGTCGTGCGCGGCGCCGATCCGGCTCCACACCGCCTGCGACATCAGCTGCGGCATCCGGATGCCGGCGGCGGCCTCGCACACCCAGCCCAGCACGTCGGTCTCACAGGACCGGTACTCGAACGGGCCGCCGTGCAGCGACTTCTGCTTGAGCGTCAGCAGGAAGTCGTACATGGTCGCCGGCACACCCGGGTGCTCGCGCGGCGCCCAGCCGATGGCCTGTTCCAGCACCCGCACCTCGGCGTCCGGGTTCAGGTACTCCTCGGAGAACGAGATACCCGAACGCATATCCAGCAGGTTTCGGACCGTCGCCCCGGCATAGCCCGAATTGGCAAGCACCGGAACGTAATACGAGGCCAGCGCGTCGACGTTGAGGGCGCCGCTGCCGTGCAGCACCCCGGCCACCGCGGAGATCAGCGTCTTGGACACCGACATCAGGATGTGCAGGGTGTCCGGGCGCATACCGCCGTGATATTCCTCGGTCAGCACCCGGCCGCGGTGCGTGACGATCCAGCCGTCGGTGGCGGTGGACGCCATCACCGCGCCGACCGTCGACGACTCGCCGTCGGGCAACTCGACGGCGATGTCGGCGAGGCCGGTGTGCTCGTCGGGCAGGTGCGCCATCCGACCCTGGCCGCGCGCGATGACGGCCGTCGGCAGGAAGTCCGCGATGTGCTGGAAGGTCCAGTGCAGGTTGGGCGCGGACTGCCAGTTGTCCAGCGTCACCTCCGAGGGAACGCGTCCGGAGTTGCCGCCCAGCATCCCCGCTCCTTCGCCCGTGTCCGGCTCCTTCACCGAAACCCGGTCCATCATAGGTATTTGCCGGCGACCGGATTGGCGGCAACGCCCGGATCGGCCAGCGGCACGCCCGAGTACTGGGCGCGGATCGAGTCGATCAGGTGCCGCGCCCGGATGGTCAGCGCGGAGCCGCCTTGGGCGCGGTCGCGTTGCAGCCGGCCCTTGGTCACCAGCACGCCCAGATCGGCGCCCTTCCAGCGGTAGTCCCCGACCGGGTAGATGCGCAGGAAGAACGCGTCGGCCTCGGACTGCAGCTGATGCCAATCCAGGGCCGCGCGGCGGAACACCAGCGCGCCGGAGGAGTCCAGCGAGTAGGCGCCGGTGGCCGGGGTGGCGACGAGCTGCTCGACGGCGTCGTTGGTCTCCTTGATAACCATCTGGCTCCACTCATCGGCAGCGGCCAACTCCACCCAGCGCTCGTTGATCTCGTCGACGTCCAGGTCGAACTCCACGCCCATGTACTCCAGCAGGTGGAACAGGAACAGCGGGACGTCGGCGTAGGCGCCGGCGGTGACATTGGTGATCGAGGTGGCGCCGCTGATCCGCGGGTTCAGCTCGCCCAGGTAGACCTCGCCGTCGTCGGTGTCCACCAGCACGTCGACCTCGAAGAAGCCGCGGTAGCCCTCATTGGCCAGCCGGTCGCCCAGGCGGCGCACCAATTGCGTCGCCGCGGCGCGCCGTTCGGAGGTGAGCACCTCCGGGAACATCTCGTTGCCGCACCAGCCACCGCGGTAGGGGGTCAGCTCCTCGTAGCCGGTGAGCTCGGTCATGAACGGGCCGACGATGGTGCCGCAGCGGGTGATGACGGCCTCCACCGCGATCGGCCGGTTGTTGATCCGGCGCATCACCTTGATGTCCTGGCCGACGATGTCGTCGGCGTGCTTGCGCCAATCGCCCTCCGACGAGATGAAGAAGGTGGTCTTGCCGGAATCGCCGTAGGGGGTCTGCACCACCAGTTCGCTGCCCAGCCCGGCGGCCTCGGCCGCGGCGGTCAGCTCCTCCCAGCTCTCCACCTTGGTCAGCACGTTGGGCACGCTCGGCGCGCCGGCCTCGTCGCCGAGCCGGGTGGTGACGATCTTGGAGTCCAGGTGGTCGCGCAGTTCAGCCGACGGCAGGATCAGGTCGTAGCCGAGCTCGGCGCAGATCGCCTCGGTCTCCTCGTCGAAGAACACCATCGCGACCTTCGGCCGCACCCCCGGGGCCAGGCCCTCGGTCATGAACGCGCGCACCTCGGGGTTGCGCAGCAGCCAGTTGTTGATCGCCTCGCCGCTGGGAAACTCCTGGTAGGGCTTGTAGCTCGGGGTGAAGACCCGCGGGTGCGCGCCGTCCCAGGCGTCGTAGTAGGTGACGAAGGAGAACCGGCGCACCCAGCGGTCCAGGCCAAGCAGGTTGAACGGCGTCGCGCCGACGAAGTAGACCGGGACGTCGTTGGTGCGGAAGAAGTGCCGCACCTCGGACATATTGCGCAGCGTGCGGCGGCGCCCGCCCCACACCGGCGAGGAGGCCGATCCGGCGTCCATCGCCACGCTCACCTCCGGCGCGTCCGCGGCGTTCTCCGCGACGTGGGCGGCGACCGCCCCGAGGACGGCGCCCTCAACGGCTTCGGCGACGGCGGTCTCGACCGCCTCGACCACGGCTGCGGCCTTGGCGGCGCGTTTGCGCGGGGCGGCCTTGGGCGCCGGGGTCTTCGCGGCGGCCTTGGCGGCCGTCTTCGCGGGGGCCTTGGCGGTGGTCTTGGTGGCGCGCTTGGCGGTGCGGCGGGTCGATTCCGTCAACGTTCACTCATTCCAGGTTCGGGCACATGCCGGATTGGGCACAGGGGAGATCACCAGTTTGCGTGACGCAGGCCACATTGAACAGTCGACAAATCGTCGATTAACACCCCGAGTTATTCACCAGAACGTCGATAGCGCTGGTGGGCCGCCCGCGGCGACGCTAAGCGGCAGAACCTGACGTTGAAGGGAGCATCTCGATGACCGACATTTCCTACCGCCTCGCCCAGAAGCGGAACATCATCACCGAACTTCCCGGCCCCCGGTCGGTGGAGCTCGCGGCCCGGCGGCGCGCCGCGGTGTCGGCCGGCGTCGGCGCGTCCACCCCGATCTACACCGCCGACGCCGACGGCGGTGTGATCGTCGACGTCGACGGCAACTCGCTGATCGACCTGGGCTCGGGCATCGCGGTGACCAGCGTGGGCGCCTCGCACCCGGCGGTCGTCGCGGCGGTCGCCGAGCAGGCCGCCCGGTTCACCCACACCTGTTTCATGGTCACCGGCTACGAGGGCTACGTGGAACTCGCCGAGCGGCTCAACGCGTTGACCCCCGGCGATCACGAGAAGCGCACCGCCTTCTTCAACTCCGGTTCCGAAGCGGTGGAGAACGCGGTCAAGGTGGCCCGGCTGGCCACCGGCCGCAACGCCGTCGTCGCGTTCGACCACGCCTACCACGGCCGCACCAACATGACCATGGCGCTGACCGCGAAGGCCGCGCCGTACAAGACCGCGTTCGGCCCGTTCGCGCCGGAGGTCTACCGGATGCCGGCGTCCTACCCGTACCGGGACGGGCTGTCCGGCGAGGCCGCCGCCAAGGCCGCGATCCGCAAGATCGAAACCCAGATCGGGGCCGCGTCGGTGGCCGCGGTGATCATCGAACCGGTGCAGGGCGAGGGCGGATTCATCGTGCCGGCGCCGGGATTCCTTGCCGCGCTGTCTGATTGGTGCACAGCCAACGGCGTGGTGTTCATCGCCGACGAGGTGCAGTCCGGGTTCGCCCGCACCGGCGCCTGGTTCGCCGTCGACCACGAGGGCGTGGTTCCCGACATCATCACCACCGCCAAGGGCATCGCCGGCGGCATGCCGCTGGCGGCGATCACCGGCCGCGCCGACCTGCTCGACGCCGTGCACCCGGGCGGCCTCGGCGGCACCTACGGCGGCAACCCGGTCGCCTGCGCCGCGGCGTTGGCCGCCATCGACGCGATGGCCGAACTGGACCTGGCCGGCCGGGCCCGCGCCATCGAGGCGCTGGCGCTGCCGAAGCTGCGGGCACTCGCCGGCACCGGGGTGATCGGCGATGTCCGCGGACGCGGCGCGATGCTGGCCGTCGAAATCGTCGTCCCCGGCGGCGACGAGCCGGACGCCGCGCTGACCAAGGCCATCGCCGCCGAGGCGTTCGCCCGCGGCGTCGTGGTGCTGACCTGCGGCAGCTACGGCAACGTGATCCGGCTGCTGCCGCCGCTGGTGATCAGCGACGACCTGCTCGGCGAGGGCATCGACATCCTCGCCGACGTCATCTGCGACCTGACCAGCTGAGTCGCAAGCAATGCCGGAGGAACGGAGGCTTTGCGCAGCGGGCTCAGCGCATCAGCACCAGCTAACGGCTACACCCGGGCCGACGGCTGGTGCTGCGTGATGCAGTGGATGCCGCCGCCGCGCTCGAACAGTGGACGGGCGTCGACGCTGACCACCTTCCGGCCCGGGTACGCCTCGGCCAGGATGGCGGCGGCGTCGGCGTCCCGCGGGTCGCCGAACGCACAGGCGATCACCCCGTCGTTGACCACCAGGTGGTTGATGTAGCTGTAGTCGACATAGCCCTCGTCGTCGGTCAGCACCGTCGGCGCGGGCAGTTCGGTGATCTCCCAGGCCCGCCCCGCGGCGTCGTGGGTCTCGGCGAGCATTGCCCGAAGCTCTTGGCACACCGCGTGATCCGGGTGCGAGGCGTCCGGCTGGGCGTGCAGCAGCAGCCGGCCGGGCGAGGTGATCGCCGCGACGATGTCGACGTGCCCGCGGGTGCCGAACTGCTCGGAGTCCCGGGTCAGGCCGCGCGGCAGCCACACCGCGTGGCTGGCCCCGATGGTGTCCGCCAGCAGCGCCTCGATCTGGGCCTTGGTGGCGCCGGGATTGCGGCCGGGGTCCAGCTGGACGGTCTCGGTGAGCAACACGGTGCCCTCCCCGTCGACCTGGATCCCGCCACCCTCGTTGACCAGCCGGGAGTCGATGACCGGCACCCCGGCCCAGTCCGCGACCGCGACGCCGATCTTCTCGTCGCGGTCCCAGCGGGCCCAGTCCTGGCCGCCCCACCCGTTGAACACCCAGTTCACCGCGGCCACCGAGCCGTCGGCCGCGTGCACGAACGTGGGGCCGATGTCCCGCATCCAGGCGTCGTTCAGCGGCGCCTCCCGGATCTCGACCTCGCCGGACAGGTAGCGCTTGGCGGCGCCGACTTCGTCGGGGTCGACGACCACGACAACCGGCTCGAATTCGCAGATGGCGTTGGCCACCGCCGCCCAGGTGGACCGCGCCTCGTGCTGCTGGGTTTCGGTGTCCCCCAGCGAATATCCGGCCGACGGGAACGCCATCCACACCCGGTCCTGCGGCGCGGACTCGGCCGGCATCAGATAACCGGTCACTTCACCACCTCGCCGGCCTGGTGTCCGACGCCGTACGGACGCTCGACGTCCACCGGCGCGGTCAGCGCGGCGTAGCTGTCCGGCCGGCGGGTCAGCAGGAACGGGAACAGCGACAGCCAGTCGCGGCGCTGGTCGAGGTCCAGGTCGGCGACCAGCACCGCCTCCTCGTCGCGCGGCGCCTGCACCAGCACCCGGCCGTAGGGGTCGGAGATGAACGACGAGCCGTAGAAACTCACCTTGCCCTCGTCGCCGGTGCGGTTGGGCACCACCATGAACAGCCCGCTGTTGATGCCGTTGGCGACGATCACCTGCTGCCACAGCGGCTGGGTGTCGAAGTTCGGGAACACCGGCTCGCTTCCGATGGCCGTCGGGTAGATGACGATCTCCGCGCCACCCAGCGAATAGTTGCGGGCCACCTCCGGGAACCATTCGTCCCAGCAGGTCGGCAGGCCGAGCCGGGCGTCGAGGCCCTCGGGGGCGTACACCGGGTAGGGGTCGGGCTCGGCGGGTCCGGCCCGGAAGTAGGTGTCCTCGTAGTAGCCGGCCGAGATCGGGATGTGCAGCTTGCGGGTGCGCGCCACCAACTCGCCGTCCGGGCTCACCAGGATCGCGGTGTTGAACCCCAAACCATCTGCGGCCGGGGCCTTTTCGTACAGCGACGCGTGCACGAACACGCCGTTGGCGCGGGCCGCCTCGGCGGCCAGCGCGAACGTCGGCCCGCCGGTGAGGTCCTCGGCGCCCTCCCCCGGGTTCTCCCCCGCCGGGACGTCGGCCGGGTAGCGCAGCAGGGTGATCTCCGGCAGGCAGACCAGCCGGGCGCCCTCGCCGGCGGCGCGGTCGATGCCCTCGCGCAGCACGGCGGTCAGCTCGTTGGCGTCCTCGCGCCAGCGGTGCTGCACCAGCCCGACCCGCAGCGGCGCCCGGGTGGACTCGACGCTGCGTGACAGCGGCTCGGGCGTTGTGGCGGTGCGGACGAGCATCGTTGGCCTCCAGGGGTCGTCGGGATAGCTGTCATTGTGGCCTCCCGGATCGCGCCGCGCCGGAGGTTGTGGATAGCCGATCACGAAATTCGGTCGCGCGGTGTGTGCTTGTCGGATGTCCGAGACCCCGGTGGCGGTGAGCCAGGACCCGCTGCGCCGCAGCGTGACGGCGGTGCGTGAGGGCGCTGCCGGGATCTCCCGCGTCGCCGCCCGCCCCGGGCCGGGCCTCTGCATCGCGCTGCCCGGATCGTCGACGGCGGCGGTGACCGGGCCGCAGGCGGCGCTGACCCGGCTGGCCGAGCTGGCCCGTCAACTCGCCGATTGGGCCGACGGCGCCGACATCGGCGGCGCCCGGTTCTCCGAGGCCGACGACTCCGCCCGGATCCGGATCGCCGCCCGATGACCCGCCCGACGGTGTCCCAGGCGCGCGGTTGGCAGCCGGACTCGCTGCTGGACGCGGCGCGGGCCTGGGACACCGCGGCCGCCGACACGCACCGCGAGGTCGCGGTCGCGGTCCGCGGCGTCGATTCCAGCGGGGACTTCTGGCGCGGGTCGGCCGCCGACGCCGCCCGGGACAGCGCCGGGGCGCTGACCGCGGAGGTGTCCCGGCTGGCCCGGGCGTTCGTCGCCGCCGCGGCGGCCGCCCGCAGCGGCGCCGCGCTGATCGGGCGGTTCCGGGACGCGGTGCTGACCGCCGTGTCGAGCGCCGGCGACGAGGGCCTCACCGTCGCCGACGACGGCGCCGTGACCGGAACCGCCGAACAGTCCTCCCGCGCCGCCGAACTCACCGTCACCGTCCGGGCGGCGCTGGATCAGCTCGGCATCGCCGACGACGACACCGCCCGGGATCTGGAGGCCGCGTTCGTGCTGACCGATCCCGCGCCGACGCGCACCGCGGGTTGGCCCGCCGGCCCGCAGACCATGGTGGCGAGCTGGCCGAGCACCGGCCAGGACGAGATCGCCGAGCAGATCGCGGCGCTCACCCCGCTGCAGCGCCAACAACTCGTCGAGGCCGCGCCGCTGCAGGTCGGCAACACCGACGGGGTTCCGTGGGACCTCCGGATCGCGGCCAACCGGATCAATATCGCCGACGCGATCCTGACTGCCCGCGCCGAACTCGGGCGCAGCGAGGACCAGAAGGTCGCCGCGGAACTGGCCGCCAGTATGCCGAAATCGGGCGTCGACGCGGCCACCCACGAGCGACTGCGGATGCTGTTCGCCCGCGACCCGAACGTCCGGGCCGGCGCGGTGGCCGCCCAGGACCGCAAGACCGGTGAGCGCGTCGACTTCTACCAGGGTCTGCTGGCCGAGGTCGCCGACCCGACCGGGCGCAGCGAGCTGACCGTGGCGCGGCAGTTCATCGGGTTCGACCCGGAGCGGCAGTCGCTGATCGAACTGCACGGCGACCTGAACACCGCGACGGGACTCGGTGTGCTGGTGCCGGGGCTGAACACCCGGATGCAGGACAGCGCGGCCAACACCGAGACGGTGGTGCGGTTCACCCGGGCCGGGGCGGGCAAGCTGGCGATGATCACCTACCTGGGCGGGCCGTTCCCCACCGGCGCGGACATCGTCTCCGGGCTGCGCCAGGCCGCCGACCCCGGCTACGCGGAGCGGATGGCGCCGCGGCTGGCGGCGTTCAGCGAGGACGTCGACCGCACCGTCGACGCGACCGGCCGGGACATCCCGGTCACCTACCTCGGCCACTCCTACGGCGGGTCCATTCTGGGCACCGCCGAGAAGCACGGGCTGACCGCCGACCGGGTGGTGTACGTGGAGGCCGCCGGCGCCGGCGTCGGGGTGCTCAGCCCGGCCGACTGGCATAACCGGAACCCGAAGGTGCAGCGCTATTCGATGACGGCGCCCGGCGATTGGATCGAGGCGGTGCAGGGTTTTCCGTTCGGCCCGCACGGCGCGGACCCGGACACCATGCCCGGGGTGCTGCCGCTGCCCACCGGGCGGCGCGCCAACGGCTGGCCGATGTTCGGCCCGAGCACGCACAGCGATGTGGTCAACGAGCCGTCGGACGCCTGGTCCAACCTGCTGAAGGTGATGCTGGCCCGGCGCCGCTGACTCAGCAGACGGGCGCCGACCGGGCGGCCAGCCAGCCGCCGGCGGCGGTGATGTCGCGGCCCGCCGTCGCGGCGGCGTGATCGCAGCCGAAGCCGGTGACGGTGCTCCCGTCGTCGAGTTCGATCGCGCCGAGGGTCATCGGGGCGGGCAGCGCGGCCAGGAACTCCCCCAGCGCCGCCGGGGACAGCGCCCAGCGCTCCCCCGCGATGGACGCGCCCGAATCATCGCGCACCATCCCCGGTTTCGCCGGTTCGGTGTCGAGTTCGTAGAGCCGGTAGCACGCCGCGGTGCGCAGCGGACCGGCCCAGCGGGCGCCGCGCCCGGTCAGCTGGTGCTCCAGCGGCTGACCACGCAGGTGCAGCCCGAACACCGCGAGGTCGACGCTGCGCGCCACCCCCGCGCGTTCCGGCCAGGCCGGGCCGGCCGGTTCGCCGAGGAACCGGGCGCCCAGGTCGGCCAGCACCGCGTCGTGGTGTGCCGGGGCCAGCAGGGTCACCCCGAACTGGGCGCCGTCGGCGGCCGTGCCGGCCGGGACGGCCAGCGCGCACAGGTCGAACAGGTTGCAGAAGTTGGTGTAGCGGCCCATTTTCGTGTTGACGCCGACCGGGTCGGCGGCCACCTGCGCGAGCGTCGGGTGACACGGCGCCGTGGGGACCATCAGCGCCGCGGCGCCGGCCAGCCGGGCCATCGCCGCCGCGCGCAGCTCGGCGACCGCCCGCCGGTCGGCGAGCAGACCGACGGCGGTGTGCCCGCGGGCCGCGCCGATGATGCCGGCCACCGTCGGGTCCAGGCCGTCCGCAGCCCCGGCCGCGGCGACGAATTCGCCGACGGCGTCGGCTCTTTCGGCGACCAGCGCGCCGTGGTAGAGCAGGTCGGCGGCGGCGAAGAAGTCGGCCATCTCGATCTCGACGATCTCGAAGCCCGCGGCCCGGGCGCGGGCGACGGCCGCCCCGAACGCCGCCTGCCAGTCCGGGTCCAGGTCGTCGAGCGCGCCCGGGATGGCCACCCGGGGCGCCGGCGGCGCGGCCAGCGGGGTGTCGGTCGGCCAGCTCCGGTCCGGCGCGCCCGCGGCCATCACGGCCATCGCGGTCTGCGCGGTCTCCAGGTCGGCGGCGAAGATGGTCAGGCAGTCATAACTCGCGCAGGCCGGGACCACACCGGCGTTGGCGGTGGCCCCGAGCGTCGGTTTGATCCCGACCAGGCCCTGCAGCCCGGCCGGCACCCGACCGGAGCCGGCGGTGTCGGTGCCGATGGCGACGTCGGCGAAGCCGAGCGCGACGGCGACGGCCGAGCCGGAGCTGGAGCCGCCCGAAATGTGTTCCGGGCGAAGCGAATCGCGCACCGCGCCGTACGGGCTGCGGGTCCCGACCAGCCCGGTGGCGAACTGGTCCAGGTTGGTTTTGCCGATCACCACCGCGCCGGCGGCGCGCAGCGCGGCCACCGCCGGGGCGTCGGCGTCGGGGGTGTAGGCGTAGCCCGGACAGGCCGCGGTGGTCGGCAGGCCGGCGACGTCCACGTTGTCCTTGACCGCCAGCAGCGTTCCGGCCAGCGGGCCGGTGGCGGCGCGGCATTCGGCCTCCACCTCGGCCTGCGGGCGCAGCGTGATGAACACCTCGTCGCGCCCGCACTCGGCGATGCGGCGGTAGGCCTGCGCGACCCGGGTCATGCCGGCTCCTTTCGCGCGAATTCCCCGGCGTCGGACCAGCGTTGGCGTTCTTGCGCCCGGGCGGCCTCCATGCCGGCGCGGGTGGCGGCGATGTCGGCGGCGTTGTCCTCGAGGAAGCGTTGGTAGTCGGCGAGCGAGAACTGCCCATCGGTGATGTTTACCCGGCCGCGGCCGGCGGCGGTGTCCGCGCGCAGGTCGGTGAGTTCCTCGGCGGACACCGGGTACCACTGGATGCGGTCGAAGAACCGCAGCAGCCAGGGGTGCTCCGCTTCGAACCCGCCCGCGGGCTGCGGGTGCCGGTGGTTCCACACCTGGGTGGTGCGGCCGACGAACTGATACCCGCCCGGACCTTCCATGCCGTACACGCACAGATAGGCGCCGCCGATCCCGACGGCGTTCTCCGGGGTCCAGGTGCGGGCCGGGTTGTATTTGGTGGTGACCAGCCGATGCCGGGGGTCCAGTGGGGTGGCGACCGGCGCGCCGAGGTACACATCGCCCAGCCCGAGCACCAGGTAGTCCGCGCCGTAGACGATGTCGCGGACGTCCTCGACGCTGTCCAGGCCGTTCATCCGGCGGATGAACTCGATGTTCCACGGGCACCACGGCGCATCCTTGCGGACGCCGTGCATGTAACGCTCTATCGCCTCCCGGGTCGACGGATCGTCCCAGCTCAGCGGCAGCCGGACGGTGCGGCTCGGCACCACCAGGTCCGCGGCGGCCGGCAGTGCGGCCTCCAGTTCGGCGAGCATCGGCAGCAGGGTGGACACCGGCAGCCGGTCGGGGTCGACCTTCACCTGCAGCGAGCGCACCCCGGGAGTCAGGTCGATCAGGCCGCGGCCGGCCGCGCGGATGGGCTCCAGTTCCTGTGCGAGCGCGTGCACTCGGGCCCGCAGCGCCAAATCCAGTGTCATTTCGCCGTATTCGACGAGCACGTTGTCATCGCCGCTGCGCCGGTAGGTGACCGACGCGGCGCCGTCGGAGGTCGCGCCGCGGGCCAGCACCCCGTCGTCGGTGTCGCCGCCGGCGGAGAACACCGCGGGCAGAAACGCCCGCCGGCTGCGCCCGACGGCGCCGGGTGAGGCCGCCTCGGCGGCCCGGACGGCGACGAAGCGCACGGTGTCGCCGGGCGCCAGTTGGCCGAGCTTCCACCGGTCGGCGGAGGTCACCGTGACCGGGCAGACGAACCCGCCGAGGCTGGGGCCGTCGGGGCCGAGCAGGATCGGGGTGTCGCCGGTGAAGTCCAGCGCGCCGATCGCGTAGGCGTTGTCGTGGATGTTCGACGGGTGCAGGCCGGCTTCCCCGCCGTCCGGGCGCGCCCACTGCGGGCGCGGCCCGGTCAGCCGGATGCCGGTGCGGTCGGAGTTGAAGTGCACCTTGTAGTCGTGCCCGAGCACGGTGTCGATGTCGGCGCGGGTGAAGAACTCCGGGGCGCCGTGCGGGCCCATGGTGACCGCGAGGTACCAGTGCGAGCCGATCGCCGGTTGCTCGTCGTGCAGGATCCGGCGACGCTCGCCGGTCGGCGCGGTCCCGACCGCGAGGGTGTCCCCGGCGCGCAGCGCCCGGCCCTGGTGGCCGCCGAACCCGCCGAGGGTGAACGTCGACGCGCTGCCGAGGTGTTCGGGCACGTCCAGCCCGCCGGCGACGGCGATGTAGGTGCGCATGCCGGGCCCGGCGACCGGGGCGACGTCGAGCACACTGCCCGGGCCGACCGGGACGGGTTCCCACATCGGGATCTCGATCCCACCCAGCGTCACCGGTCCCGGGGCGCCGGTGACGCACACCCAGGCGTGGTCGTCGAACCGCAGCGCCGCGCCGACCATGGTGGTCTCCAGCGCCGGGGCGCCCTCGGGGTTGCCGACGGCGATGTTCGCCAGCCGGAAGGACACGTCGTCCATCGGCCCGGACGGCGGCACCCCGACCTGCCAGTAGCCGGTGCGACCGGGCCAGTCCTGCACGGTGGTCCCCATCCCGGGTCGGACCACCTCGATGGTCGTCACGGCCGGGTCACCACCATCCGCACCGGCGTCGGGTCGAACCCGTTGCAGGGGTTGTTGATCTGCGGGCAGTTGGAGACCAGCACCAGGGTGTCGATCTCGGCGCGCAGGGACAGCGATTTGCCGGGCGCAGACAACCCGTCCACGATGCCCAACGAGCCGTCGGCGTCGACCGGGACGTTCATGAAGAAGTTGACGTTGGACACCATGTCGGCCTTGGTCAGGCCCCAGCGGGCGCCCTCGCCGATGAAGTTCTCCACGCAGGCGTGCTGGTGTTTGGTGTGGTGGCCGTAGCGCAGCGTGTTGGATTCCTGCGAACAGGCCCCGCCGATGGTGTCGTGGTAGCCGACCTCGTCGGCCACGATGGTCAGCATCGGCGCGCCGTCGCTGTCGCGCAGCACGCTGCCGGTGCTCAGGAAGATGTTGCCCTGGGCGGCGATGGTGGCCGGGGCGCTGTAACGCACCCCGTGGTCACGGGCCCCGTAGAACAGGGTGTCGACCGCCTGGTTGCCGTGCAGGTCGATGATGGTGAGCACGTCGCCGGCGGCGACGACCCCCGACCACGGCCCGCGGGCGCCGACGATTTCGTCGAGAATGACGGCGCCGGTGGGGATTTCGATCACGGTCACAGTGCCCTCCAGGCCTCTTCGGTGTTGTGGTAGGCGCGTTGGTATTCCGGGTCGCGCTCGTGCAGGTCCGCGCCGATGGACGCCAGATCCTCGCGGGCCGCCCAGGCCAGCACCTCCAGCGGTCCGGCGCCGAACTCGGTCGCCGGGTCCAGCGGGTGCGCGGTGTTGGCGATCGCCACGATCAGCGGCAGGTGCAGGATCAGCTCCACCGTGCCGCCGGGGCCCGCGGATCCGGTCGAGGCCAGGGCGCCGTCGGATTCGACGCGCACCCCGTGGAAGAACGACACATTCGGCGCGACGTCGCGACGGGTCAGTCCGTGCTTGAGCGCGGCGAGAGCGAGCAGTTCCCGTCCGGCGGGGCTGGCCGACTCCGGTTCGCCGGCCCCGTATTTGGCGGTGTTGCCGGCCAGCGTGGTGGCGCCGCACAGCGCGTCGTGGTGTCCGGAGCTGTCGGAGACGATGGTGGCCAGCACCCGGCCCTGATCGCTGAGCAGCGGATGCCCGGTCGAAAGGTATGCCTGCCACGGCACTTTGACGGTGTCGGCGGCATTGAGCCGTTCCCAGGGCGCGTCGGCGCGCCACAGCATCAGGTTCGCGCACGCCGTGCCGGTCAGGTCCCGCAGCCGCAGCCGGGAACCCCGGCCGAGCACCTTGTTGGCATACCGGCCGCCGGGGACCGTTTCGGCCCAGGTCAGCCGTTCGGCGTCGACTCCCAGCGGTGGCCTGGGCCAGCGGGAGGCGGGCACCACCGGCATGCTGTCGGTCAGCGCGGTGGCCTGGGCGCGGGCGTGTTCGCGGGCGCCGTGGGTGGTGGCGGTGCTCACGGTGGCGGTCCTCATGCTCAGGCTCCGATCTCGACGGGTGTGGGATGGGTCTTGCCGCGCGGATAGCACAGCGCGCCAAGGGCGATGACGGCCGCGACGGTGATGGGGCCGGCCCACTGCAGGATCGGCATGCTGCCGTCGGGGTTGAAGATCTCCGCCCGCGGCCAGCCCAGGTTGACGACCATGATCGCGCCGTACACCACGGCCGCGATATTGATCGGGATGCCGAAGCGGCCGAGGGAGAACAGCGGCTTGCCTTCGGCGTCGACCTGGCCGCGCCGGCTCGGCCAGCCCTTGAACCGGCGGTACAGCAGCGGCGCGGTGACGGTCAGGTAGGCCAGGTAGATCAGGATGATGCAGACGCTGGCCAGGGTCGCGAAGATCGCCGAGTTGCCGACATTGACCAGCAGGATGCCGATGCAGGCGAGGCCGATCAGGATCGACGGCCAGATCGGGGTCCCGGTGTGCGGGTTGACCCGGGCCAGCAGCGCCGATCCGGGCAGTCGGTTGTCGCGGGCCATCGAGAACGTCAGCCGCGAGGCCGCGGTCTGGATGGCCAGCGTGCAGATCATGATGGCGATGCAGACGTCGATCAGCAGGATGGTGCCCCAGGTCGAATTCAGCACGGTGTCAAGCACATACGGCAGGCCCTCGGTGGCCAGCCGGCCGTCGGTGAGGCTGGGGGCGGCCATCAGCGCGCCCAGGATCATCAGCCCGCCGCCGAGCGCGGACACCGACAGCGCCAGCCGGATGGTGCGCGGGGCGACCCGGCGCGGGTTGCGGGTTTCCTCGGCGAGTTCGCCGGCCGAGCCGAAGCCGACCATCACGTAGGCGGCCATCAGGCCGGAGACGATCCAGGCCCAGATGTAGCCGGGCTGGGTTCCGGGCTCACCGGTGTCGAACACCACCGACGGGCCGCGCTGGGCGTGGGTGAAGAACACCCCGATGACGGCGACGACGCCGACGATCTCGCAGATCACCCCGGTGGTGTTGACCCGCGACATCCATTTGATGCCAATGCAATTGATGGTGGTGGTGAAGACCAGCAGCACGGTGCCGAGCACGACGGCGTTCGCCGCGCCGCTGGGCGAGGTGAGCGACGGATCGTCGCCGATGACCTGGAATCCGGACCAGATGGTGGGCAGCACCACCTGCAGGGCGATGGCCGCCGCCGAGGCGGTGACGGTCTGGGCGAGCACCATGAACCAGCCGCCGAACCAGCCGACGAGTTCCCCGCCCATCCGCCGCGACCACTGGTAGATGGCGCCGGAGATCGGGTAGCGGGCGGCGAGTTCGGCGAAACACAGCGCGACCATGAACTGCCCGACGAACACCACCGGCCAGGTCCAGAAGAACGCCGGGCCGCCGAAACCGAAGCCGAGGCCGAACAACTGGAAGATGGTGGTCAGGATCGAGACGAAGGAGAACCCGGCGGCGAACGATTCGAACTTCCCGAGCCGGCGGTGCAACTGCTGGTCGTAGCCGAATTCGGCGAGGTCGTCGTGGTCGGTGGCCACCGACGGCGGCGCCGTCTGGACGGGGATCGACATCTGGGCGCTCCTGGGCAATTCGGCATCCCCTGTCCGTTGCGGGGATGAGGGCCGGGACATCGTCGTCACGTCGGCTTAGGTAAGCCCGCCGGAATGTCGGGTTTGTCAACGCGCTGTTTCCCGGGTGTGGCCGAAGGTAACCACTGTGTTTCCGGCCCGCGCCGACCTGCGGGTACCCGCCGGGCGTCCCGCGCGGGGCGGTGAATATTGCGAGAATGCGGCACATGTCCGACACCTCGCTTCGCGATGCGCGCGCCGCGATGGCCGTGGCGCGCGACGGCGCCGAGCTGGCCGGGGCCGCGGCCGCGGCGCGGCTGCGGGTGCGCGCCGCGGTGTCGGATCGGGTGTCCGCGGCGGCGCTGGCCGCCGAATGGTCGGCGTTGTGCGCCGCCGCGGTCGCGGCCGCGGTGCGCTGCGTCGGCGACGGGGGGCACTGGTATGTCTCGGGCAGCGTGGGGCGCGGTGAGGCGCTGCCCGGCGCCGATCTGGAGACCCTGGTGTGCAGCGCCCCGGACACCACGGCCGACGACGCGCTGGCCGGGGCGGCGGCGGTGCATCAACTGCTCGCCGACTGCGGGTTCACCGAGGACCCGCACGGCGCGTTCGCGGCCCGCGGCCGGTTCAACCGGTCTGCGGCGGACTGGTCGGCGGGGATCGCGAAGTGGGCGGCCCGCCCGGAGGCCGACCGCGGCGTGGTGATGACCGGGCTGCTGTCCGACGCCGTCGCCGTCACCGGCGGCCCGGACCTGCGCGCAGAGGCCGCCGCCGCTGCCCGCGAACAGCCCGCGGCCCTGTCGGCGATGCTGGAGGACGCCACCGCGGTGCGCGCCCAGGTGCCGCCGCGGCTGCGGATCTTCGGCGGTGGGGGCGCCGTCGACGTCAAACGCGCCATCATCGACCCGGTGGTGCGGATCGGCCGGTGGGCCGCGCTGAGCGTCGGCGCCGACGCGCTGTCCACGCCCGACCGGCTGGCCGCGGCGGCGGGGTCAGCGTATCTGGACGATCACGACGCCGCTCTGCTGACACGCAGCCACCGGATCGGCGTCGCGATCCGCTGGCGGTTGCGCGCCGAGGTGTTCGACTCCCCCGGCCCGCCGCCGGACACCGCGGAGATGTCGGCGCTGACCCCGGCCGACCGGACCGCGCTGCGCCATATCGGCCGGGAGGTCAACGGGGTGTGCCGCAAGCTCCGGTATCTCGCTTCGACATCGGCGTTCTCGCGATGGTGATGCTCGACGACGCGGTGCGGCACCGGATCGCCCAGACGGTGGCGGCCGAGGTGATGGAGGGCTGGCGCCCGGAGCCCGAGCAGTTGGCCGCGCTGGATCGGCTGGCCTACGGCGAGCTGTCCTTCGGGGCGTATCTGGCGCCGGAGTTGTCCCGGGCGCCGCGGGCCAGGGCCCGGCCGCGGCTGGCCCGGCGGCGGCCCTACCTGATTCCGGGAACGACGTTGCTGCGCAACAGTTTCGGGGTCGTCGACCCGGCGGCGCTGGCCCGGTTGGAGTTCGTCGCGACGGCCGGCCGGATGCTGCAGGCGCTCCAGATGCCCAGTCCGCCGCTGGACATCCGCGCGCTGCACACCCAGGTGTTCGGAGACGTGTACCCGTGGGCCGGGCAACCGCGGATCGTGAATCTGCGCCGGGGGTCCACCACGTTCGGGTCCTGGCGGTTGATCCCGGAGCACCTCGATTTCTTCGACGCCGACGTCGGTGAGCTGGCGGTGACCGCCGCCCGGCTCGACGACGGCGAGTTGGCGTTCCGGCTGGCCCGGGTCTACGCCGAGCACAACCGGATTCACCCATTCCGGGAGGGCAACGGGCGCACCGGGACGCTGCTGCTGCACCTGCTGGCCGCCGCGGGCCGGCGCCGGCTGGACCTGTCCGGCCTGGATCGCGCGGAGTGGATTGCCGCGTCGAGGGATTCGATGCCGTTTCGCCGGGACGGCGAGGCCGACCCCCGGCCATTCACAGCGATCCTGCGGAGCCGGTTGGGGTGACTCAGTCCGGCTTGCCCCGCAGTCGGGCCCGCATCACCTCGCGGTTCACCGCGGCGATCGCGGTCATCGGGATGCTCTCCGGGCAGACGTCCGCGCATTCGCCGTAGCTGGAGCACGGGCCGAACTCGTCCTCCAGCGCGCCGGTGAGCGCTTTCGCCCGCCGTCCGCGTTCCTGCCTGCCGCGTGTCACGGTTCCCAGGTGCAGCAGCTTCGCGCCGGCGAACAGGTGCGCCGCGCCATTGGGGCAGGCCGCCACGCACGCCCCGCAGCCGATGCAGGCGGCGAAGTCCAGCGCGTACTCGGCGGCGTCCTTGCCCTGCGGTTCGGCGTCCGCGTCGGCGGCGGTGCCGGCGTCCACCGCGATGTGCCCGCCGGCGGTGATGAGCCGGTCCAGCGCGCCGCGGTCGACCACCAGGTCACGGACCACCGGGTAGGCCGCCGACCGGAATGGCTCGATCCGCACGGTGGCGCCGTCGCGGAAGCTGCGCACGTGCTGGCGGCAGGACGGGGTGTTGGCGACCGGGCCGTGCGGGCGGCCGTCGACGGTGATCCCGCAGGATCCGCAGACCCCTTCCCGGCAGTCGGAGTCGAAGGCGACCGGGTCGTCGCCGCCGTCGACCAGGGCGTCGTTGAGCCGGTCCAGCAGTTCCAGCAGCGACATCTCACCGGTGGCGTCGTCGACGAGGTAGCGTTCGAATCGCCCGGGCGCGCCGGCCTCGGGTTGCCGCCAGATCTCCAGTGTCAGTTTCATACGTAGTTCCTGGTCGCCAACGGCACGGCGGTGAACTCCAGCGGCTCATCGTGCCGGATCGGTTTGGGCGCGTGTTCCCACGCCGAGACGAACGCCCAGTGCTCGTCATCGCGCTGGGCCTCCCCGGTCGGGGTCTGGTGCTCGGTGCGAAAGTGCGCGCCGCAGGATTCGTCGCGGTCCAGCGCGTCGACGCACATCAGCCGGGCCAGGCCGAGGAAATCGGCGACCCGGCCGGCCTTTTCGAGTTCCTGGTTGAACGCCGCCGCCGTCCCGGCCACCCGCAGATCGGCCCAGAACTCGCCCGTCAGCTCGTCGATCTCGCCGATCGCGGTCCGCAGCCCGGCCGCCGAGCGGGACACCCCGCAGCCCTGGTAGAGGATCTCGCCGAGCCGGCGGTGGAACCGGTCCGGGCCCTGCCGTCCGTCGATGGCCAGCAGTTCCTCAACACGCGTTCGGGTTTCGGCCAGCGTCGCCGTGACGGCGGGGTCGTCGGCGCCCGGCGCGGGGGCGCCCAGCAGCCCGGCCAGGTAGTTCGGCACCGCGTAGGGCAGCGTGAACCAGCCGTCCACGCACGCCGACAGCAGCGAGTTGGCGCCCAGCCGATTGGCCCCGTGATACGCCCAGCCGGCTTCCCCGGCCACGAACAGCCCAGGGATGTTGGTCATCTGGTCGAAGTCGCTCCACAGTCCGCCCATCGCGAAGTGCGCGCCGGGGGCGATCCGCATCGGGACGACGTAGGGGTCCTCGCCGGTGGCGTCCCGGTACATATCGAACAGGTTGCCGTAGCGTTCGGCGATGACATCGCGGCCCAGCCGGGCCAGCGCGTCCCGGAAGTCCAGGTACACACTGTTTTTCAGCGGCCCGACGCCGTGGCCGGACTCGATCTGGGCGCGCGCGGCCCGCGATGACACGTCCCGCGGCGCGAGGTTGCCGTAGGAGGGGTACATCCGCTCCAGGTAGTAGTCCCGCTCCTGCTCGGGGATGTCGGAGGGCGCCCGGTCGTCCCCCGGCTTGCGCGGCACCCAGATCCGGCCGTCGTTGCGCAGCGACTCGCTCATCAGGATGGTCTTGGACTGCCACGGCGAGCTCAACGGCAGCGCGGTGGGATGGAATTGGATGAACGACGGGGAGGCGAACAGCGCGCCGCGCAGGTGCGCCCGCCAGGTGGCGCTGGCGTTGGAGTTGCGGGCCAGCGTGGATCGGTGGAACACATTGCCGTAGCCGCCGGTGGCCAGCACCACGGCGTGCCCGGTCACCGCGCGGATCTCGCCGGTGAGCAGGTCCCGGGTGATCACCCCGACCGCCCGGGACTCGGAGACGATCAGGTCGAGCATCTCGGTGCGGGTGTGCAGGGTGACCGCGCCGGCGTTGACCTGCCGCAGCAGCGCCTGGCTGGCGGCGATCTGCAGCTGCTGGCCGGTCTGGCCGCGGGTGTAGTAGGTCCGGGAGACCTGCACCCCGCCGAAGGACCGGGTGGCCAGGCTGCCGCCGTATTCGCGGGCGAATGGCGCGCCGATGGCGTTCATGTGGTCGATCACCCGGCTGGACTCCTGCGCCAGCCGGTAGCAATCGGCTTCCCGGGCGCGGAAATCCCCGCCCTTGACGGTGTCCTTGACGAACCGGGCGACGCTGTCGTTGTCGACCTTGCGGCCGCGGGCGGCGTTGACGCCGCCCTGGGCGGCCACGCTGTGCGCGCGCCGCGGCGCGTCGTGGAAGGTGAAGGATTCCACCTGGTAGCCCAGCTCGCCGAGCGCGGCCGCGCAGCCCGCCCCGGCCAGCCCGGTGCCGACCACGATGACGGTGAACTTGCGCCGGTTCAGCGGGCTGACCAGCCGGTAGTCCAGCAGTCGGCGTTCCCAGGCGGTGGCCGGGTCACCGGCCGGGGCGCCCGGCGCCAGGGGCGTGCCGATCTCGCGCAGGTCGTCGAGGCTCATGACAACCACCCGGTGAGCACCGCGATGGGGATGGTCATATTGCCGGCCATCACGGTGAGCGCGAGCAGGCCGCCGGCGGCGGTGAGCAGCGCCCGGGCCCGGGCCCCGGTCACGCCGAGGTCGTTGACGGCCGTGTAGAGCCCGTGCGCGAGGTGCGCGCCGAGCAGCAGCATGGCCAGCAGGTAGAAGCCGGCGACCGCGGGCCGGTCGAAGCTGGCGATCAGGTTGGCGTAGGCGGCGCTCGAGGTGTGGGTGGCGGCGGTGAATTCGGCGCTGGCGGCCGGCCGGGTTCCGGTGGTCAGGTCCAGGATGTGGAAAACGATGAACGCCAATAGCACGACGCCGGTGACCGGCATGGTGCGCGCGGTGAACGACCGCATCCCCGTCATCCCGCGGCGGCGGAATGCGCCGCGGGCCCGTCGGCCCCGGATGGTCAGCAGCACCGCGGCCCAGACGTGCCCGATCAGCGCGGTCAGCAGCACCGCGCGGAACAGCCAGAGCGCGCCCTCGTACGGCAGCAGCGGCTCGGCCAGGGTGCGCAGCCAGTGCGCGTAGTCGTCGAAATGCGTTGCGCCGGTGTAGATCTTGAGGTTGCCGACCATGTGGACCAGCACGAACAGCGCGAAGACCACACCGGTGACGGCCATGACGAGCTTGAGCGTCACATTCGACGGCCGCGGCATGTCCCCCGACATGCGCCCCAAACTACACGCTGTCGTAGATCCGCGCTTCGGCTATTCGGTCGCGGGCAGCAATCCGTCGAGCGCGGCGCCGGTGATGCGCCGGAACGCCCGGCGCGGCCGGGTCGCGTCGAGCACCGCGACCTCCAGATTCCCCGCGCCCAGCTCTCGGCGCTCGCCGTCGGCGCCGGATTCCAGCGCCGTGACCGCCACCGCGACCGCGTCGGCCAGCGCCGCGTTCTCGGTGTAGCTGTCCCGCAGCGCGGCGGTGATCGGCTCGGTCGCGCCACCCATCACCACGAAGTGCGGCTCGTCGGCGATGGATCCGTCGTAGGTGATCCGGTACAGCTCCGGCGCCTTGGTCTCGCCGTAGTGCGCCACCTCGGCCACGCACAGCTCCACCTCGTAGGGCTTGGCCTGCTCGGTGAAGATGGTGCCGAGGGTGGAGGCGTACCGGTTGGCCAGCTGCCGGCCGGTCACGTCGCGGCGGTCGTAGGTGTAGCCGAGGGTGTCGGCGAGCTGGATGCCGCCGCGGCGCAGGTTGTCGAACTCGTTGAACCGGCCGACGGCGGCGAACCCGATCCGGTCGTAGAGTTCGCTGACCTTCTGCAGCGAGCGCGACGGGTTCTCCGCCACGAACAGCACCCCGTCGGCGTAGGCCAGCGCGACGACGCTGCGGCCGCGGGCGATGCCCTTGCGCGCCAGGTCGCTGCGCTCACGCATCGCCTGTTCGGGCGAGATGAAGTACGGGAAGGTCATGACTGCTCTCGAATGTCGGTGTGCGGACCGTGATTTCGGCGCAGGCTGGTCTGTTCCCGGTTGGCGATCACCGCGCGGGCCAGCTCGGCGATCCGCTCGGCGGTGATCTCCTCGGCGCCCTCGGCGCCGATGGTGACCGCGGTCGGGAAGATGCCGCGCACCAGGTCCGGACCGCCGGTGGCGGAGTCGTCGTCGGCGGCGTCGTAGAGCGCCTCGATCGCCGCGCCGAGCGCGGACTCGGCGTCGGTGACGCTCGGGTACAGCTTCTTCAGCGACGAGCGGGCGAACAGCGAACCCGACCCCACCGAGTGGTAGCCCTCCTCCTCGATGTTCCAGCCGCCGGCGGCGTCGAAGGACACGATCCGCCCGGCGTCGGCCGGGTCGGCGTCGTCGCGGTCGTAGCCGACCAGCAGCGGCAGCGCGACGAAGCCCTGCAGCGCGGCGCCGAGGTTGCCGCGCACCATGTTCGCCAGCCGGTTGACCTTGCCGGGGAAGCTCAGCGCGATGCCCTCGAGCTTCTCGTAGTGCTCCAGTTCGACGGCGTAGAGCCGGGCGAACTCGACGGCGATCGCGGCGGTGCCGGCGATGCCGGTCGCGGTGTAGTCGTCGGTGATGTAGACCTTCTGCACGTCCCGGCTGGCGATCATATTGCCCTGGGTGGCGCGCCGGTCACCGGCGATCAGCACCCCACCGGGGTACTTGACCGCGACGATGGTGGTGCCGTGCGGCAACTCCGACCCGGTGGCGTTGATGTCGCCGACCTGCGGGAGCAGGTGCGGGGCCTGGGCGCGGAGCAGTTCGGCGAACGAGGACTGGTCAGCCGTCCAGCTCACTGGCCGCCCTTTTGGACATAGGCCCGGACGAAGTCCTCGGCGTTCTCCTCGAGGATGTCGTCGATCTCGTCGAGCAGGTCGTCGGTTTCCTCGGTCAGCTTCTCGCGGCGCTCCTGGCCGGCGGCGTCGAGGCCGGCCAGCTCGTCATCGTCGCCGCCACCCCCGCCGCGCTTTTGTTCCTGGGCCATCGCTGCCTCCCGATGTCGTTGAACAGTGGTTCTACCCTACCGGCCGGGTCCGACCAGACCGCGCCGACATTCGCTAGTGGGTGAGCTGGTCGACCAGCTCGGCGGCCGAGTTCACCGAATCCAACAGCGCCCCGACGTGCGCCTTGCTGCCGCGCAGCGGCTCCAGGGTGGGGATGCGCACCAGCGAGTCGCCACCCAGGTCGAAGATCACCGAATCCCAGCTGGCCGCGGCGATGTCCGCGCCGAATCGGCGCAGGCACTCCCCGCGGAAGTAGGCGCGGGTGTCGGTCGGCGGCCTGACCACGGCGTCGAGCACCTGCGCTTCGGTGACCAGCCGGCGCATCGACCCGCGCGCGACGAGCCGGTTGTAGAGGCCCTTGTCCAGGCGCACGTCGGAGTACTGCAGGTCCACCAGGTGCAGCCGCGGCGCGGACCAGGACAGCCCTTCCCGGCTGCGGAATCCCTCCAGCAGCCGCAGTTTGGCCGGCCAGTCCAGGATGTCGGCACACTCCATCGGGTCGCGTTCCAGCAGGTCGAGCACCTCGGCCCAGGTGTCGACGACGTGCTGGGCGCGCGGGTCCGGGTCGCGGCGCGCCAGCATCGCCGCCACCCGCTCCAGGTAGATCCGCTGCAGCGCCAGGCCGGTGAGTTCGCGGCCGTCGGCCAGCGCCACGGTGGCCCGCAGCGTCGGATCGTGGCTGATCACGTGCACGGCGTGCACCGGTCGGGCCAGCGCCAGATCGGCCAGATCCACCCCGTGCGCGGCGCTCTCCTCGATCAGGTCAAGCACCAGCGAGGTGGTCCCGACCTTGAGGTAGGTGGAGGTTTCGCTGAGGTTCGCGTCGCCGATGATGACGTGCAGCCGGCGGTACTTGTCGGCGTCGGCGTGCGGTTCGTCGCGGGTGTTGATGATGCCGCGTTTGAGGGTGGTCTCCAGGCCCACCTCGACCTCGATGTAGTCGGCGCGCTGGGACAGCTGGAAGCCCGGTTCCTCCCCGGAGGCGCCGATGCCGACTCGGCCGGACCCGACCATCACCTGCCGGGAGGCGAAGAACGGGGTCAGCCCGACGATCGCCGCGTTGAACGGGGTGGCGCGGCTCATCAGATAGTTCTCGTGGGTGCCGTAGGAGGCGCCCTTGCCGTCGACATTGTTCTTGTAGAGCTGCAGTTTCGGCGCGCCGGGCACCGAGGACGCGTGCCGGGCGGCGGCGTCCATCACCCGCTCGCCGGCCTTGTCCCAGATCACCGCGTCCATCGGGTCGGTGACCTCGGGCGCGGAGTATTCCGGGTGCGCGTGGTCGACGTAGAGCCGGGCCCCGTTGGTGAGGATCATGTTGGCCGCGCCGATCTCGTCGGCGTCGATGACCGGGGCCGGGCCCGAGGCGCGGCCCAGGTCGAATCCGCGGGCGTCCCGCAGCGGGGACTCCACCTCGTAGTCCCAGCGGGTGCGTTTGGCGCGCGGCACCCCGGCTGCGGCGGCGTAGGCGAGCACCGCCTGGGTGGAGGTCAGGATCGGGTTCGCCGTCGGGTCCGACGGCGAGGAAATGCCGTATTCGACCTCGGTTCCGATGATCCGCTGCATACTCGCAGCCTATCGGGACGCCGGCGCCGAGCTGACCCGGCGCCGAGGGTCGCCCGACCCGGACCGCGCCGCCCACCCCAGAGGAGTCCACCACCACGATGAGCCAGCCGCATCTGCCACCGGGCCGATCCCCGCAACGAGCCGCCGAGGAATGGTTCCTGCGCCGCGGGCTGCCGTCAGTCCTGCGACCGGGCCGGCTGCTGCGGCGCCTGCTGGTGCGATCGGCGCCCGCGCTGGGCGCGTTCGCCGCGATGATGGCGTTCTCCATGCTCACCGTCGCCCTCACCGGCCGGCACACCATCGACATCGACGGCACGCCCTCGCGGACGGAATGGTTCCTGCTCGCCGTGGTGGCGCTGTTCCTGCCGACCGCGGCCCTGGTGGGCTGGCTGGTCTCCCGGCTGGCGAGTCCTCGGGCCCGGCTGGCCGTCGCGTGGGCGTCGGTGGCGTTGGCCGTGCTGGGCGCGGTCCTCGGCGGCCCCAGTCCGCGCACCGGGTTCAACCTGTTGGTCGACGTCGCCGTCATCGCGGCGATCATCTCGTGCACGGCAACCGGCCTCGGGTCGATCCTCGGCTGGGCGGTCCGGCTCACCGTCGAGAACTTGACGTCCGTCGGCCGGATGCTGATCCGCGCGCTGCCGGTGATGCTGCTGACCATGCTCGTCTTCTTCAACACCGCGGCGTGGAGCATGGCGGCGACCCTCAGCCGCGGCCGGCTCTGGGTTGCCCTGGGCATCCTGGTCGTCATCGCGGTGGCGTTTCTGACCTCCAGCACGGCGAACCGGCTGCAGCCGACCCTGGCGCCGGAGGCCAAGCGGGCCGAGCCGGCCGGGGCGCTCGACGACACGGCGTTCGCGCGGCTGCCCGACCGCCCGAACCGGGTGCCGCTGTCGCGTCGGGAGCGAGTCAATGTGGTGTTCGTGGTGACGATGTCCGAGTTGGTCCAGATCCTGACGGTGGCGGTGGTGACCGGCCTGATCTTCCTCGTGTTCGGTCTGGTGCTGGTCAGCCCCGAACTGCTGTCGGTGCTCACCCACGGCGGATCGGCCAGCGGGCAGGTGCTGGGGATGACACTGCCGATTCCCGAGGCGCTGATTCAGATCGTGATGTTCATGATCGCGCTGACCTTCATGTACCTGGCCGCCAACACCGTCAGCAACGACGAGTACCGCGCCCAGTTCCTCGACCCGCAACTCGACGAATTGCAGGTGACGCTGGCCGCCCGGGACCGCTACCGCGCCTACACCGCCTCCGACCGGGCCGAGGCGGTGGCGAAGTGAGCCCGCACATGGACACCACGCGCCCCACCGGCCAACAGCACGCCGTCGAGCAATGGTTCCTGCAACGCGGGCTGCCGCTGGTGCTGCGCCCGGACCGGCTGGTGCGCGGCCTCTGGTCGCGGTCGGCGCCCGCGCTGGCCGCCTGGGCGGTCATCATGGCGTTCTCGATCGTGATCGTCGCGGTGACCGGTGAGCACTCCGTCGACATCGACGGCTCGCCCACCCGCGGCGAGTGGTTCCTGCTGGGCATCGTGGCGCTGCTGCTGCCCGGGGCGGCGACCGCCGGGTGGCTGGTGTCGCGGATCACCAGCCGGCCGATTCGCCGGCTGGTGGCGGCGGCCTCGATCTCGCTGGTCGTCCCGGGGGTGCTGGTGGGCGGCCCGAGCGTGTCCCGGGCGGTGAACCTGGCCCTCGACGTCGCTGTGATCGCGCTGATCTTTGTGTGCACCGCGACCGGGATCGGGTCGATCCTGGGCTGGGCCGCCCGGATGACGCTGGCGAACCTCACCTCGATCGGCGGGCTGATGGTGCGTGCGCTGCCGGTGGTGCTGTTGACCATGCTGGTGTTCTTCAACAACCCGGTCTGGCGGATGGCCGACGTCCTCGACCGCAGCCGGCTGTGGCTGGTGTTGGGCTTCCTGTATCTGCTGGCCACCGCGTTCCTGGCGTCGTCCACCCTGCGCCGGGTCCGGCCGATCCTGGCGCGCAACGACTATCAGTCGCACGCCCGCGCGCTGACCGGCACTCCGCTGGCCGCGCTGCCCGACCTTGAGAACCCCGGACCGCTGAACCGTCCGGAGCGGGCCAATGTGCTGCTGGTCATCGTGATCTCCGAGGTGGTGCAGGTGCTGACGGTCGCGCTGGTCGCCGGGGCGATCTTCCTGACGTTCGGCCTGCTGGTGGTCAGCCCGGAACTGCTGGCCGATTACACCCGCGGCGGGCCGTCGGACGGCCAGATCTTCGGCATGACGCTGCCGATCCCCGACGCGCTGATCCAGGTGGTGATGTTCCTGACCGCGCTGACCTACATGTATCTGGCCGCCCGCGCGCTGTCGGACAAGGAGTACCGCAAGCAGTTCCTCAAACCGCAGCTCAAGGCGATGCGGGTCAACCGGGTCGCCCGGGACCGCTACCGTGGTTTCCTGGCCGCCGCAGGCTCAGAGCGCGGCGCTCAAGCCAGCGGCGCCGGGGCGGGGTAGACGCCGTTCTCGTCGTGCACCTCCCGGCCGGTGACCGGCGGGTTGAACACGCACAGCAATGCGCAGTCGCTCCTGACAGGTGATCCGGTGCCGCTCGTGGCCGTCGAGCAGGTACATCGTCCCCGGCGCGAGCTGGTAGTCGGTTCCGGTCTCCAGATCGGTCAGCACGCCGAATCCTGGACCACCCATACCGCTTCGACATGGTGCCGGTAGCAGAATTCGCTGACCGACGGCGCGGCGATGGTGGTCTCGTGGATTCGTCAGATATTTAGAGGTACTGCCCCAAATTGGACTCGGTGTCGATGGCGCGACTGGCACTGGAATTCTTTCCGGTGACCAGGGTGCGGATGTAGACGATCCGCTCGCCCTTCTTGCCCGAGATCCGCGCCCAGTCGTCGGGGTTGGTGGTGTTGGGCAGGTCCTCGTTCTCGGCGAACTCGTCGACGATCGAGTCCAGCAGGTGCTGGATCCGCAGCCCCCGCTGCCCGGTGTCCAGCACGCTCTTGATGGCGTACTTCTTGGCCCGGTCCACCACGTTCTGGATCATCGCCCCGGAGTTGAAGTCCTTGAAGTACATCACCTCTTTGTCACCGTTGGCGTAGGTGACCTCCAGGAACCGGTTGTCGTCGATCTCGGCGTACATCCGGTCGACGACCTTCTCGATCATCGCCTTCAGGGTGGCGGGGCGGTCACCGTCGAACTCGCCGAGGTCGTCGACGTGCACCGGCAGCGACTCGGTCAGGTACTTGCTGAAGATGTCCTGCGCCGACTCGGCGTCGGGCCGCTCGATCTTGATCTTCACGTCGAGGCGGCCGGGCCGCAGGATCGCCGGGTCGATCATGTCCTCCCGGTTGGAGGCGCCGATGACGATCACGTTCTCCAGCCCCTCCACGCCGTCGATCTCGGCGAGCAGCTGCGGGACGACCGTCGTCTCGACGTCGGAACTGACGCCGGTGCCGCGGGTGCGGAAGATGGAGTCCATCTCGTCGAAGAACACGATCACCGGGGTGCCCTCGGACGCCTTCTCCCGGGCCCGCTGGAAGATCAGCCGGATGTGGCGTTCGGTCTCGCCGACGAACTTGTTCAGCAGCTCGGGGCCCTTGATGTTGAGGAAGTAGCTCTTCGCCTCGCGGGACTCCTCGCCGCGCAGCTCGGCCATCTTCTTGGCCAGCGAGTTCGCGACGGCCTTGGCGATCAGAGTCTTGCCGCAGCCGGGCGGACCGTAGAGCAGCACGCCCTTGGGCGGGCGCAGCGCGTACTCGCGGTAGAGCTCCTTGTGCAGGAACGGCAGTTCGACGGCGTCGCGGATCTGCTCGATCTGGCGGCGCAGGCCACCGATATCGTCGTAGGAGACATCCGGCACCTCTTCCAGGACCAGGTCTTCCACCTCGGCCTTGGGCACGCGTTCGAAGGCGTAGCCGGCCTTGGTGTCCACCAGCAGCGAGTCACCGGGGCGCAGCCGGCGCTGCTTGTCGTCGTCGAGGGCGTCGGCGATCTCGTCGGGCAGGTCTTCGGTGGCGACCAGCGGTTCGGCCAGCCAGACGATGCGCTCCTCGTCGGTGTGGCCGACCACCAGCGCGCGCTGACCGTCGCCCAGAATTTCGCGCAGCGTGCAGATTTCCCCGACGGACTCGTACGCCCCGGCCTCCACCACCGTCAGCGCCTCGTTGAGCCGAAGCGTCTGGCCGCGACGGAGCGTGGTCACGTCGATGTTCGGCGACACCGTCAGACGCATCTTGCGTCCGGAGGTGAACACGTCGACGGTCTCGTCGTCGGTGACTGTGAGCAGCACGCCGTAGCCGCTGGGCGGCTGGCCCAGTCGGTCCACCTCCTCGCGCAGCGCGAGCAGTTGCTGACGGGCCTCCTTGAGAGTTTCCATCAGCTTGGAGTTACGGGAGCTCAGCGACTCGACCCGGTGCTCCAGGGCCTGGATGTCGCGGGCTGTGCGCAGTCCGCTGCCGGCGCCGGCGGCGGCCTCCAGCTTGGCGCGCAGGGCCGCGGTCTCGCGCCGCAGTCGCTCCAATTCGGCGTCATCGCCGCTGGACTGCGCGGGAATTGCGGCGTCGCGATCGTTCTCTGAACGCTCTGACGGGCTCATGGCGCCCTCCTTTCCGCCGTGCAATCTGGTGCGGTAACACCTTCAACGCTACCGGCGATTCACCTGTTGTGTGCGCTCGCGCACCGCGACACACCCGTTGTCTTTGTTAGCCTCGGAGCAATCCCTCGGCAATTTGGAAGGACCCAAGTGACCATCAAGACCGTTATGACCGGCGCCGTCGCCTTCGCGTTCACCGCAGGCGCGGCCGCGGGCATCACCGGCCTGGCCACCGTGCCCGCCGCCCCCGTCGTCCAGCCGGTGGTGTGGGACATCCCGATGCCCGCCGCCCCGGCCCCGGAGATCGAGGGCGCGCTGAGCCAGACCCTGAACGGCCTGGTCGCGCCGGGTTCGTTCTCGACCAAGTCCACCTACATCCAGGGCGGACTGGGCCCCAAGGACACCTTCCTGGCGGATAAGGCCTACGACAAGAAGGCCAAGCAGGGCTACTTCCCGCTGACCTTCACGGTGGCCGACATCGACCAGGTCGGCAACCAGGCCACCGCCAACGTGTCGGCGACGGCGGCCAACGGCGCCACCGGCGCGGAGCCGATCACCTTCGTTCAGGGCCCCAGCCCCAGCGGCTGGCAACTCTCCAAGGCGTCGGTGCTTAGTTTGCTGACCTCTTTGTCCTAGTATTTGAGGGTGCGGAGCACCCGAGCTGTGATCCTGAGCGCCGCCACTGTCGTGGCGGCGTTCGGTCTTTCCGGGTGTCATTCCTCGACTCCCCCGGCCGCCGAGCCGACCACGACGGTGTCGGTCGCCGCCGATCCGCGGGCGCCGCTGCCGGCCCCGGAGGTGCTGACCGCGGTGCTGCTGCGGCTGTCGGATCCGGCCGTTCCGGGTAACCAGAAGCTATCGCTGATCGACGGGTCGACCGCCGGTGACGCGGCCGCTCTGGAGGGACTGACCAAGGCGATGGCCGACAATCACGTGCTGCCGCTGACCGTCGAGGCCTCGGATCTGGCCTGGGTCGACGGCCAGGACAAGACCGTCACCGCGACGGTCACCATCACCCCGAGCGGGGACAAGTACGACAAGCCGTTCAGCTATCCGATGGAGTTCGTCGACTCCGGCTACGGCTGGCGGCTGTCCCGCAAGACCGCGGACCTGCTGTTGACCAGCGCAGGCGACGCCGCCGCGACCGGCCCGGAGCCGACCACCGGCGAGCCCGTGGGCGCCACCCCGGCGCCCACCTCCACTCCCGGCCGCTGACAACCGTGTGGATCGGCTGGCTGGAATTCGACCTGCTGCTCGGTGACGTGCATTCGCTGAAGCAGAAGCGCTCCGTGGTGCGCCCGGTGGTCGCCGAACTGCGGCGGCGGTTCAGTGTTTCCGCCGCCGAGGTTGGGGACCAGGATCTGCACCGCCGGGCCGGGATCGGGCTCTCGGTGGTGGCCGCCGACGCCGGGCACGTCACCGAGGTGCTCGACGCCGCCGAGCGGCTGGTGGCCTCCCGGCCGGAGGTCGAGTTGCTCTCGGCGCGGCGCGGGCTGTCCCGCAGCGACGACTAGTACTGCCGCTCGGTGAACTGCGGCTGTTCTTTGGCCAGGCCGGCCTTGCGCGCGATCGCGTGATTGCGGCCGCGCAGCAAGCGGATCTGCAGGGTCTGCTCCACCGGGAACGACAACCGCGACCCGTTGTACCAGGTCTGCTCGAACAGCGCCTTGGCCGCGGCCACCGCGTCCGGTGAGCGTTCCCGGATGGCGGCGATCAACTCGTCGGCAGCGGCGTGCGGGTCCTCGGCCACTCCTGAGAGCAGGCCCCACTCCAAAGCCTGCGCGGCGGTGAAGGTTTCACCGGTCATCGTCAGACGCTTGGCGACGTCGATGCTGGCCAGCTGGGCGATGCTCGCCGACAGCGACATGTCCGGGATGAGCCCCCAGCGCGACTCCATGATCGACAAGTCGGCACTTGGGGTGGCGAACCGGAAGTCGGCGCCGAGCGCGATCTGCAGTCCGCCGCCGTAGCAGTGGCCGGTGACGACCGCGATCACCGGAACCGGGACGCTCCGCCACGCCCAGCCGGCGGCCTGGAAGGCGTTCGCCGCGGTGTGCCGCTTGGGAATCAGATTGCGCATGATCCGGCCGCGTTCCTTGCCGGCCGAGGCGAAATCCAGCCCGGAGCAGAAGGATTCACCGGCGCCGTTGAGCACCACCGCCCGGATCGAGCGGTCCTTGGCCGCCCGGTCGGCGGCCTTGGCCAGATCGTCGATCATGTCGAGGGTCAGCGCGTTGTGCTTCTCCGGCCGGTTCAGCCGGACGTGTGCGACATCCCCGGTGACCTCGTAGTCGATGTTCGTCATCGCCCTTGTCCTCTCGTTGCCGTCCCCCGATTCCATCACGGCGGGCAACGATGGACCTTCGCGGTGGCTCCCACACCTGCGGCAGCGCCAGGTCGGGCCGGTAGTGCCGCAGCCAGGCGCCGATGACCCCGGTGGTCCAGTTCCCGGCGTTTCCTCAGGTACACCATCCCGACGACCAGCAGCGCGATGGTGATTCCGCCAGCGTAGGCGGGCACACCGGATTTCGGGAACATCAGGCCCAGCGGCAGCGCGGCGAGCATCCACACGGCGAAGCCCATGATCAGCAGCACCGGGATCATCCGTCGCATCGCCTTGCCTGCGTCGAGGACGCAGCGCAGTTCCACCGGCTGGGTGAATCCGGGGTGAGACATGGTCATCGCCTCTCTGCGCGGTTGCGGACCCGTCGGGCGAACCGGGCGGCGAACGCCATCGCCACCTCCGTCGGCCCGCCGGCCATGGTTGTCGGTTCGACGACGCCGTCGTCGGCGACCAGGAACACGGTTCGCCCGGTCGCCCATTCGCCGGGCGGAACCGGCGCGAACACCTGCCAGCCGGCCTCCAGACGCACGGCCGCCAAGCGGTTCAGCGGATACCCGGCCGAACCCGGCGCGCCGGAGCGGCAGTAATCGATGACCTGCCGGATGGCGACGTCTTCGGGGATCCGCCGGCACAGCGGCAGCAGCACGTCGGCGGCGTCCAGCTGGGCCAACGCCGCGGCCATGTCGAAGGACTCCGGCACTCCGTCGACGAACAGTTGCCGCAGGGTCGCTTCGGTGACGATCCCGGCGTCGGCTGCGCGTACGAAATTCGCTGCGGCATAAGCATTTCGGTCGGTCAGCGCGACACCGACGGTGTTCAGCACGCCGGTCACGGCCTCGGCGGTGGATTCGATGGACCACACCGCGGGGACCGCGCCGTGGCGCTCATCGGCGGTCCCGCGCTCCGCGCTGTACCAGGTGTGGCCGTCCCACCAGCAGCAGAAGGACAGCAGCCCGGCCGCCGCCCGCGGATCCAGGTAGAGGTCGTACACCCAGGCCGGGGCGCCGCGGTACAGGTCCGGCCACCCCGTCTGCCCCCGGTAGGCGGCGGTCAGCAGCGCCGAATCTCCGCGCCCGCCGGAGATGACGGCCCGCCCGCCCGGCAGTTTGGCCACCGTGCAGCCGTCCTGGCCGCTGCGGAACACCGCGAACGCCGGGTCCAGCCGGACCCCCTCCGGGTGGTCGACGCCGCGGCACAGCGCGGCGAGCGCCGCCATCCGCGACCACAGCAGGTCGAACACCGGAAGCCCGTCGGCCACCCGCGGCGCGGCCAGCGCCGACTGCCGGGCCTGGGCGGGGCTGCGGCGCTGCTGCCCCTCGTTGCCGGCGTATGCCAGCAACCACAGCGCGACATCGGGCCGGGGGTGCTGCTCGAGGTCGCGCAGGTAGGCCTCCGACGGCAGCAGCTCGTCGGCGGGAATGGGGTTGTCCCCGTAGTCGAAGGACACCGCCAGCTCGCCGGACGCGCCGAGGTCGATCAGCATCCGGAACCAGGGGCCGGTGACGCCGATGGTCGCCCCGCGGTGCTGCTGGGCCAGGTCGACCACCCGCGCCGGGACGGCTACGCCGACCGGTCCGGCGGCCGTCGTCGCCACCCCCCGGGCGATCTGCTGCCCACCGGCCATGCTGAACGCCGCGCGCATGTGCTGCCAGCCCGTCGGGCAGGCCGCCGCGAGGAGTTGCGCGGCCTCGTCCACCAGCTCTTCGGCTGGCCGGGGCGCCGCGATCTCGGCGAGGTCGATGTCCACGGCAGAAACGCTACCGACGGTTGCAGGGCCCTCCGGGCGCCAATTTTCCGGGGGCTTTGACGGCGCTAGATGTGCTTCTTGCGCCGCAGCGGCGTCGGCGTGACGGTGCCGGGGGCAAGGCGACGGGCGGAGACCAGGAACGCGGTGTGCCCGCGCATATTGTGCTGGGGGCGCACCGCCAGGCCGACCACGTCCCAGCCGCGCTGCAGCGTCTCCCAGGACCGCGGCTCGGTCCAGCACTGCTGCTCGCGCAGCGCCTCCACCACCTTCGACAGCTGCGTGACGGTGGCGACATAGACGATCAGCACACCGCCGGGGACCAGCGCCTTGGCGACCGTGTCGAGCACGTCCCACGGCGCAAGCATGTCGAGCACCACCCGGTCGGCCCGCGGCCCGTCATAGTCGGACAGGTCGGCGATCACCAGGTCCCAGTTGGCGGGACGTTCACCGAAGAAGGTGTCGACGTTGCGGGCGGCGTGCACGGCGTGGTCGTCGCGCACCTCATACGAGATCACCCGGCCGGTGGGGCCGACGGCCCGCAGCAGTGAGCAGGTCAGCGCGCCGGAGCCCGCGCCGGCCTCCAGCACCGTCGCGCCGGGGAAGATGTCGCCCTCGTGCACGATCTGGGCGGCGTCCTTGGGGTAGATGACCTGCGCGCCGCGCGGCATGGACAGCACGTAGTCGATCAGGAGCGGTCGCAGCACCAGGAACGGGTCGCCGTTGGTGGAGGTCACGACGCTGCCCTCGGGCAGGCCGATCACCTTGGCGTAGGCGATGGCGCCGCGGTGGGTGTGGAACTCGCCGTCGGGGGTGAGCACCATGGTGTAGTGCCGGCCCTTGGCGTCGGTGAGCTGCACCCGGTCACCGACCTGGAAGGGTCCCGTTTTCTCCGTCACAACCGATCACCCTGCCATGCCGGGGTTTCGGCGACGCCGATACAGTCGCCAGGGTGACGCAGAGCTACTACCGCCGGCTGGGCGACAGCACGTTCGCCTCCAACGATTGTGCGCGCAGCAACTGGGGCCCGCCGATCCAGCACGGCTCTCCCCCGCTGGCGCTGGCGACCAAGGTCATCCAGGAGCAGTTGGCGGGATCCGGCCAGCGGATCGGGCGGATCACCCTGGACATTCTGGGCGCGATCCCGCTGACCGACCTGGTGGTGCGGACGTCAGTCCCGCGTCCGGGTAAGCGCATCGCGGTGCTGGAGGCCGAGCTCTCACCGGTGGCCGACCCGGATCGGCCGGTGGCGCGGGCGACCGCGTGGGCGCTGCAGACCGCCGACACCAGCGGTATCCCCATGGATCGCTATCCCGCGCTGCGGCAAGGGAATCCGCAGCCGATGCCCGCCTACTGGTGGGATGCGCCGGGTTACCTGTCGTCGGTCGAGTTCCGCCGGGAGGCCGACGACGGTCGCGCCCGGGTGGTGTGGATGCGCCCGCGGGTCGGGCTGGTCGACGACGAGCCGACGACCCCGCTGCAGCGGTTGGCAATGGTGGTCGACTCGGCCAACGGCATCGGCGCGGCGCTGGATCCGGCCGAGTACGTGTTCATGAACACCGACACCGTGCTGCACCTGCACCGGCTGCCGGTCGGCGACGAGTTCGGCATCCGGGCCGCCGGTTCGATCGGGCCCGACGGAATCGGGGTGACCACCGCGGAGGTCTTCGACCACGACGGTTACCTGGGCAGCTGCGCGCAGACGTTGTTGGTGCGGCCGCAGGGCTGAGTCAGGGAATCATCCCCCCGCGCCCCACGGATCGAAACAACGCACGCCCAACGGCTCAAAGTGCCGGAGATTGCGGGTCGCGACGATTTTGCCGGCGGCCTGGGCAACCGCAGCGATCAACGCGTCGTCATAGGGGGCGTGCTCGGGAACTCGATAACTAGCCAGGACGCGCGCCGCGGCCAGATCGAAGGCCAGCGTTCGACGGGTGAATACGCGCAGCACCTTATCGTCGAACCAGCGCCGCAAGTGCTCACCTTGGACTGAGTCTGTGCGTTCCTTTGAAATCACGCCACGCTCGATCTCGGCGAGGGTGATCGCTGTCACGAATTGCTCGGCGGCCGGAACGGAATCGACCCACTCGCGCACCGCGGGGTGACGCCCCGGCACGCGCAACGCAGACACCACATTGGTGTCTAGGACGTACACCTCAAAGTTCCGGCGTGCGGGCGGTCAGGCCGAGCCGATCCGGCTCGAAGTCAAAGTCATGTCCGGTGTCGGCTGCGAGCAGCTGTGACATCGGAACGTCGTCGTCGGCCAACTCGGCGGTGAGGATCGCGCGGGCCTCCGCCTCGACAGAGTGGGCATGGCGCGCGGCGCGGACTCGCAGCGCCGCCTTGGTTCCCTCAGGCAGGTTCCGAATCAGGATCTGTTCCACGGCCCCCTCCTTCGATATCAGTTCCATGATATCGAAGAATGAGTCGCAGAGCGACGGTCTTGTGATGCCTCAGATCCGGCAGAACCGGATGTCGGAGGCCAGGATCGCCTTGGCGCCGATGGCGGCCAGCCGGTCCATGATGTCGTTGACGCCCTTGCGCGGCACCAGGGCCCGCACCGCGACCCACTCCGGGTCGGCCAGCGGGGCGATCGTCGGGGACTCCAGGCCTGGGGACACCGCGACGGCCTGGTCCAGCGCCGAACGCGGGCAGTCGTAGTCCAGCATCAGGTACTGCTGCCCGAACACCACGCCCTGCACGCGGGCGGCGAGCTGGTCGCGGGCCGGGTCCGCGCCGTTGCCGGCCCGTTCGATCAGCACCGCTTCGGAGTCGCACAGCGAATCCCCGAAGGCCACCAGGTCGTGCAGCCGCAGCGTGCGGCCGGAGCCGACCACGTCGGCGATGGCGTCGGCGACCCCGAGCTGGATGGAGATCTCCACCGCGCCGTCGAGCCGGATGACGGTGGCGTCAATGCCGTTGGCGGCCAGGTTGTTTCGGACCAGGTTGGGGTACGCGGTGGCAATTCGCTTGCCCGCCAAGTCATTCACGTTCCAGTCTCGGCCGGCCGGGGCGGCGTAGCGGAAGGTCGACGATCCGAATCCCAGGGCGAGTCGCTCCGAGACCGGGGCGCCGCTTTCGGCGGCCAGGTCACGGCCGGTGATGCCGAAGTCCAGCTCGCCGGAGCCGACATAGATCGCGATGTCCTTGGGCCGCAGGAAGAAGAACTCGACATCGTTGACCGGGTCGACGACGGTCAGGTCCTTCGGGTCGGTGCGCCGACGGTATCCGGCCTCGGCCAGGATTTCGGCCGCAGCCTCACTGAGTGCGCCCTTGTTGGGCACTGCCACGCGCAGCATCTTCGTCACAGCTTCCGGTAGACGTCGTCGAGGGTCAGGCCGCGGGCCAGCATCAGCACCTGCGTCCAGTAGAGCAATTGGCTGATCTCGTCGGCCAGCTCGTCGTCGCTCTCGTGCTCGGCGGCGATCCACACCTCGCCGGCCTCCTCCAGGACCTTTTTGCCGACGGTGTGCACACCGGCGTCCAGCGCGGCGACGGTGGCGCTGCCGGCCGGGCGCTCCTGGGCGCGCAGCGTCAGCTCGCCGAACAGTTCCTCGAAGCTCTTCACGGTTAGGGATTCTTTCATGACCTGGGCCGGGCTCCCGCTTCGGCATTGGCGGGCCACGCAGGTTTTGCAATCTAATGGTTGCAGTTCGGGCCGACCTGTGCGATTGGTCGTATTGCAACCAAATGGTTGCAATACGACCAATCGAGATCCGGGAGCAACCATGAATGACACCGACCGCGCGAACCCGCCCGCCGTGATCGACGCGGACGCCTGCGCCGTTCGCCGCACGATCCGCATCAACGCCACCCGCGAGAAGGTCTGGCGCACCGTCACCGAACCGGAGCTCATCTCCCAATGGTTCGGCCAGATCAGCCTGACCGGCTCCGGCGTCGGCGCCCACGGCACGATCAGCTGGCCCAACCAGGCCGGCGTGCCGATCCGCGTCGAGGCCTGCGAACCGGAGTCGATGGTGGCCTACCGCTGGTGCAACGAGGAGTGCACGCTACCGGACGCCGTTATCGAAGAGACCTCGACGGTGTTCACCTTCACCCTGGAGGACGCCGCCGACGGCACCCTGCTCACCGTCGTCGAGACCGGCTTCGACCGCACCGGCGACCCGGTCGGGAACATGGAGAGCCACCGGGGCGGCTGGGACGGCGAGTTGGACAAGCTCGTCGCGCTGCTGGAGCCCGGCGCGTGAGCTCCGAGATGTCGGCGCCGACGGGCGTGGTGGCGATGTGCGGCGCGCTCGGCGACGAGACCCGCTGGCAGATCCTCACGGCGCTGAGCGAGGGCGACGCTTCGGCGTCCGCCCTCGCTCGGCGGCTGCCGATCAGCCGGCAGGCGATCGCCAAGCATCTCGCGGTGCTGGCCGAGGCCGGACTCGTGGAATCCATACGTGTCGGACGCGAGGTGCATTATCAAGTCATGGGCGCCGAACTCAGCCGAACCGCACGACGGCTCGAGGCCATCGGCGTCGAGTGGGACCGCCGCCTGGCCGCGATCAAGTGGATCGCGGAAGGTTTGGAGTGACGCTTGAGAGGATCGCCAACCATGGTCACCAGCCCTAAGGATTCGATAAAACTTTCGATTATAGCCGAAAAGTCGCTGGCGCAAGGCCAAAACACGGCGTAGAATCGATAGTATGTACGATCCGATCGATCCGGTAGACCTCACCAGGGTCGATTCCGCCGGGTTGGTCACCCTGATCGCCGAGGCCACCCGGGCCGAGAATTCGGCCGCCGGAACGCGCATGGCCGCCGTCGCGGAACTGCTGACCCGCCACCAGGCCGATGACGACCCGCGCTGGGTGATCGACGCGCACGCGGCCACCACCGCAGACGTCGGCGCCGCGATGGGCATCAGCCCCCGCCGCGCGGCCACCGTGGTCAACACCGCCGAGGCGCTGCGCGACCGACTCCCCCGGATCGCTGAGCGGCTGCGCGCCGGCGACATCAGCGAGCGCGTCGCCAAGGTGATGTGCTTCCGCACCCACCTGGTCAATGAATCCGCAGCCGCGGCCGTCGACAACGCGCTGGCCCCGCGGCTGCCGACGGCGCCGGAACGCTGTCGGACAGCGCGCTGAACGCCGATATCGACGCCGCAATCAACACCTTCGATCCCGACGCGGTGCGCCGCACGCACTACAACGCCTCCCAGCGCGACATCAAGTTCGGAAAACCCGACGATCAGACCGGCGCCCGCAGCATCTACGGCTCGATGAGCACGGCCGACGCCGACTGGCTGGAACGGCGGATCGACGCCCTGGTCGCCACCGTCTGCGCCGAAGACCCGCGGCGGATGGGCGAGCGCCGCGCCGACGCCATGCGCGTCGCCTGCACCGGCGCCGAAACCCTGCCGTGCCGGTGCAATCGGCCCGAATGCCCGCAGAATGTCACCGGCGCCACCGACGGCAACGGGGTCGTCGACCGGACTCGCGCCGGGTCCGTGGTCATCCATGTGCTGGCCGACCAGGCCGCCATCGACGCCGCGATCCGCGAGGCCGCCACCCAACCCAGCATCGGAACTCCCTGGCTGGACGCCCACAAGCCCACCGAGGTGTACTTCCCGCAATCCGATTGGGTGCAGATGTACACCTTCCTCGACATGGAGACCATCCTCGAGCAGACCCTGGTCGTCCATGACCACTGGAACCCGCCCCAGGGCCCGGTCACCGCCGCCGCGGCCGCCCGCGGGGAACAGCGGATGCCGGTGCGCCGCGACTTCGGATCCCGACTGCTCAACAGCAAACGTCGCACACGGCCACGGACCTCGCTGTGCCGTCCGTCGGACACGGCCGGCCGGGACACATTCGACCCACCCGACGCGATCGCGCCCGCCGATCCCCCACACCCGACACCCCCGCCGCAATCGAAGCGCCCGCCCCGTCAGTGGCCACCCCCGCGCGACCCGGCCCCGACCGGCAACGCGGTCATCCTCGGCAGCGGCCACCTTTCCACCCCCGAGCTGGCAGAACTGGTCCGAACCGGCGCGACGATCACCGCCCTGCGACCCATCGGCGCGGCGCCCGAACCACGCCACCGCCCCTCGGACCGGCTGTCGTGGTTCATCCGCGCCCGCGACCTGACCTGCAGCTTCCCCGGCTGCGACCGACCCGCCGAGCAGTGCGACCTCGACCACGTCGATCCCTAGCCACACGGCCCGACCCATCCCGGAAACCTCACCGCGCGGTGCCGAACCCACCACGTCACCAAGACCCACCACGGTTGGGCCGCCCGGCAGGCCTCCGACGGCAGGGCGATCTGGACCAGTCCCACCGGCCACACCTACACCGAGACGCCGCTGACCAAATCCCTGTTCCCGCACTGGGACACCAGCACACCGCTGCCCGGCGGCGCTATCGCGGACTCCACCGGTGTTCCCACCGCGGGACACACCAGCCGCATAGACCCTGCCAGCCCGGCCATTCCCGCGCGCCGACGAACCCGCGCCACCGAACGCCGCGCGCATATCGAGGCCCGGCGTGCCGAGAACCACTTCCTCAACAGCATCGGACGACGAAAACCGCTACGCCCCAGGCGCAATCGGTTCGGCGGATGCCTCCCACCGCCGCCCGACACCGGGCCGCAAGAGCCACCACCGTTCTGATCTCCCTGCCCCGAGGCTCAGAGTTTTGCTGAGACGAACCTGAGGGGATACTCTGATTCATCTGAGATCGCTGATCTCGGGGGGTCACCGGGGGGTGGGGGAAATGGCGGCACTTCTGGCGCCCGTGCTGGCTGCCAGCACGGTTCTGTTCGTCGGCGGCCAGGCGACGCCCGACGAACCTCTGACCGCAGGGCAGCTGTCCACCATCGTCGCCCCGATCTATGGCAATCCGACGCGCACCGTCGAGTGGAAGCAGAACCACCCCCAGCCCCAGGGCATCAACGAGGTGGTCGCGAGCCTGCTCGTCGACTCGGGCAACCCCACCACCTTCAGCGGCGCGGCCACCCTCGGCGCGCCGAATCGCTCCCTCGGGCTGATCGGGCTCTCCTCGGGCGCCGACAGTGTGCGCAGAATCCAGCGCATCCTGGAGCCCGCGGCCCTCGCCGCGGCTGTGCCCGATCAGGCGGTGACCTTCAGCTATGTCGCCGACCCGCACAGTCCCACCGGCTTGCGGGCCCGGTTCGGCGTCGCCGACACGGTCACCGGCTCGCGATTCACCACCACCTACATCCACGGCGAGTACGACCCGTGGGCCGACTTCCCGGACCGGCCACTGAATCTGGTGGCCACGGCGAACTCGGTGCTGGCGCTGCCCTACGTGCATCTGCCGACCGGAACCGGCAGCGCCGACGACCCGCTGACCCGCCTCGGCGAGGCGGAGAAGGATCAGATCGACGACACCACGTCGGTCCTGCGGGCGCCCACCAAGCAACTCCCCCTCACCCGCCCGATGCGGGACACCCTGAAGGCCCTGGCGCCCGACGCCGCGTCCAAGGACGACGTCGATCGGCTGGTCAACGAGGTCGACAAGCCGCTGCGCGCCGTGGTCGACGCCGGCTACTCACGCAACGACAAGACCGGCGGTTTGGTCAAGGGCGTCCGAGACCTGGTCGCCAAGGTCCTGCGTCCCAAGCCGACCGCGGCAACACCGCAGGATCACGACCCCGCCTGACCCGCGCCGCTCAGCTCGTCCAGCGCCCGCTGCATCGCCGACTCCACCCGCGCGGCGAACGCCACCGGGTGCTCCCCGGACGCCGCGGTCAGCGCCGGCAGCACCCGGGTTCGCAACTTCGTCGGCAATGGCAGGTACGGCAGGAACCCGACTGCCCCCACGCTCAGGCCCCACGGCAGCGACAGGGTGACCGGAAGGGCCTTGAGCCGGAACAGTTTGTCCAACTGCGCGGCCCGGGCCAAACCCTCGCCGCTGGACAGCACCAGCAGCGAATCCCCCGCCCCGGCGGTCACGATCGGCACAATGGGCGCGCCGTTGTCGATGGCCTCCCGGGCGAACCCGGTGCGCCCGCCGAACTTGATCCGATTGCGGTCCCGCCAGGACTTGAAACCGTCGATGTCCCCGCCGGGGAACACCGCCACGTGATGGCCCTGGGCGAACGCCCGCCGCACACTCTCCGGACTGGCCGGCTGGGCGCCGACGTACTCCAGCACCGGGCCCAGCCCGAACTGCCACCCCAGCTGGTGGCTCAGCACGGTGACCGGTCGGTCCAGGTTCAATCGCTCGATTGCCGCGCCGAACGCGAACACGTTGAGGTCGAACGCGGCGCCGAATCCGTGGTTGACCACGAACAGCGCCGGCTCCGACGGCGCCGGGGCCTCGATCTCGATGTCGAGCCGGTGGTAGCGCCGGACGTACTCGGCGCCCACACGTCGGAATACCCGGGCGCCGTCCACGCCGTGCAGACTAGCGGCCGATCAATCCTTCATGATCTCGGCGTGCATGTCCTCCAGGTTCTTGCCCTTGGTCTCACGAACGAACTTCCACACGAAGACGAACGACAACGCCGCGCAGATCGCGTAGAAACCGTAGGCGCCGCCGAGGAAGTCGCGCAGACCCGGGAACGTCGTGGTGATGATGGCGTTGGACACCCACTGCGCGGACGCCGCCAGGCCCAGGGCCGCGGCGCGGATGCGGTTCGGGAACATCTCGCCGAGCAGCACCCACACCACCGGGCCCCACGACATGCCGAACGCGACCACGAACAGGTTCGCCGCGACCAGGGCGATGGTTCCCGCCGCGCCGGGCAGGCTGACGTGGCCGTCGGCGCCGGTCTCGGCGAAGAACCCGAAGATGATCGCCATGATGCCCAGCGACAGCGTCATGCCGGCGGAACCGATCAGCAGCAACGGCTTTCGGCCGATCTTGTCGATCAGGGCGATGGCGATCAGCGTCGTCGCGATGTTCACGATCGAGGTGATCACGGTGATGGTGAAGGACTGGCTCTCGTCGAAGCCGACGGCCTGCCACAGCACCACCGAGTAGTAGAAGATCACGTTGATGCCGACGAACTGCTGGAACACCGACAGTCCGACGCCCACCCAGACGATGCCGTACAGGCCACCGGTGGGCTTGCGCAGGTCCTTCCATGACGGCGGCTTGTCGGACTGCAGCGACTCCTGGATGCGGACGATGGTCAGTTCCAGGTTCTTCTCGCCGAGCAGCATGGTGAGCACCTTGCGCGCCTCGGGGATCCGGAACTTCGCGATCAGGTAGCGCGGCGACTCGGGGATGGTGAACGACAGCAGGCCGTAGACCACGGCGGGCACGGCCATCATCAGGAACATCCAGCGCCAGGCCTGCATGCCCAGCCACAGTTCGGACTGCGCGGACCCGCCGGCCAGTTCCACCAGCAGCGCGTCGACGGCCAGCGAGATGAAGATGCCGCTGACGATCGCCAGCTGCTGCAGCGAGCCGAGCCGGCCGCGGATGTGCGGCGGCGACGTTTCGGCGATGTAGGCCGGGGCGATCACCGACGCCACGCCGACGCCCAGACCGCCGACCACCCGGAAGAAGCCGAGGGTGAAGATCTCCGGCGCCAAACCGGTGCCGAACGCGCTGATCAGGAACAGCAGCGCGGCGATCTTCATGACGGCGAGGCGGCCGATGCGGTCCGCCAGCCGGCCGGCGACCAGCGCGCCGAGCGCCGCGCCCAGCAGCGCGGCGGCCACCGCGATGCCCAGCGCCAGGTTGCTGACGTTCCATTCCTTCTGCACGGCGCCGACCGCGCCGTTGATGACGGCGCTGTCGTAACCGAAGAGCAGACCGCCCATGGCGGCCACCGCGGCGATCAGGACGACGCGACCGCCGCCGCCCTTCTCCCCGGTGTCTTCGTAGATCGAGGGGCCGTCACCACCTACTGGACCGTGAGACATCTCCGCCCACCTTTCGCCGCATTCCACCGGTTGTGCAATCGGTCACAGACTAGTGATTGCGCGGCCCGAACATGGCGCTATCGACGGAGTAACTCAGGCGGTTCGTTCATCCTCGGCGTCGCGCAGCGCGGCGTAGATATCGCGCAGATCCGTCGGTGACAGCCCGTCCAGGGAGTCGGCGAACGCCCGGCGCGGCCCGTGGGGCACCACAATGGCGTTGGGAATCACCAGCACCGGGCAGCCGGCCGCGGTCGCCGCCGCCGAGCCGGTGATCGAATCCTCCACTGCCAGACAGTCGGCCGCCGCGAAGCCCAGCAGCTCAGCGGCGCGCAGGTAGATGTGCGGGGCGGGTTTGCCCTCGGGCACCTCGTCGCCGCAGACGGTCGCCGAAAAGTAGTGCCGCCCAATGCCGTCGAGCATCTTCTCGGTCAGGTCCCGGCGGGTGTTGGTCACCAACGCGGTCGGCACCCCCGCCGCCGCCAGCGCGTCCAGCATCGGTTGCGCGCCCGGGCACCAGATGGCGCCCGCCGAGAACAGCTCACCGACGTAGTCATGCACCCAGTCGGCGGTCGCCGCCATATCCGCCGGAATCGGCTCCAACCCCAGGTCGGCGTAGACGATCTCCATCACGGTCTCACTCGACCCGCCGAGGGTGGCGTGCCGGATCTCCGGGGTCAGTTTCCGGTCATAGCGACCGTAGAGCTCCTCGATCGCGATGTCCCACAGCTTCTCGGAGTCGACGAGGGTCCCGTCCATATCCCACAGCACGGCGCGCATGATTTCAGTCCTCCGGGTTGTAGGCGAGGTTCGACGACAGCCAGCGCTCGCCCTCGGCCAGCGTCCAGCCCTTGCGTCTGGCGTAATCGGCGACCTGGTCCTGGGACAACCTCCCCACCACAAAGTACTGCGACTGCGGATGCGCGAAGTACCAACCGCTGACCGAGGCGCCCGGCCACATCGCCATCGAATCGGTCAGCTCGATGCCGGCGCGCTCGCGGACGTCCAGCAACTCCCAGATGGTCGTCTTCTCGGTGTGCTCCGGGCACGCCGGATACCCCGGGGCGGGCCGGATGCCGACGTACTTCTCACCGATCAGCGCGTCATTGTCGAGCTGCTCATCGGGCTGATACGCCCACAGCTCGGTCCGCACCCGCTGGTGCATCCGCTCGGCGAACGCCTCGGCGAGCCGGTCGGCCAGCGACTCCAGCAGGATCGCGCTGTAATCGTCCAGGTCGGCCTTGAACTCCATGATCTTGTCGGTGCTGCCGAGGCCGGCGGTGACGGCGAACGCGCCGACGTAGTCGGCCAGCCCGGTGTCGCGCGGCGCGATGAAGTCGCCCAGCGACCGGTTCGGGATGCCAGGCCGGTGCTCGCCCTGCTGCCGCAGGTTGTGCAGCACCGTCAGCACCTCGGTGCGGGTCTCGTCGGTGTAGACCTCGACGTCGTCGCCGACGGCGTTGGCCGGGAAGAAACCGATCACCCCGTTGGCCCGCAGCCACTTCTGCGCGATCGCGGCGTCCAGCATCTGCTGGGCGTCGTCGTAGAGCTTGCGGGCGGTCTCGCCGGTGGCCGGGTTGTTGAGGATGTCCGGGAATCGCCCCTTCATCTCCCAGGCGTTGAAAAACGGCTGCCAGTCGATGAATTCGCGCAGTTCGGCGAGGTCGTAGTCGAGGAACTCGCGCACCCCGAGGCCCTGGGCGGGGACCGGCGGGGTGTAGCCCTCCCACTCGATCGGGGTCCGGTTCGCCCGCGCCTTCTCCAGCGTCAGCATCGGCCGCTCGCCCTTCTTGGCGTGCCGATCACGCAGGGCCGCATAGTCTTTCGCGGTGGCCTCCAGCAGCGCCGGGCGCTGCTTGTCGTCCAGCAGCGCCGCGGCGACGGGCACCGAGCGGGACGCGTCCTTGACCCACACCGTCGGGCCTTTGCGGCGCGGCGCGATCTTCACCGCGGTGTGCGCGCGGGAGGTGGTCGCGCCGCCGATCAGCAGCGGAATCTCCAACCCTTCGCGTTCCATCTCGACGGCGAAGTTGCTCATCTCGTCCAGCGACGGGGTGATCAGGCCGGACAACCCGATGATGTCGGCGTCGTATTCCCTTGCCGCGTTGAGGATCTTCTCCGCCGGCACCATCACGCCGAGGTCGATCACGGTGTAGTTGTTGCACTGCAACACCACCCCGACGATGTTCTTGCCGATGTCGTGCACATCGCCCTTCACCGTCGCCATCACGATCGTGCCGTTGGTGCGCTCGGCGTCGCCGGGCTGTTTCTCGGCCTCGATGTAGGGCAGTAGGTAGGCGACGGCCTTCTTCATCACCCGGGCGGACTTGACCACCTGCGGCAGGAACATCTTGCCCGCGCCGAACAGGTCGCCGACGACGTTCATACCGTCCATCAGCGGGCCCTCGATCACCTCGATCGGCCGGCCACCGGCGGCGGCGATCTCGGCGCGCAGTTCCTCGGTGTCGTCGTTGACGTGCGCGTCGATGCCCTTGACCAGGGCGTGGGTGATCCGCTCGCGGACCGGCAGGCTGCGCCATTCGGCGGCCGCCGGATCCTCGGCTTTCTCCGAGCTGTTGAACTTCTCGGCGATCTCCAGCAGCCGTTCGGCGGCGTCGGGCCGGCGGTTGAGCACCACGTCCTCGATCCGGTCCCGCAGTTCGGCGTCGATCGAGTCATACGGGACCAACGCGCCGGCGTTGACGATGCCCATGTCCAGGCCGGCCTTGATGGCGTGGAACAGGAACACCGCGTGGATGGCCTCGCGGACCGGGTTGTTGCCGCGGAACGAGAACGACACGTTGGAGATGCCGCCGGAGATGTGCACCCCGGGCAGGTTCTCCTTGATCCAGGCGCACGCCTCGATGAAGTCGATGCCGTAGGTGGCGTGTTCCTCGATGCCGGTGGCCAGCGCGAAGCAGTTCGGGTCGAAGATGATGTCCTCGGCCGGGAAGCCGACCTGCTCGGTCAGGATCCGGTAGGCGCGGCCGCAGATCTCTTTGCGCCGCTCCAGGTTGTCGGCCTGGCCCTGCTCGTCGAAGGCCATCACCACCACGGCGGCGCCGTACTTGCGGCACAGCCGGGCCTCGCGGATGAACTTCTCCTCGCCCTCCTTCATGGAAATCGAGTTGACGATCGGCTTGCCCTGAACGTTCTTCAGGCCCGCCTCGATGACCTCCCACTTGGAGGAGTCGATCATCACCGGCACCCGGGAGATGTCGGGCTCGGCGGCGACCAGCTTGGTGAAGCGGTCCATCGCGGCGACGCCGTCGATCATGCCCTCGTCCATATTGATGTCGATGACCTGCGCGCCGACCTCGACCTGCTGCAGCGCCACCGACAGCGCGGTGTCGTAGTCCTCGGCCTTGATCAGGTTGCGGAACCGGGCCGACCCGGTGATGTTGGTGCGCTCACCGATGTTTACGAACAGCGAGTCGTCGGTGATGTTCAGCGGCTCCAGTCCGGACAGCCGGGTGGCCACCTCGACGTCCGGCAATGTCCTGGGCGCCTTGCCGTCGACGACCTTCGCGATCTCGGCGATGTGCTCCGGCGCCGTGCCGCAGCAACCGCCGACCAGGTTGACCAGGCCGGCGTCGGCGAACTCGGCGAGATAGGCCGCCTGGCGCTCCGGGTCCTCGTCGTACTCGCCGAACGCGTTCGGCAGGCCCGCGTTCGGGTAGCAGGAGACGTAGGTGTCGGCGATGCGCGCCATCTCGGCGATGTAGGGCCGCATCTCCGGGGCGCCCAACGCGCAGTTCAGGCCCACCGCGAGCGGTTTCGCATGCCGGATCGAGTTCCAGAACGCCTCGGTGACCTGGCCCGACAGCGTCCGGCCGGAGGCGTCGGTGATGGTGCCGGAGATGATCACCGGCCAGCGCCGCCCGCGCTGCTCGAACAGCGTCTCCACGGCGAACACCGCGGCCTTGGCGTTCAGCGAGTCGAAGATCGTCTCGATCATCAGGATGTCCGAGCCGCCGTCGACCAGCCCGGCGGCAGCCTCCAGATACGCCGCGACCAGCTGGTCGTAGGAGACGTTGCGGGCGCCCGGGTCATTGACGTCCGGGGAGATCGACGCGGTCCGCGTCGTCGGCCCGATCGCGCCGGCGACGTAGCGGGGCCGCGTGGGCGTGGCGAACTCGTCGCAGGCCGCCCGGGCCAGCGCGGCGCCGGCGTAGTTCAGCTCGTAGGCCAGCTCGGCCATGTCGTAATCGGCCAGCGAGATCGCGTTCGCGTTGAAGGTGTTGGTCTCCAGGATGTCCGCGCCCGCCTCGAGGTACTCGCGGTGGATCCCGGCGATGATCTGCGGCTGGGTCAGGGTCAGCAGGTCGTTGTTGCCCTGCAGCGCGGTCGGCCATTCGGTGAACCGGTCGCCACGGTAGCCGGCCTCGTCGGGCCGCTCGCGCTGGATCGCGGTGCCCATCGCGCCGTCGATCACCATGATCCGCCGGCCCAGTGTCTCCGTCAGCTCGACGGTGCAATCCGGGCGGGTCAGCGGTTCGAAGGAATTCGACTGCGGGGTGCTCACATGCGTCCCTTCCTCAGCGGAAGGCGTCCTTGGCTCACCGAGCGTGGCGGACTCCGGGCGATTTCCGGATCCGTTGCAACGCCTCTCGGCCCTAGAAGTCTACGTCGTGGCTCGGCAGGGGTGAATTCGCGCGGTGTTGCGCGCCGCCGTCGGCCACAGATCGTAGGCTTGACGGGTGACCACGCCGGAGGACAGCGAGCTGCCCGAACTGCGCGACACCATCGTCGTCGTGGCGTTCGAGGGCTGGAACGACGCCGGGGACGCCGCCACCGACGCAGTGGAGCACCTCGACGCCATCTGGGAGGCCCGCCGGATCGCCGAGATCGACGACGAGGACTACTACGACTACCAGGTGAACCGGCCGGTGATCCGGCAGATCGACGGCGTGACTCGGGCCATCGAGTGGCCGTCGATGCGGGTGTCGCAGTGCCGGCCGCCCGGCGCGGACCGCGACATCGTGCTGATGCGCGGTGTCGAGCCGAATATGCGCTGGCGCAGCTTCTGCGCGGAGCTGCTGGAGATCGTCGTCGCCGTCAACGCCGACACCGTCGTCATCCTGGGCGCGCTGCTGGCCGACACCCCGCACACCCGCCCGGTGCCGGTGTCGGGGGCGGCCTACTCCCCCGACTCGGCCAAGTACTTCGGCCTGGAGGAGACCCGCTACGAGGGTCCGACCGGCATCACCGGGGTGTTCCAGGACGCCTGCGTGACGGCCGGCATCCCGGCGGTGACGTTCTGGGCGGCGGTGCCGCACTACGTGTCGCAGGCCCCCAGCCCCAAGGCGACGGTGGCGCTGCTGCGCCGGCTCGAGGAGGTCCTCGACCTGGAGGTTCCGCTCGGAGACCTGCCCGCCCAGGCCGAGGAGTGGGAAGAGACCGTCTCGGAGATGACCGCCGAGGACGACGAGATCGCCGAGTACGTGGCGTCGCTGGAGGAACGCGGCGACGCCGAGGTGGATCTGAGCGAGCAGTTCGGCAAGATCGACGGCGACGCGCTGGCCGCGGAGTTCGAACGCTACCTGCGCCGCCGGCGAAGCTAGGCCCGTTTGTAGCGGGGTTTGTGGGGCCGTCCACGCGGGTAGCCAACAACCCATGATCGACAGCCCCGATCCCAAGCAACGTCAACTCGACACCGTCCGCGAGAACGCGGCCGACGGCCACCTCACCACCGCGCAGGGGGTGCTCGTCGACGACACCGAAAACGCGCTGACCGTCGGCGACCGCGGCCCCACCCTGTTGGAGGATTTCCAGGCCCGCGAGAAGATCACCCACTTCGACCACGAACGGATCCCCGAGCGGGTGGTGCACGCCCGCGGCGCGGGCGCGTACGGCTACTTCGAGCCCTACGACGACCGTCTGGCCGAACACACCGCCGCGAAGTTCCTCACCACCCCCGGGCGGCGCACCCCGGTGTTCGTGCGGTTCTCCACCGTGGCGGGTTCGCGCGGGTCGGCCGACACGGTTCGCGACATCCGCGGGTTCGCCACCAAGTTCTACACCGAGGAAGGCAACTACGACCTGGTCGGCAACAACGCGCCGGTGTTCTTCATCCAGGACGGGATCAAGTTCCCGGACTTCGTGCACGCGGTGAAACCCGAGCCGCACAACGAGATCCCGCAGGCGGCCTCCGCGCACGACACGCTGTGGGACTTCGTCTCGCTGCAGCCGGAGACGCTGCACGCCATCATGTGGGCGATGTCGGACCGGGCCCTGCCGCGCAGCTACCGGATGATGCAGGGCTTCGGCGTGCACACCTTCCGGCTGGTCAACGACGCCGGCAAGGGTGTTTTCGTGAAGTTCCACTGGACTCCGAAGCTCGGGGTGCACTCGCTGCTGTGGGACGAATGCCAGAAGGTGGCGGGCAATGACCCGGACTTCCACCGCCGCGACCTGTGGGACGCCATCGCCGCCGGGGACTTCCCGGAGTGGGAACTCGGCGTGCAGCTCGTCGCCGAGGAGGACGAGTTCGATTTCCCGTTCGACCTGCTCGACGCCACCAAGATCATCCCGGAGGAGCTGGCGCCGGTGCTGCCCGTCGGCCGGATGGTGCTGGACCGCAATCCGGACAACTTCTTCGCCGAGACCGAGCAGGTGGCGTTCCACACCGCCAACCTGGTGCCGGGAATCGACTTCACCAACGACCCGCTGCTGCAGTTCCGCAACTTCTCCTACCTGGACACCCAGCTGATCCGGCTCGGCGGGCCGAACTTCGCCCACCTGCCGGTGAACCGCCCGGTCGCCCCGACCAACAGCAATCAGCGCGACGGCTACAGCCAGCACGCCATTCACCGCGGTGCGACCGCCTACCACCCGAACACCGTCGGCGGCGGCTGCCCGGCCATCGCCGGCGAAGGCGTCTACCGGCACTACACCGAGAAGGTGGAGGGGCAGAAAATCCGGCGCCGCTCACCGAGCTTCGCCGACCACTACAGCCAGGCCCGGCTGTTCTGGCAGTCGATGTCGGCGGCCGAAGCCGACCACATCGTGGCCGCGTTCTCCTTCGAACTCGGCAAGGTCGCCGCCGACAGCGGCATCCGGGAGCGGACCGTCGCCGAACTGGCCAAGGTGTCGCGGTGTCTGGCCGAGCGGGTCGCCAATCGGCTGGGCCTGCCCGCCCCGGAGGGGTCCGAGGCGTTCGCGGAGAACAGCTTGGCGCCGTCGTCGGCGCTGTCGCAGACCGCGTACGTCCCGGACACCATCGCCACCCGGCGGATCGCGATCCTGGCGGCCGACGGCGTCGACGCGGTGGGCCTGGCCCGGGTGGCCGACGCGTTGCGCGAACGCGGCGCGGTCACCGAGGTGCTCAGCATCCGGCACGGTGGCGTGATCACCGGCCGCGACGGCGAGGAGGTCACCGTCGACCGCGGCATCGCCACCATGGCGTCGGTGCTCTACGACGCGGTGCTGGTGCCCGGCGGCGCCGAATCGGTCGACCAGCTGGCCTGCGACGGCCAGACCGCGCATTTCGTCACCGAGGCGTTCAAACACCTCAAAACCATCGGAGCCTTCGGCGATGGGCGCCGACTGCTGCAGATCGCCGGTGTCGGCAGCCACCTCGCCGACGACGAGACCGACGACGGCGTCGTCACCGATGACGGCGTGATCAGTTGCGCGGCAGACGATTCCGATATCCCGGCGGAGTTCGCGGAGCAGTTCGCCGCCGCCCTGGCGCGGCATCGGGCCTGGGATCGGACCGTCGACGCGGTGCCGGCCTAAGCGGTTGTTAGATGACTTACACCGACGAATCCGATTGCGCTGGTTTGGATCCCGACCCCACGGGGGTAACCCACTAACACGCGGGAACACCGTGTCACCGCAAATGGAAGGGCGAATATGAGCGAGCAGAATTCCGGTCCGGCCGAAGGCATCAAGGGCGTCCTCGAAGGCATCAAGGGCAAGGCCAAGGAGGTCGCCGGCGCGGTCAGCGGCCGCGAAGACCTGGAACGTGAAGGCCGCGCTCAGCAGGACAAGGCCGAGCACGAGCGTGACGCCGCCAAGCACGAGGCTCAGGCAGAGAAGGAACGCGCCCAGGCCGAGGTCGACGAGGCCCGGCAGCGCGCCAACCAGTAACACTGGACTCGCAGGTGGCGGGTCGGCCTTCGGGCCGGCCCGCTTCCGGCGTTCTACTGGTAGCGCGCGCCGCAACAGCCTGGCGACCCGTGCCGAGCGGCCCGTGGTGTCCGCTTTGCGCGGAGCCGTCCTGGGCTTTCGCGTACATCGTTGGCCACTGGTGCAATCGTTGACCGCTCGCGCTCTATTCTGTGCCGAATATGGCCGCTCGGGCTCCGCGCTCGCTGCGACTCCGGTGTTGACCCGGCAGGCCCGCTCCGACCTACCGGTAACGCCTCCGGTAATCGTCAAAGTCCCAGCCGGACAAGAACTCCCGGCCCGCGGCGTAGCCGGAGTGATACAGCGCCGCCTTCTGCTGCTCGGTCAGGTCGAACTCCAGCACCCCCACATCCGAGGTGTCCACCCGGATGGTCCGCGCGGCCACCCACGGCATGGCGAGCTTGGTCTGGTCGTGCCCGACCAGCATGGTGGTGACCACCTTCTCCAACAGCGTCGGCGGGCGCACCTTGTGCAGCAGCTTCAGCGCCGGGAACACCTCTTCGTTGCGATCGGGCAGCGGCGGCATCAGCACCACCCCGAACGTCGGCCAGCGGGGCGGCTCACGGTCCGGCCGGTCGAAGGAGTAGATCGGATAGTTGGCCAGCAGCCCGCCGTCGACCAGCGTCGACTCGCCGCCGTCGGGGCGGGTCAGGGTCGCCGGCTTGTAGAAGAACGGGATGGCGGTGGAGGCGCGCACCGCGTCGGCGACCAGCTGCTCGTCGGGGTCGAGGCCGTAGATGCGGCCGTAGTCCCAGGGCAGCCGGACCAGCTGGCCCAGGCTGACGTCGGCGACGGTCACCACCAGCCGGTAGCGCTGCTCGGGCGGCAGGCTCGGATCGTCGATGGCCAGGTCGGCGAAGGTGCGCACCCCGTACGCGTCGAGCTGTCGCGTCACCCAGGCGTGCAGGGCGTCACCGCGGTAGATGCCGTCCCCGGACAGCACCCCCCACGCCGGCCCCAGCAGCGGGACCTTCTCCAGCGCCGACTGGTCCAGGAAGGAGGCGTAGTCGACTTCCAGCGCCAGTTGCTCCAGCTGCTCGACCTGGATCGGGCCCGCCGCGGCCGCGGCCGCCAGCACCGCGCCGACCAGCGCGCCCGCCGAGGTTCCGGAGATGCGCTGCGGGGCGTAGCCGGCGTCGATCAGCGCGGCGGCCGCGCCAACCAACGAGATGCCCTTCACCCCGCCGCCGGCAAGCACCAGGTCCGCGAACAACTCCTCGGCGCTCACAGCCGCACCCCGAGCAGGGCGTCGACGCACGTGGCCAGCATGCCCGGGGCGCCCGGGTCGGGTCCGCCGTAGTCCAGCGCGTCGGTGACCCAGCCATCGACGGCGGCCAGCGCCATCGGGGTGTTCAGATCATCGGCCAGGTAGCGGCGCAGCCGGGCCAGCAGGTCGGCGATGTCGGGTCCGGCCGGCAGCGCGGCCGCCGCCCGCCAGCGGTCCAGCTGGATCAGCGCCTGTTCCAGCAGCTCGTCGCTCCAGGACCGGTCGTCCCGGTAGTGCCCGGCGAACAGCCCCAGCCGGATCGCGCCGGGGTCCACGCCCTGGGCCCGCAGCTGCGAGACCAGCACCAGGTTCCCCCGGCTCTTGCTCATCTTGTGGCCCTGCCAGCCGATCATGCCGGCGTGCGTGTAGTGCCGGGCGAAGCGCCGCGACGACGTCGCGCATTCGGCGTGCGCGGCGGAGAACTCGTGGTGCGGGAACACCAGATCCACCCCTCCGCCCTGGATGTCGAATCCGACACCGAGCCGGTTCAGCGCGATCGCCGAGCATTCGACGTGCCAGCCGGGCCGGCCGGGGCCGAACGGGGAATCCCAGCTCGGCTCGCCGGGGCGGACCGCCCGCCACAGCAGCGCGTCCAGCGGGTCGGCCTTGCCGGGCCGGTCCGGGTCGCCGCCACGCTCGGCGAACAGCTCCATCATCTGCGCGCGGTCCAGGCCGGACTCGTAGCCGAACCAGTCGGTGGCCCCGACCCGGTAGTACACATCCGGGTGCTGCGGGTCGTCGACGACGTACGCCGCGCCGGCGGCCAGCAACTTCTCGGTGAGCCCGACGACCTCGTCGATGGTTTCGGTGGCGGCGACGTAGTCATGCGGCGGCAGCACCCGCAGCGCGGCCATATCGTCGCGGAACAACTGCGTCTCCCGGTCGCCGAGGGCGCGCCAGTCGATGCCGTCGCGGGCGGCCCGCTCGAACAGCGGGTCGTCGACGTCGGTGACGTTCTGCACGTAACGCACGTCGTGCCCGGAGTCCAGCAGCACCCGGTAGACCAGGTCGAAGGTCAGATAGGTGGCGGCGTGGCCGAGGTGGGTGGCGTCGTAGGGGGTGATGCCGCAGACGTACATGGTGGCCAGCGGGCCGGGCGACACCGGGCGGACCTGACGGTCGGCGCTGTCGTAAAGCCGTAGCTGCGGACCGTTTCCCGGCAGGGCTGGAACGTCGACTGCTGGCCAAGACCGCATGATCGGACATTCTAACGGGGTTGCGTCAGCGGTTGATGGCCGCCAGCAGGGTCGACGCCAACTCCGGTCGGCACATCAGCAGATCCGGCAGGTAGGGGTCGGGGCGGTTGTAGCGCATCGGTGAGCCGTCCAGCCGGCTGGCGTGCAGCCCGGCGGCCAGCACCACCCCGGCCGGCGCCGCCGAATCCCACTCCCACTGCCCGCCGGCGTGCACGTAGGCGTCGACGTCGCCGCGGACCACGGCCATCGCCTTGGCGCCGGCCGAACCGATCCGGACCAGCTCGACGTCGCACTGCTCGGCGACCTTGTACAGCACCGCCGGGGGCCGCGACGACGACGCGGTGATCCGGATGGGCCCGTCGCCGCGCGGCGGGCCGGCGGTCACCGTGTCGGTGCGGTACACCTCGTCGAAGGCCGGCAGCGCGACCGCGGCGTCGGTGATCGAGCCGTCCGGGCCGCCGACCCGCTGCCACAGCGCGATGTGCACGGCCCAGTCGCGGTGACCGGGCAGCGAGTACTGCCGGGTCCCGTCGACCGGGTCCACGATCCACACCCGGTCTGAGGCCAGCCGGGCCGGGTTGTCCGGCGACTCCTCGCTCAGCACCGCGTCGTTCGGGCGATGCTCGCGCAGCCGGGCCAGGATGCGGGCATTGGCGCGCGCGTCGCCGGCGTCGCCGAGCTCCCACGGCTGGTCGAAGCCCAGCTCGTCGCGGACCGCGAGCAGCAACCGGCCGGCGTCGGCCGCCAGGTCGGCGGCCAGCTCGACGTCGCTGAGTTCGGCGGGGCCCACCCGATCAGTATCGTGGGTGTCCCGATCGACGCGAATGGAGGCCCCGGTGCGCAGGATCCCCGCGGTGGCAGGAGCCGGTGTGTTGATGTGCGCCGCGGTGCTCGGCGGCTGCGCCGGCGCCGGCCAGGCCGAGACCCCAGCGCTGGCCGGCAGTTCGTGGGAGCTGGTGTCCATCGAGTCGATGGACGACACCCAGGGCGTCACCGAGATCCCGGATCCGGCGAAGTTCACCGTCGCCTTCGGCGCGGACGGGCGGGCGGCGTTCCGGCTGGACTGCAATCAAGGTGGCGGCTCGTGGGAGGCCGATCCGGCCGAGGGCGAGTCCGGCGCCCTGACGTTCGGGCCGATCGCGTCGACGCTGATGGCCTGCCCACCGCCATCGCTGGACGGGCGGGTGTCCACCGAACTGTCGAACGTCACCGGTTACCTGTTCGCCGACGATCAGCTGCACCTGTCGACCAAGTACGACGGCTCGATCCTGCACTGGCGGGCTGCCCCGGCCTAGAACGCGCAGCGGGTCTGGCCCAATAACACGGCCTAAAACGCCGGCCAGGGAATCGGGCGCCGGCGGCCCTCGGGGCCGGGCAACACCGGGTTCTCCAGCAGGCCGGCGACCCGTCCGGCCAGCGCGGCGACCTCGTCGTCGGTCAGGTGCTCGGCCAACTCTTCGCCGAAGCCGCTGTCCTCGGCGAGCTCGGCCACCGCCGCGAGGTCTGCGTCGTCGACGCGCCGGCCGGCCCACCCCCACAGCACGGTGCGCAGTTTGTCCTCCGCGTGCAGGCACAGGCCGTGGTCGACGCCGTAGAGCCGGCCGTCGACGCCGCGCAGCACGTGACCGCCCTTGCGGTCGGCGTTGTTGACCAGCACGTCGAACACCGCCATCCGGCGCAGGTCGGGGTCGTCGGCGTGCGCCAGCAGCACCTCGTTGCCGTCCGGGTCGTAGGCGGCCAGCACCGGCAGGTAGCCGTCGGGCACCGCGTCGACGGCGAACAGGTCCACCGGGTCCGGGCCGGGGTCGGCGGCGGGTTCGGCTTCCCCGGCGAACGGGTCGCCGCTGCGGTGGATCCACAGCTGCGCCATTCCGGGTCCGGCCGGTCCGTCGCGTAACACGGTGTGCGGCACCAGGTTCCAGCCCAGCCGACGGGAGATGAGGTAGGTCGCGAACTCTCGGCCGGCCAGCACGCCGTCGGGGAAGTCCCACAGTGGGGCTTCCCCGGCGATCGGTTTGTAGACGCAGTGCGCGGTGGCGCCGTCCAGCTCGGCCTCGCACAACAGGGTGGCGTTGCTGGCCGAGCGGATCCGGCCCAGCACCCGCAACTCGCCGCGGGCCAGCAGGTCAGTCGAGTGGCTCATCGCCGGACCCGAACGCCGCCCGGCGGTAGCCGTTGGTCCGAACGCAGATGTGCCCGTCGGCCTCCAGTGGTTCGGCGCACAGCGGGCAGGGCGGACGGCCGGCGGCGATCACCCGGGCGGAACGGGCGGCGAACTGCCGCGCCGATTCCGGGCTGAGGAACACCCGCACCGCGTCCGGCCCGTCGTCGGTGTCCTCCAGCACCACCGAGGCGTCGAATTCGGCGTCGGTGACGGCCAGCAGTTCCACCACCACCGAATTGGCCTCGGCGTCCCAGCCCAGCCCCATGGTGCCGACCCGGAACTCCGATTCGACCGGGACGACCAGCGGGTCGAGGTCGTCGATCTCGTCGGCCTCCGGCGGCAGCGGGGTGCCGAACCGGCGGTTCACCTCGGCCAGCAGCGCCCCGATCCGGTCGGCCAGCACCGCGACCTGCTGCTTCTCCAACATCACCGACACCACCCGGGCGTCGTGCACGGCCTGCAGGTAGAAGGTGCGGTTGCCGGGCTCGCCGACGGTTCCGGCGACGAAGCGGTCCGGGGTGCGGAAGACGTGGATTGCGCGGGCCATTTGGGTCCAAACTACCCGGCGCCGCCGCCGACCACGGCGTCGCCGTCCGGAGCGGGCGGCGCCTGCGGCGGCCGGGACAGCGCGCCGGCCAGCGCCGGGCCGGTGTGGTTGATGTGCACGACGAACGGCCGGTGCGGGGTGTAGCGCACCACGCTCATCGAGGCCGGGTCGGCGACGATGCGCTGAAAACTGTCCAGGTGCGTGCCGAGCGCGTCGGCCAGCACCGATTTGATGACGTCGCCGTGCGTGCAGGCGACCCACAGCACGTCGCGACCGGCGGCGCCCGACAGCCGGGCGTCGTGTTGGCGGACCGCAGCCACCGCGCGGGTCTGCACCGCCGCCAGCGATTCGCCGCCGGGAAACACCGCGGCGCTGGGCTGCTGCTGCACCACCGCCCACAGCGGCTCGGAGACCAGCTCGCCGATGCCGCGCCCGGTCCAATCGCCGTAGTCGACCTCGGCGAGTCGGTCCTCGACCTGCGGCGTCAGGCCCAGCGCGGCGGCCAGCGGCTCCAGGGTCCGGGCGCAGCGCAGCAGCGGTGAGCGGACCAGCGCCTCGACGGGCAGGCCGGCCAGCCGGTCGACGACGCCGGCGGCCTGGGCCAGCCCGTGCTCGTCGAGGTCCACCCCCTCGGCGCGGCCGGCCAGGGTGTGCGCGGTGTTCGCGGTGGAGCGGCCGTGCCGCAGCAGGATGACGGTCACGACGCCGCCAGCACACCCGTGCCGAGCAGGATCATCACCGTCACCCCGAGGATGATCCGGTAGCCGACGAACCAGTACATGCTGTGGCTGACCAGGAACTTCAGGAACCAGGAGATGGCGGCGTAGCCGACGACAAAGGTGATCAGCACCGACACCAGCAGTTGCGCGCCGGTGGCGCTCATCCCCTCGGTGACCGGGCTGAACGCGTCGGGCAGCGAGAACAATCCGGATGCGAACACCGCCGGGATCGCCAGCAGGAAGCCGAACCGGGCGGCCAGCTCGCGGTCCACGTTCAAGAACAGCCCGGCGCTGATGGTCGCGCCGGAGCGCGACACCCCGGGCACCAGGGCCAGGCACTGGGCGAAGCCGACGGTGACGGCGTCCTTCCAGGTGAGGTTCTCCGCGTGCCGGGTTTGTCGGCCGACCCGCTCGGCCAGCGCGATGACCAGCGCGAACACGATCAGGGCGGCGGCCACCAGCCACAGGTTGCGGGCCCCGGAACGGATCTGGTCCTTGAACAGCAGTCCGAGCACGCAGATCGGGATGGTGCCGATGATGACGAACCAGCCCATCCGGTAGTCGACGTCGCGGCGGGCCTTGTCGGCCAGGCCGGCGAACCAGGCCCGCACGATCCGGATGATGTCCTTGGCGAAGTAGACCAGCACCGCAGCCTCGGTGCCCAGCTGGGACACCGCGGTGAACGACGCGCCGGCGTCGGCGCCGAAGAACAGCCGGGACACGATCGCCAGGTGGCCCGAGGAGGAGATCGGCAGGAACTCGGTGAGCCCCTGCACCACCGAGAGCACGATCACCTGGAGCCACGACATGGCCTGCACGGCTATTTCCACGCCGACGACGGTACCGGGCAGAAGCTGTGAGGACCCCGTCGGCTGAATCCGGCTCCCGCCGCGGGGCGCATAGACTCGACCGGACCCCCTCGAGCCCACAGAAGAGAGCGCCTTGCCCCACCACGTGACGCCCGCGCTGCGCGGGTTCGCCGTCGCAGCGACCGCGGTGGCGCTGCTGACCGGGTGCTCGGGCGACAACACCGTCACGCCCGAAACGATCCCGGTGGGCACCGCCGCGGACTCCCCGCCCCCGGCGGTGACGCCGGCCGGCCAGGTGCGCGCCGTCGACGGCGATCCGCAGGCGGTGATCGTCGACGGCGATGTCGGCCCGGTCGTGCTGATCGGGTCGGAATCGCTGCGGCTGCTCGACGCGGACGCCGCCATCACGCTGCCCGCCCCGGCGACCGCGCTGACCGCCGACGGCGCCGGCCGGGCGCTGCTGGCCACCCGCGGCGGCTATCTCAGCGTTGACCTGGACGCGCGCAGCGCCGAGCGGGTGGCCGTCGACGGCCAAGCCGACACCGAGTTCACCGCGATCATCCGGCGCGGCGACGGCACGCTGGTGCTCGGCAGCGCCGACGGCACGGTGTTCACCCTGGACGGCGCCTCGGCGGTGCGCCGCTCGGCCAAGCGGTTCGCGCGGGTGGACGCGCTGGCTGTCCAGGGCGACACCGCGTTCGTGCTGGACCGCGGGCAGACGTCGGTCACCGAGATCACTCCGGACGGCAAGGTGGGCCAGGCGCTGCGGGCCGGGGAGGGCGCCACCACCATGGCCGCCGACGCCGCCGGCCGGGTGCTGGTCACCGACACCCGCGGCGAGGAGCTGCTGGTGTTCAGCGCGGACCCGCTGATCATGCGTCAGCGCTATCCGGTGCACGCCTCGCCGTATGGGGTGGCCGGCTCGGCGGGACTGGTGTGGGTGTCGACCACGGCGAACAATCAGGTTGTTGGCTACGATCTGTCCACCGGTATCCCCGTCGAGAAGGTGCGTTATCCGACCGTGCGCCAACCGAATCTGCTCGCCTACGACGACGACGCCGACACTCTGTACGTGGTGTCGACCGATGGCGGCGGCGCGCAGGTGATCACCAACGCGGCGGAGCGCCCGTGAGCAGGGGCCGGATGCCGGAGGCCTGGCAGGCGGACCTCTCCGATGACTACGAGTGGGTTCCGCTGCGCCTGCCCCCGGATGTGACCCGGCTGACCGCCTCCATCCGGTTGTCCATCGAGGCGCAATACCGCGGCTGGGAACTGACCAAGGTTCGGCTGTACACCGACGGGAGCCGTCGGGTTCTGTTGCGCCGCAAGAAGATCCGGCCGAATCCGCTGGCCGACCAGGTGGTGGGTCTGTAGCCATGTACGAATTGCTGCGCTCGGCGATGTTCGCCGTCCCGCCGGAGCGGATCCACACCGTGGTGTTCGGCGCGTTGCGGGCCGCGACCGCGACCGCCCCGGCCCGCGCCCGGCTGGCCCGATGGCTGGGGCCGACCGACCCCATCCTGGCCAGCGAGGTCTTCGGTGTCCGGTTCCCCGGACCGCTGGGCCTGGCCGCCGGTTTCGACAAGGACGGTCACGGCCTGAACGCTTGGGGCGCATTGGGTTTCGGTTACGCCGAGATCGGCACCGTCACCGCCGACGCGCAGCCGGGAAACCCGTCGCCGCGGCTGTTCCGGCTGCCGGATGATCGGGCGCTGCTGAACCGGATGGGGTTCAACAATCACGGCGCCGGGGAACTGGCCGTCCGATTGGCCCGGCACCGCGCCGAGGTGCCGATCGGGGTGAATATCGGCAAGACCAAGGCGACCCCGCCGGAGCACGCGGTCGAGGACTACCGGACCAGCGCCCGGCTGCTCGGGCCGCTGGCGTCGTATCTGGTGGTCAACGTCAGTTCGCCGAACACCCCCGGGCTGCGCGATCTGCAGGCCGTCGAATCGCTGCGGCCGATTCTGGCCGGGGTCCTCGAGGAGGTCGACCACGCGCGCACCCCCGTGCTGGTGAAGATCGCGCCGGATTTGTCCGACGACGATGTGCTGGCGGTCGCGGATCTGGCCGCCGAGCTCGGGCTGGCCGGGATCGTCGCCACCAACACCACCATCTCCCGCGCCGGACTGGCCACCCCGGGGGTGGCCGAGCTGGGCGCCGGCGGGATTTCCGGGCCGCCGGTGGCGAAGCGTTCGCTGGAGGTGCTGCGGCTGCTGCACGCCCGGGTGGGTGGGCGGTTGACGCTGATCAGTGTGGGCGGTGTCGAGACCGCCGATCAGGCCTGGGAGCGGATCACCGCCGGGGCGGCGCTGCTGCAGGGCTACACCGGGTTCATCTACGGCGGCGGGTTGTGGGCCAAGCGCATTCACGACGGCGTCGCCGCCCGGTTGCGCGCGGGCGGGTTCGCCAGCCTCAGCGAGGCCGTGGGCTCGGCGGCGCGATGACCACCCCACCCGACTGGGCGCGGCGCCTGGGCGCGGCGCGCTGGCCGCGGTGTCGGCGGCGGCCACCGACGGGCGGCCGGTGGTGACCGCATCGGCCGGAAACCACGGTCTGGGCACCGCGTTCGCGGCCACCCGGCTGGGCGCCCGGGCCTGCGTGGTGGTCCCGGAGAACGCCTCATCGGCCAAAGTGGAGGCGCTGCGCGGCTACGACATCGACCTACGGCTGATCGGCGACAGCTACGACGCGGCCGAAGCCGCCGCGGTGGCGATCGCCGCGGACACCGGCGCCCGCTTCGTCTCGGCGTACTCCGACCCGGACGTCATCGCCGGGCAGGCCACCATTGTCGGCGAGATCACCGATCTGCTGTCCGAACCGCTGCGGATCGTCGTTCCGGTCGGCGGCGGCGGGCTCGCCTCCGGCGTCGCGCTGGCGGCGCCGGACCGGGTGCCCGTCGTCGGCGTGGAATCGGCCCAGTCCCGGGCGGTGTCGGCGTCGATGGCCGCTGGACAGGTAGTGGAGGTCCACGTCGGGCCCACCATCGCCGACGGTCTGGCGGGCAACATCTCCGCCGACGCGATGACCCCGGCGATCCTGCGGTCGGCCGGCGTGCCTGTGCTGGCCGCTGCCGAGGACGACATCAGGGCGGCCGTCTGCGAATTGGCGTTGCGGCACGGCGTGGTCGCCGAGGGCTCCGGCGCGGCAGGTGTCGCGGCGGCCCGCGCCGGTGACATTCCCGCCGATCTGCCCACGGTGTTCGTGGTGACCGGGCGCAATATCGCCGCCGAGACCCTGACAGAGTTGCTGACGAAATAGTTGCCACCGAAAACAGGTAGTGACTACGCATGTGTTCACCCTGGCCGCCGTCGTAACGTTTCCGTCAAGGCACGGCGGATGACGGAGGGGTCTGGGACGGCCCGATCAGCAGCAATTAGGGGGGTTTGCTGTTCGGGCCGTCGCCATCTGGCCGCGCCTTGACCGCGGACCGGGCGAACCGCGAGGGGACGCCCGGTCCGCGATTATTTTTGCGCCAGCACCGCGCACAACGCGTTCACCGCCTCGGGATAGGCGTGCTCGCCTGGCCCCGCGAAATTCACCAGCACCCCGTCGCCGCGCGGCATCGACCCGGCGTCCGGGTGTCGCAGCGGCGCAAGCCCATCCAGCCCGATCCCGGCCGCCTCGGCGCGGCGCAGCACGTCGGCTTCGGCGCCGTCGGGCAACAGCAGCAGCGCGTGCAGGCCGGCGGGCAGGCCGCTGATCCGCACCTCGGGCGCCAGCGGCGCCAGCCGGGCCACCAGCAGGTCCCGGCGGCGCCGGTAGACCGCGCGCATCCGGCGGATGTGCTTGTCGTATCCGCCGCAGGCGATGAAATCAGCCAGCGTCAGCGCGGCGAGTCCGTCGGTGTGCCACTGCTGGCCACCGGCCGCCTGCACCGCCGGGTCGACCAGACACTCCGGCAGCGCCATCCAGCCCAGCCGCAGCACCGGGCTCAAACTCTTCGAGGCCGACCCGAGATAGATCACCCGATCCGGGTCGAGGCTCTGCAGCGCGCCGACGGGTTGCCGGTCGTAGCGGAACTCGCCGTCGTAGTCGTCCTCGATGACATAGCCGTCTACGCGCCGGGCCCAGGCCACCGCGGCGGCGCGGCGAGTGCGGTGCAGCGGCACGCCGTGCGGAAAGTGGTGCGCCGGGGTGAGCAGCGCCGCCGGGACGTCGAGGGTGTCCAGGTCGGAGACCACCGCGCCACCGTCGTCGAGGCCGATCGGGACGGTGCTGCCGCCGAGCGCGGCGATGGCGTCGCGGAACAGGAACAGCCCGTAGGCCTCCACCGCGATCGGCCGGGCGGCGCCGAACATCCGGGCCAGGATCTCCACAGCGTGCCGGGTCCCGGCGGTGATCACGACGTTGTCCGGGCGCACCCGGACGCCGCGGGTGCGCGCCAGGTAGTCCGCGATCGCGGCGCGCAGTTCGATTCGGCCGCGCGGGTCGCCCATCCGCAGCGCGTCGGCGGGCGCGGCCTGCAGGGCGCGCCGGGCCGAGGTCAGCCACGCCGCGCGCGGGAAGCCACCCACGTCGGGGGATCCGGGCCGCAGATTGTGCCGGGGCGCCTCGGCGGCGTCGCGCGCCGGCCCGGCCGGGGCGGGCGGCGCGGCGTCGCGGGCCACCCAGGTGCCGGCGCCCTGCCGGGATTCCAGCCAGCCCTCGGCGACCAATTCGGCGTAGGCGTCGGCGACGGTGTTGCGGGCCAGGCCCAGGTCGGCGGCCAGCGACCGGGCGGCCGGCAGTGCCGCCCCCGCGGCCAGCCGGCCGGATCTGACGGCGTCGCGCAGGGCGGTGAGCAGTTCGTCGCGCACACCGCGGGAACCCGGGGTGACGGCGGCGCGCAGCTCCAGGTGCAGGTCCAACCCGGCGGAATTGGCCCATGAACTCACCGATGAATTGAACCACGATCGCGGTGCATTCGGCCGGTAGCGTCGCAGTCATGACCGCTTCGCGATTGAACCTGCAACGTGTCTCGCCCAAGGTGTACCAGGCGATGATCGCCCTGCACGCCGCGGCCGCCGAGAACCTCGACCCGACGCTCGCCGGCCTCATCATGATCCGGGCCTCCCAGCTCAACCACTGTGCGTTCTGCGTCGATATGCACACCCACGACGCCCGGCAGGCCGGCGAGACCGAGCAGCGGATCTACCTGCTGTCGGCGTGGGAGGAGGCCGGCACGGCGTTCACCGAGCGGGAGCAGGCCGCGCTCGCGCTGACCGAGTCCATCACCGAACTGATCGGCCGCGGCCACGTGCCCGACGAGGTGTACGCGCGCGCCGCCGCGGTCTTCTCCGAAACCGAACTCGCGCAGGTGATTTCGATGGCCACCGTGATCAACGCGTGGAACCGGATCGGCGTCACCACCCGGAAGCGGCCCCCGCTCAGGCGCTGACCCCGTTTCCGCCAAAAACCCCCGGTCACCGGCCTGCGCGCGCTTAACTGTGCGTGCGGGGGCGTGTGTGGGCGCGGGGACGGGGAGACGCGATGGGCGGGATCGACGGCGAGTGGGCCACCCAGACCGATGTGCTGGTCATCGGCTCCGGATTCGGCGGCTCGGTGGTCGCGGCCGAACTCGCCGCGGCGGGGGTCTCGGTGTGCGTCGTGGAACGCGGAAAACGCTACCCCCCGGGCAGTTTCCCGCGCGGCGGCAAGGCCACCGCCCGCAACTTCTGGGATCCCAGCGAGGGGCTGCACGGGCTGTTCGACGTGTGGACCTTCGACGGGCTGGAGGCGGTGACGGCCAGCGGGCTGGGCGGCGGATCGCTGATCTACGCCAATGTGCTGCTGCCGGCGCCGGAGTCGTCGTTCCACCAGCCGCACCCCGACGGGTCGGGCGCCACCGAGCACTGGCCGTTCAGCGCCGCCGACCTGGCCCCGCACTACGCCGCGGTGCGGGCCGTGCTCGACCCGCAGCTGTTGCCGGACCCGGAGAACCCGCCGCCCGGCGCGCCCCCGGTGGACGCCGCCTACGGGTTGACCAAGACCACCGCGTTCCTCGGCGCCGGCGCCCGACGCGCGCCGCTGGGCGTCCAATTCCGGGGCGCCGACGGAAACGCCGTCATCGGCGCGCAGGTCCCGGATCCGGGCTACCCCAACGTGTTCGGGGCCATCCCGCGGCGCACCTGCCGGCTGTGCGGCGAATGCGACCTCGGCTGCAACGAGGGCGCCAAGAACAGCATGGACCACACCTACCTGTCCCGGGCGGTGGCCGACAACGCGTCGGTGCACACCCGCGCCGAGGTCACCGCCATCGAAGCGCGCGACGGCGGCGGCTTCGACGTGCGGATCCGGACCTACACCCCGGAGCAGGAGCGGACCGATGACTGGCCGGAACCCCGCGGCTGGTGGCCGCGCCGGAAATCCAAACACACTCCGCCACCGGCGCCCGAACGCGTCATCTTCGCCCGCCGGGTGGTGCTGGCCGCCGGCGCCCTGGGCAGCACCTTTCTGCTACTGCGCAACCGCGACAAACTGAAGCTGACCAACCCCCGGCTGGGATCTCGGTTCTGCGGCAACGGCGACCTGCTCGGATTCATCCTGGGCGCGACCGCCGAACTCACCGGGTGGCGTGGACCGGTGATCACCTCCTACCGGGACTACGGGGACGGCATGCACATCCAGGACGCCGGCTACCCGGAATTCGCGGCCTGGCTGACCGACACCGTCGCCTCGCTACGACGGCTGCCGACCATGGCCCGGGTGATCGTCGGCGAGGGCATCGGGCGGCTGCTGAACCGCTCGGACAGCTCACTGTCGAAGGAGCTCAGCGAACTGCTGGGCCCGGCGCGCACCGCCACCCACGGCCTGCCGGTGCTCGGCATGGGCCCCGACGTCGCCGACGGCAAGCTGTACCTGCGCAAGGGACGGCTGGAGAACACCTGGAACACCGCATCGTCGGCGGCGTACTTCAGCCTGCTGAAGTCCCGGATGGAGGAGCTGGCCGAAGCGCTCGGCGGGCGCCTCACCCTCAACCCGACCTACCACTACCGCCGGGTCATCACCGTGCACCCACTGGGCGGCTGCCCGGCGGACACCCTCACCAAATCGGGTGAGCTGTCCACCCCCGGAGTGGTCGACGGATTCGGGCGGGTGCGCGGAGTGCCCGGGCTGTGGGTGTGCGACGGCGCGGCGTTCCCCGGTCCGATCGGCGCCAACCCGTCGCTGACCATCGCCGCGTTCGCGCACCGGGCCGCCGCCACCATGATCGCCGAGCCGACGCCCACCGACAGTTGGCCGGTGGTGCTGTGAGCAGCCGACTGCGGTTCCGGGAATCGATGCGCGGGTTCTACGCCCCCGGCGCCTCCGACTACGGCGCCGGCGCCGCGCACGGCCGGGCCGACGGCACCCGGCTCGGGTTCGCGGTGACCATCCGCACCGAAAGCGTCCCGGCGACGATCGCCGACCCGAACCGCCGGATGTGGGTCGAGGGCACGATCACCGCCAAGGAGCTCGGGCCCGTCCCGATGCCGATCAGCGACGGGACCTTCGACCTGTTCACCGCCGGGCACAACGGACGCTTCGCGATGCGCTACCGGCTGCCGTTCACCACCGTGGACGGCAGGCCCATGACGTTGCTCGGCCACAAAGACGTCGGCGACGACCGCGGCCCGGACATGTGGCCGGACACCACCACCCTGTTCATCCGGTTGATCGACGGCACGGTCGACTGGTCCGATGAGGCCGGCCCCGAGCACGCCCGCGGCATCCTCACCCTCACCGCGCCGATGTTCGCCGGCCAACTGCTCACCTTCCGGGGCGGGCCGGCGGCGCTGGCCCGATTCGGGTGGTTCTTCTGCCGCCATCTGCTGATCGCCTACCGCGGCCCGTACCCGGAGCGCAACCGATGACCGAAACCACCACCGTCGAATACACCGCCGGCGACGGAATGGTGTTGACACTCAAGCACGTTCGCGGCGCCGGCGGCGCCAAGGGCCCGGTGCTGCTGGTCCCCGGCGCCGGGGTGCGAGCCGAACTGTTCTGCCCACCCGAGCAGCGCACCGTCGTCGACGCGCTGGTCGACGACGGCTGGGACGTCTGGCTGCAGAACTGGCGCTCCAGCATCGACGTGCCGCTGACCGACTGGGACCTGGACCAGGCCGCGGTCTACGACCACCCGCGCGCGGTCGCCGCCGTCCGCGCTCACACCGGCGCCGACACCGTGAAGGCGATCGTGCACTGCCAGGGGTCCAGTAGCTTCATGTTGTCGGCAGCCGCCGGGCTGTTGCCCGATGTGGACGTCATCGTCGCCAACTCGATGGCCCTGCACCCCATCGTGCCGCCCTGGGCGCGGGTCAAACTGCGCTACGTGGTGCCGATCGCCGCGCCGCTGCTGCCGCACCTGGACACCCGCTGGCAGGAGCCGGGCCACCCGGCGCCCAACTGGATCGCCAAGGCGCTGGTGGCCGTGGTGCGCGCCACCCATCGGGAGTGCGAGAACAGCTCCTGCCGGATGGTCAGCTTCACCTACGGCGCCGGGCGCCCGGCGCTGTGGTCGCACGACAACATCTCCGAGGCGACGCACAACTGGCTGCGCAGCGAGTTCGGCGCGGTGCCGATGAGCTTCTTCAAACAGATGGCCCGTTCGGTGCGCCGTGGCCAACTGACGCCCACCGGCCGGTTCGCCGAACTCCCCGTCGACCTGCTGGACGGACCACCGCACACCGACGCCCGGATCGCGCTGCTCACCGGGCGGGACAACCGCTGCTTCCTGCCCGCGAGCCAGCAGCAGACCTACGATTACCTGAACCGGACCCGCCCGGGCGGGCAGCAGTCGCTGACGGTGATCGACGGCTACGGGCACCTCGACATCTTCTTCGCCAGATACGGCGAGCGGGACACCTTCGGATCCGTGCTGGAGCTGCTCAACGCCTGACCGTCTGGCCGCGGGCCGGCGGCGAATCGGCCAGCACCCCGGCGCCGACGGCGGCGGCCAGCTCCAGCCGGTCGGCGACCCCGAGTTTGGTGCAGGACCGGTAGATGTGGCCCTCGACGGTGCGCACCGAGACACACAACCGCTCGGCGATCGCCTTGTTGCTCAGCCCCTCGGCCACCAGCACCGCGATGCCGCGCTCCCGGCCGGTCAGCGGCAGCGGTGTCAGCGCGCGTTCCAGCGCCGGGGTGGACGGCGAGCCGCAGGCCCGGGCCCAGGTCCGCGCCGAAGACCGGGCGATCAGCTCTGCGGCGCCGGATCCGGCGGCGGCGAACCGGACCGCGGCCTGGGCGGCGGCGTCGGCCGCCGTCGGCAGCATGCCGTGGGCGGCGAAGGCGTCGGCCACCTCGGCCAGCCCAGCGGCGTCGGCGGTGGCCAGCGCCCGGGCGTGCCGGGCCACCAGCGGGGCCAGCACGCCCTGGGTGCGGCCGCAGACCCGCTGGGCGCGGTCGGCGATCCGGCCGTCGCCCATCCGGACGGCGTCGCCGATGGCGAACACCGCCACCCCGAGCTGGCCGCTGTCCTCGGCGGTGACGACGGCCCGGCGGGCCTCGGCGATCGCGGCGGGCAGGTCCCGGCCCGCGGCCAGCGTCCAGGCCCGGGCCAGACACAACTCGGGGGCGTACATCGCCGACCGGGTGCCGAAGGCGGCTTCGGCGCGGGCCAGCGCCGCGGCGGCGCCGCGTTGGTCGCCGCGCTGCCCCAGCACCCGGGCCTGCAGCATCAGCGCCAGCGGCCCCCAGGAGTAGCCGGTGTCGTTGAGCGCCACCGCGCTCTGGAGCAGCAGCGCCGACGCCTCGTCGAACGCGCCGCGCGCCACCAGCACATGGGCCAGCAGCACATCCCCGATGGCCCGGCCCGGCTGCTGGATGCCGGCGAACTCCAGGGCGCGCCGGGCCAGCGCCTCCGCGCCGGCGCTGTCGGCGTCCAGCAGCGCCGCCGTGGTCTGCCCCATCCCGATGGTGAACCGCAGCAATCCCGGCGGCAAGGTCTGCAGACCCCGTTCGGCCAGCGCCGGCACCGATTCGATGCGGCCCAGCCGGGCGTCGCACAGCGCGGCGGTGGCCGAGGCCCACGCGATGGCCAGCGGGCCCGCGATGTGCGAGTCCAGCACGCCCTCCGCGATGCGGAGGCTCTTCTCGATCTCCCCGGCGTTCAGCGCGAACGTCGCCGACAGCGCGTCGAGCACGTCCCGGCCGGCCGGGTCGGTGACCTTGCCGCGGACATCGGCGAGCAGTTCGCGGGCCTTCTCCGACTCACCGCGCATCCAGAACTGGTTGGCGGTCTTGGGCAGCGCCCACACCACCAGGTCGCTTTCGCTCAGGGTGTCCACGTCGACGACCGAGAGCACCGCGTCGGCCTCCGCGCCGCGGCCCTGCCAGGCCAGCGAGTGCGACAGCGGCAGCCGGGCGTACAGGTGGTCCTTGGCGGCCAGCGCGCCGTCGGCCAATTGCTCCCCCAGCAGCAGGTCGCCCAGCCGCATGGCCTCCCAGGACGCCGAGATCAGCTCGTCGGCGCCCAGCGGGGTGTCGGTGTCCAGCGACAGCGCCGCCACCCGCAGCCGGTCGCTGACGTGGTCGGGGCCGCGACCGGCGATCTGGGCGACCAGTTCGGAGGCCAGCCGTCGGCCGCCGAGGACGCCCAGATCGGCCCGGACGCACTCGGTGTAGATGGGGTGTCGCGCCTGGGCCACCGTGTCGGCGCCACGCACCGTGACGGTGACCGCGCCCGCGGATTCCGCGCGTTCCACCGCGTCCGCGCCGACCAGCTCGGACAGGTCGCGCACCGACAGCGGCTCGTCGATGGCCAGGTAGCGCATCACCTGCATCGCGTCCGGGTCCAGCAGGGCCAGTTGGCGGCGGATCAGGGTGGCCAATTCCCGGGACAGCGGCGTCTCGCCGCGCAGCTGCCACACGCCGTGCGCGCAGCGCAGCGCCTCGGTGCGCAGCGCCTCGTCGACCAGGTGGCGCAGGAACAGCGGGTTGCCGCCGCTGATCGCGTACAGCTGGTCGGCGGTGGCGGTCTCCAGCGGGCCCTCGAGCACCGAGCTGACCAGTTCCGCCGATTCGGCCGCGGTCAGCGGCTCCACCTCGACCCGGACCAGCAGTTGGTCCTTCCACAGCGCGGTGACCGCGTCCGGGGCGTCGACGCCGTCGCGCAGGGTCAGCACCACCCGGACCCGGGTGTGCAGCATCAGCTGGTGCAGCAGGGTGGCCGACAGCTCGTCGAGGTGCTGGGCGTCGTCAACGACGATCATGGTGCGCGCCTCGTCCACGCCTTCGCACAGCGCCAGCCGCGCGGCGTGCAGCAGGGTGGCCGACTCGGCGGCCGGCGCCAGATCCAGCAGGTGGCTGAAGGCGCCGAACGGGATGTGGCTGGCCGAGGCGGTGGCGCCCACCCACCGGATGACGGCCCGCGGGTCGGCTTCGGCGCACCGGGCCGCCAGCGCCCGGGCCACGAAGGTCTTGCCGACACCGGACGCGCCGGCCAGCGCCATGCCCCGATTTCCGGGGGCGCAGACCACCGCGTCGATCCGTTCCCACAGCGACGATCGCGGTGCGGTGTGCCAGCGCAGATCGATCACCTATCCAAGGGTAAAGCGCCTATCGCTCGTAGGTGCCGTAAATGGTGGCCCGGGCGATTGCGTTGCTGAACAGGTTGAAGCCCAGGAACGCCGGCGACGCGTCCTCGGGGATGTCCAACCGCTCCACGCCGACGGCGTGCACGGCCACGATGTAGCGGTGCGGGCCGTGCCCGGGCGGCGGTCCCGCGCCCAGGAAGCGCCGCAGTCCGGCGTCGTTGCGCAGCGTCAGCGCGTCCCCGGGCAGCTCGCTGCCGTCGCCCACCCCGGCGGGCAGATCGGTGACGGTGCCGGGCAGGTTGCACACCGCCCAGTGCCAGAAGCCGGAGACCGTCGGGGCGTCCGGGTCGTAGACGGTGACGGCGAAGCTGCGGGTCTCCTCCGGGAAGCCCGACCAGCTCAATTGCGGGGACTCGTCTTCGCCGCCGGCCCCGAAGATCCCGCTGACCTGCGGGTTGCTCCACGGTTGCCCGTCGGTGAAGGACGCGCTGGTCAGGGTGAAGCTCGGCAGCTCGGGCAGGAAGTCGTAGGGGTTGTACGGAAAAGCCACGGGCATATCCCTTTCTGGTGTCAGCAGTTCTGCAGGAATTCGGTCAGCACCTCGGCGCCGAAGATCAGCGAGTCCACCGGGACCCGCTCGTCGACGCCGTGGAACAGCGCCGCGAAGTCCAGTTCCGGCGGCAGCCGCAACGGGGTGAACCCGAAGCAGCGGATCCCCAGCCGGGCGAAATGCTTGGCGTCGGTTCCGCCGGACAGCATGAAGGGCACGATGCGCGAGCCCGGGTCGACCGTGAGCAGCGCGGAGTTCATCGCATCCACCAGGTCCCCGTCGAAAGTCGTTTCGTAGGAGGGCAATTCGGTGATCCACTCGCGCTCCACGTCCGGGCCCAGGATCTCGTCGACCTCGCGTTCGAAGGCCGCCGTGCGACCGGGCAGCACGCGGCAGTCGACGACGGCCTCGGCGGTGGCGGGGATGACGTTGGCCTTGTAGCCGGCCGCCAGCATGGTCGGGTTGGCGGTGTCGCGCAGCGTGGCGCCGACGATCCGGCCGATCGGGCCGAGCTTGGCCACCGCGGTGTCCAGGTCCGGTGACTCCAGGTCGATCGCGTGCCCGGTCTCCTCGGCGACCGCGGACAGGAACGCGCCCACGGTGTCGGTGAGCACCAGCGGGAAGCGGTGCCGGCCCAGGCGTCCGACGGCGGCGGCGAGGATGGTCACCGCGTTGTCCTCGTGCACGAAGGAGCCGTGCCCGGCCCGCGCCCGGGCGGTCAACCGCATCCAGCGCATACCCTTCTCGGCGGTCTCGATGAGGTAGAGGCGGGCCTCGGAGCCGTCGGCGCGCGGCAGGGTCAGCGAGAAGCCGCCGACCTCGCCGACGGCTTCGGTGACGCCGTCGAACAGGTCCGGGCGGTTCTCCACCAGCCACCCGCAGCCGTACGCGCCGCCGGCCTCCTCGTCGGCGACGAACGCGAACACCAGGTCCCGCGGCGGCACGATGCGCTCGCGTTTGAAGTGCCGGGCGACCGCGATCATCATCCCGACCATGTTCTTCATATCGATGGCGCCGCGGCCCCAGACGTAGTCGTCGACGACGGCCCCGGAGAACGGGTGCACGCTCCAGTCGGCGGCTTCGGCGGGCACCACGTCGAGGTGGCCGTGCACCAGCAGCGCACCCCGATTCGGGTCCGCGCCGGGCAGCCGGGCGAACACGTTGCCGCGGCCTGGGGCGCCGGATTCGACGTAGGTGGTCTCGTACCCCGCCTCGCGCAGCTGCTCGGCGACCCAGAGCGCGCATTCGGCCTCACCCGCGGTGGTCGCGGGGTCGCCGGTGTTGGTGGTGTCGAACCTGATCAGCGCGCTGACGAGATCGACGACCTCGTCGGCGGGCCGCAGGGATGGGGTCACAGGTCTTTCCTACCACGGTGATTCGCGACGCGCGGCGGTAGCGGGTTTGGGTATCGGCCCGGGCATCCGATAGCCTTAGCTGCCCGCCTAGGCGGGCGATGTCCGAGTGGCGGAATGGCAGACGCGCTAGCTTGAGGTGCTAGTGCCCTATTAACGGGCGTGGGGGTTCAAGTCCCCCCTCGGACACGTCCGGCGACACGACTTAAGTCGGCAGTCGCCGTGACTCGCTGAAGATGCGGGTCGTAGTCGAGGCGCAGGCCCAGGCTTGCGTATACCTGAGCGCGTTCCGCCCCGGTTGCCTCACCAAGCACTGCTGACAGCCCGCCCAATTCCTCAACCAACTCGCTGATTTGTGCGGCAGTCATGACGCGAGGTCGCTCCGCTTGCTCAAGACGGACCTTCAGCTCGTCGCGCTCGGCGGTGCGGCGGCGCAATGCAACAGTCAAATCCTCAACGGCCACACCAGACTCCACGGCGGTAACCAGAGCAGCAACCTTCGCATTCGCCTCGCTGAGCTGGCGCCGCAAGGCCGCGTAGCCAGCCCCTGCTACCGGGTCCGCGTCTTGCCCGCGTGCCAAGTCGGCCGGATCGGCCAGGGTGGCGATCCATTCGTCAAGTCGCGCAGTCACCTCATCTTCACGGAGGTAGACGGTGCGCGGGTGATCACTCAGGTCCGCGGGTACCGAACGCGACTTACCGAGCTCACAACGGTAGAGGATGCGTGTTGTTCGCTTCCCGGCGCGGGCAGCGCCCTGCATCCGCCGTCCACATGCGGCACAGAACAGCAGCCCACGCAGTGCATATGGCACTGTTGACTCTCTGCTGCAAACAAGACCGGGACCCCGCCGCGCCTGCATCCGAAGACGAACAGCCTGCGCTAGTTCGTCACGGATCAGCGCTTCATGCGTGCGGCGTTCTGGTGCGATCCAGTCGGCCTCATCACGCCACCGCATACGAGTCTCATACCCCGCAGCGACATCATCGGGGTTGACCAGAACCTCGTATTTCTCCTGCTTGCCCCAAACACGGATACCGCGGTACGCCGGGTTGTCGAGTATCGCGCGGATCGCCGAATGGGACCATCCTCGTGGGTCACGATGCCGATTCCGTGCCGGGTCGTACTGGCTCGGTGACGGTACACCATCGTCGGTGAGCCGTTGCGCGATATAGCGCAGGCCCGCTCCGTCGGCGTACATGCGGTAGATCCGCTCGACGACCGAAGATGTCGCGGGGTCGGGTTCGAGGCGGTGAAGCCGCTGCCCAAGATTGGCCTTGGCAGGGTTTGGATGCGGGCCGGCATCGACGAGCCGGTAACCGTAGGGTGGTCGACCACCGAGATATCTGGCGGTGTCGTGCGCGAGTGCTGACATCGCCGTACGGACGCGCATCTGGATTCGAGCGCGCTCTCCCTTGCTCATGCCGCCGAACAGAGTCATCACCAGGTCGTGTGCCTCGGAGCCGGGATCGACCGCTCCGCCGACCTCGGGTACCCACAGGCCAACTCCGTAGTGCGTGAGGACAGGGAAGGTGAGCGCGAACTGCGGCCCGTAGAACGCACGGGCGGGTTCCCCAATCACTACGGCATCAAAGCTACGGTCCCGACAAGCGACATCAGCAAGCAGACGTGACGCCTCTGGCCTGCGCTTCCACGGCAGTGAACGGCTCTGTCCCACATCGAAGTAGTCGGCGGCGATGAATCCGCCGTGCGGAGTGATCAGGTCCATGGCACGCCGCTTCTGCCAGCTGCGGCTCGCCTCCGGGTCTTGAGCGTCCTCCGTGCTCACTCGGCCATAGAAGGCGAACCTCAGGCTCACGCCACTCCCCTCCCTGATCCAAGCATCCGGTCCCGCACAGCCATTATCACGTGTACCAGCGCGCGGTTGGCCTCGGACGGAAGTCGATATTGGTTGGGCACAACAATTTCAACACCCCCCTCTGACACCGTCGGCGCATCGGGACGAGCGTCACACCCGGAGCGAGCACGTGCTGCTCGGGACCTGTCAGCCATCGCTTCCCCCTGGCGGATCCCATTGTTGATTGCGGGCTTGGCCACGGACTTCGATCAGTCCGATGCGGCGGGTGTGGATGTGTTGGACGGCCGCGGAGTAGATGAGGGTCCGGTCGCCGAGGCTGGTGGGGCCGGCACGATCGAATTCCCATGCCACCAGATCATCGCCATCGGTGGAGTCGAGGCCGAGATCATGTTGGTGCGCAGTGCTTTTTAAACGTTGTTCACGGGTCCAGGCCGCGCGACGTTCGCGCAGCGCGGTCATCGTGGTGGAATAGCGGCGGGATTTGCTGGTGATGTGGCCCCGGTAGCCCAGGGTGTGCAGCCACCGACCGACACCGGCCAGTCCCTTATCGGCGAGTTGGCTGATGGCGGTCAGGATCGCCCGAACGTGGTCGCAGACATCGAGGTCAGCGATGGCCTCGGTGGAGATGCGTCGCGCGCTGATCCCGACGTCAGCTAAGGATTTGGTGACGTATTTCGCGAGGTAGCGAGCTACGCGGCGGCCTGGAAGAACCCCGCCGTGTGGTGAATCCTCCTGCACAGCAGAGCCGTCCGTGCCGGCGTGCCGGTTGTCGATGGGTTGGGTGTCGACTTGTGTGCCGAACCTGATCACCCGTGTCGCTGTATTTGAGGATGAGTCGGTGACCGTCACGGCCACGGTTCGAACGGCCTGTTGGATGATGGTGGCCAGTTCGGTTGCCGCAAGGGGCGCATGCCAGTCATGACCGCCAGAGTCATCGCTGTCGGGCGGGTCGAGGCGGATCAGGGCATGAATGTGCGGGATGAGCCGGGCTTGCAGTTCGACGACTTTGATGAAGCTGACCTGCACCGCATCCGGGTCGGCGCCCGAAGCACGTAGCTCTCGGCGCAGTGTGCGTCGCAGGGTGATGGTGAAGCGTCGCCACAGTTCGGGCAGGTGCCATGTGAACAGGACATGCCCGGTGTAGTCGTAGCAGTCCGCGCAGATCGGCTGTCCCGCATAGATATCACCTTCGCCGTGGGTTGTGCTGCACCACAGTGGTTTTCCATGCGGGCATCGGCGGTAGCCGCCAGTGTGGTGGTGGTCGCGACACACACGCTGCTTCTTGTCGCCTGCACGCGCGGCGGCGTGAACAGGCCCGTAGCTAGGTGCGGTGAGGGTGACGAACACCTGCGGACGATCGGCCACTGCTGCGGGGATGTTGTGGTGGCCGCCGGCGGTGCCAGCGTGCACGAGCTGCCACGTGTCGCGGGCGTACAGGTCTGAGCACGATGGGCATACCTGTGCGCGGCGGTTGTTGCACCGTGTCCACACCACCCGATCGCGGCCTATCTCGTCGGTACCTCTGAGTTGGATGGGGTGGGCGCAGAAGCCAACAGATTCCGCGCGCCGCCACCACGATTCGAACCCCGTCGAGGACGCGCGGCGCACCATCTGATCCACCACCGCATTGGTGTCGATCGAGCCGGGAACCCCGGGCAACACCAGCGTGGGGGCTGTCGTTGCAGTAGTCACCGTTGACCCCGGGCGGTGTCGGTGCGCCCGCTGTTGGACTGGTTGGTTCGGGTCGCGGCACGAGGTGGCCGGAATCGTGCTGCCAGAGTGGCGATGTCGTGGTCGGCGACGTGAAATGCCCGTACCCGCACCGGTTGGGCCGTGCCATCGATCATCATGTAGCCCACACCGGGAGTGGTGTCGGGGATGTGATCGCAGTCGGCCCCCGCGTCGCGGGCGCCCTGGCCCAAAACCATGGTGGTTTGGGTGGCTTCGGTCAACCGCAACCCGATTCGCACGGTAAACAGCTGCCGCACCGGCAGGGTGTCTTTGGCCGGATCTTGCACCGCTGCCACCACCGAAATGCCGACGGCCCGGCCTTGGGAGAGCAGCAGGCCCAACAGCTGTTCAATTTCGCTGCGCACCTTGCGGTCGGTCACATACGCAGTCAGCGCGGCGATCTCATCGATCACCACCACGAATAACGGCTCAGTCGGAGTCGGGGTGTGCATGCGCGTCTTGCCCCGTAACCGATTGGCGCGGGCGTGCATCACCTCCACTAGTTGCCGCAGCAGGTACAGGGTGGTGCCAGTGGCGTCGTGGGTGAACACCGTGAACATGGGTGCTCCGGCGCCCAGTTCCATGCCGCCTTTCGGGTCGATGACGCAGAGCCGCACTTGTCCGGTTTTCACGGCGGGGGCGAGGCCAGCGATCAGTGACCACAACACTGAACCTTTCCCCGCGCCGGTCGCGCCAGCCACGAGCAGGTGGTGGCCAAGCAGAGGTAGGTGCCACCAGTGGCGGGTTTCGGTGATCCCGACCCGCACCGACCCCACATCCACCGCAGTCGCCGTCGTGGGCATGGGCAGGGCAATCGGGTCGGCCAGCACGTCGCCGCGCATCAGGGTGATGCGTAGCTCTCCGGGCGCGGTCGCGCGGATGGCGATCCGGTCGGCACGCCAGGCGGCGGCTAGCGCCTCGGATTGCTTGTGCCAATCAGCCAGGGAGTGGCCGGTGACCACTCGCAGCGCCAGGACGTCGGTCGTCTTGCCGATGCGCACCGACTGCAAGGTCGGCACCAAGGTGCGTTCGCCAAGTGTGGCGGTCAGGCCGTGCAGGGTGCACACCGATTGCCAGGTGCGGGTGTAGCGCGACCAGGTCAACCAGCGCCGCCGCACCGGCTCGGTGACCCATCCGTGAAACGATCGCGGGTCCAGCCACGCCCAGCCCGCATACGCGGCAGCGAAAGCAATACCGATGATCAGACCCGCGCGTGAGCCATGGGTAATGGCCATCGCCACGCTGGCGATGATCGGGATGCTGATGGCCGGGAACAGGACCGCCCACCACAGCAGATACCCGGCCGCTTTGAACAGTGAGAGGATGAGGTCGGTGATCCAGTCGTCGTCGTTGGATTGAGAGTTCTTGCTGTTTTTGTAGTTTGATGCCATGACAGGCGTCCCTCTGGTGAGTGAATGGTCGATAGCAGCTCACGTGCTGGGGCGCGACACCCACGAGCGCCGCGCCCCAGCAAATGGGGTTATTTCTGCGCGCGGGACGCTTGATCGCTCGGCGCAGCCGCGGGGTTGGTGGGGGTGATGGCGTCGGCACGGAACGCCACGCCGCTGCGATCACCTTGAGCCCAAGGGATAGCAACCAGACCCGCGACTGAAACAGGTTGGGTGACTGTCACTTTCGGATCCCCGGCGACGGTGACGTTGAGCACTTCACCACCGGTGTCATCCAACGCCAACAGCTGCGCGGCATACAGTGGCACGCCGGTGGCGGTGTCCACTTTTGGGCTGCCGGTCTCGAAGTTCAGCCGCGGCTCGGCCGCTCGGGTGACGATGAACCGTGTGCCTGATGTGTCGATTCTTAAACGCATTGTCCCGCTGTTCCTTTCGTGATCTGTTTGCGCCCGTTGCGGCGCTGGGCTCAGTTCACGTGGACATCGCGGACGTAGCGAGGGACGTTGGCAGGCATTGCCGACACTGCCGCAGACATTTCGGACACGACAGGGACATGCCCGTGGGCATCGGACGGGCATCACCGCCGCGGGGCGGCGGCAGTCGCATGGCAAACTAGGAACCACGCGCTGAGGATGGACAGGGATGACACGGAAAGATGTGCGCTGAGACGACGGGCGATCAGGACGGCGACGCCGAGGCCGCCACGATCCCCAACGATCGCCTCACCCAACGGCTGCACGCCAAGGGACTCTCCCCACAGAGGTTCGCCACTGCGGTGGGCGTGGATATCAAGACGGTGCGCCGCTGGCTGGCCAACATCGACTACAACGTCCGCGAGGACAACGCCCGCCGCGCCGCTAAGCTGCTTGGCTGCACACCGCACAACCTGTGGCCCAACCAGTATCCTGCCCCTACCGCGAGCGCGCTGGCGACGACGTCGCTGGGTGGTCCGTTCACCGCGACGCTGTATGCCAGCCGCACCCAGCTGCCGATCACGACGTGGCAGCAGCATTTCGGCGACGCCACCACCGGCATCGACATCCTCGTCCTGGCGGCCACGTTCCTGTTTGACACCCTCGACGGCTTCCTCGACATTCTGCTCGACGCCGCCGCCCGCGGTGTGGCGGTGCGGTTTCTCGTCGGGGATCCTGACACTGCCACCACGATCCTGCGCGGCAAGGAGGAAGGCATCGGCGAGGCCGTCATCGCCCGCTGCCGCACGTCCGTGGAGTTGCTCGCCCCGCATGCCGATACCCCGGGGCTGGATATCCGCACCCACGACACCACGCTCTACACGTCGATCTTCCGGGTCGACGACGCCATGATCGTCAACTTCCACATCTACGGCTCACCCGGGCGCAACAACCCCGTGCTTGTGCTGTCGCGCCACCACGAACCACGGCTCTGGGCCACCCTCGAAGACGCTTTCACCCAGGTCTGGGATCGCGCCAGACCGCTCAGCGCGAAAGGCTGAACCCTATGCGAACCGACTACTACAACGACCCCAACGCCCCGCTGCCCAACAGCGTCGTTCCGTCAGCCTCGGCCATCGTCACCGACGAACAGGGTCGTATCCTGCTGATCAAACGCCGCGACAACACCCTGTGGGCGCTACCCGGCGGCGGACACGACATCGGCGAAACGATTGCCGACACCGCCGTCCGGGAAGTCAAAGAGGAAACCGGGCTCGACATTGAAGTCACCGGCCTTGTCGGTGTCTACACCAACCCGCAGCATGTCGTCGCGTTCACCGATGGCGAAGTCCGCCAACAGTTCTCTCTGTCCTTCACCACCAAGGTTCTCGGCGGTACCCTGGCCATCGATCACGAAAGCACCGACATCGCCTGGACCGATCCCGACGACATCCCCAATCTGGACATGCACCCGTCGATGCGACTGCGCATCGAGCACTACCTGCAACACCGCGACAGCCCCTACCTCGGCTAACCGGCTGGGTTTACAGCCAATCGCGTACCCGTCGGACCGCCGCCAACAGTTCGTCGCGCCCCGCGTCGACCGCGCGGTGCACCGGGTCCTCGGGTCCATAGCGGCCCAACACCTCGATCAATCGATCTCGCGGTGATACCGGCGCCCCGTCCGGCCCGGTCGTCAGATCGCAAAAGGTCAACACATCCAGAACATCGCTGGGCGGATCGCTGAACGCCGCTAAACCTGACAAGCCGCGCTCGGCAGCTTCCGCGTGCGCCCCAGTATGGAACGCCACCAGGGAGGCGACCAGCTCCCGAAAACCCGCCGCCCGGGCAAACTCTGCGCCATCGAGCGGATGAAACCCGGTCCGGCGCAACGACGGTGCGTAGCCGATATCGTGCAGCCACGCCGCTGCCACCAAAGAGTCCGCTGTCTGGGCATCGAACCGCCGACTCAGCCGCTCGGCAGTCGTCGCGACACCCCGCACATGCGCCAACCGCCGCAGCTGCCCCACCAGTCGCGTCTCGGCCTCTCGCCGTGCACGCTGCGCCAGCATCCCGCTCACAACCGCCATCCTACGAGTCCCATCGCCATGGCGCAGACCCGCAACTGATGCTCAGCGGAGCCCGGGCCGCCATAGCCCGCGAGGAACCGGCGGCTACCTGCGGGCTTCGCTACACTCCCTCTGCTCCCGTCCGCTGGCGCTCCCGTCCGCGCCGCTCGCTACGCTTCGCCCTCCGTCCGCCGCCACACAAGCTTGCACACGACGACGAGCGCTGTACATCTCAACGGCCACGGCATCCTGGCACCACGACAAGCCAGGACTGTCCTCGCTCCTCGCCGCATCGAGACGCCGCGGGCAGCAGGCGCGACCAACGCCCGCCTGACCGCCGCTGGCCTGCGATGTGAGAACTTTCTTTACTGCTATCAAGTCGATGGCGGCACGTTGCCACCAGCTCGACACCGCAGCCGCCCGACTCGAACGCCACGTCGACACCATCACCGCCACCGCCGCACCCGAGCTACAGCGTCGGGCCCGACACCGCTGCCACGCTGCTGACCGCCCTCGGCGACAACCCCGCTCGGATCGGCAGCGACGCCGCTTTCGCCAAACTCTGCGGGGTCAGCCCACTGGAAGCCTCCAGCGGCAAAACGATCCGCCACCGGCTCAATTGGGGAGGCAATCGCGACGCCAACCGTGCCCTGCACGTCATCCTGGTGGTGCGCATGCGCCGTCACCAGCCCACCCGCGACTACTTCGTTCACCGCCTGGCCGAAGGCAAAACCAAGAACGGAATCATGCGCTGCATCAAGCGTACATCGCCCGCGAGATCTACCACGCCCTCCGCCAACCCAGCAGAAGAACCAACGAACTCATTGCCTGAAGAACTCATTGCCTGAAGATAGGAGCATCTGGTATCAACTCCCGAAGGGCACCCGATCCGCAATGTCCACCCATTTCGTGGCGATATGGCACCTCTGTAGATGCCATCAATCCTCCCAGGTGAGTAATGTGCAGGTGGCTAATCGTTCAGGGTCATAGGGAACGCGAGATGATTTCCTTCATCACCTCATTTGTGCCGGCGTAGATTTTCTGCACGCGCTGGTCCACCCACAATCTCGAGATGGGGTACTCGGTCATGTACCCATATCCGCCGTGGAGCTGCAAACAGTCATCGAGCACCTTCATCGCTCGCTCAGTGGTCCACCATTTCGCCATGGCGACGGTCTGGACGTCGAGTTGGCCCGCGAGGTGTAGGTCGATGCAGTAGTCCAAAAATACTCGTGCGATGCGCGTTTCGGTTGCAGCTTCGGCCAAGATGAATTTCGTGTTCTGGAAGCCGAAGACGGGCCGTCCGAACGCTTCCCGCTCACGGGTGTATTTGAGTGTCTGCTCCACGGCAAGTTCCATCGCCGCGACCGCCCCAACCGCGACGATGAGCCGCTCTTGAGGTAGCTGCGTCATCAGCTGAATGAAACCCTGACCCTCGGTCTCGCCCAGGAGGTGCGAGCGGGGCACTCTTACGTCGTCGAAGAACAACTCGGAGGTGTCTTGTCCGCGTTGGCCGATTTTGTCGAGGACCTTGCCGCGCCGGAATCCGGGTCGATCGGCTTCGGCGACGATCAGCGAGATGCCGGCGGCGCCCTGACTTGGATCTGTCTTGGCGACGACGATGATCAGGTCGGCTTGCTGACCGTTGGTGATGAAGGTCTTTGCGCCGGTGATCACGTACTCGTCACCGTCAAGAATTGCTTTGGTCTTGACACTCTGCAGATCAGAACCGGTCCCTGGCTCCGTCATGGCGATAGCACCGATCATTTCGCCTGAGGCCATCTTGGGCAGCCACTGCCTCCGTAGTTCTTCGGCCGCATACTGGAGGATGTAGTGCGCGACGATTCCGCTGTGCAGCCCTGCGCCCCATGAGCTGTCCCCGACTCGGGCTTGCTCTTCGAGTACGACGGCTTCGTGCGCGAATGTGCCGCCTCCCCCGCCGTATTCTTCGGGTATGGACATGCAGAGCAGGCCTAGTTCGCCGGCTTTGTGCCACAATTCTCGGTCAACTTGGTGCTGGTCTGCGAAACGTTGCGCATGTGGGGCCAATTCGGTCGAGAAGAACTTCGCGGCAAGGTCACGAAGCTCGAGCAATTCGGCGCTCATCCAGGGAGAAATTGATGCTGTCACAGGATTCCCTCTCGGCTGTTCAATATCAATGGGTTTGATTTCTTAGGACGTTTCGATCTGATACTCGCCGGCGGAGTGACGCGCGCGTATGGCCTTCTTGTCGTATTTCCCGACGCTTGTTCGGGGAATCTCAGACACGAAGCTCCACCGCTCCGGGATCCACCACTTGGCGACCTTGTCCAACAGAAACGCGCGCAGTCGGTCGATGTCGACCTCGGCTCCACGGTGAACCACGACCAGGGCGAGCGGTCTTTCCTGCCATTTGTCGTCGGGAACTGCCACCACCGCAGCCTCGTAGATCGCCGGGTGACCAATCAGCGTGTTTTCCAGCTCGACTGAGGAGATCCATTCTCCACCTGACTTGATGACGTCCTTCGCACGATCGGTCAGCGTGAGATACCCGTCCGGGTCGATCCGGCCGACGTCGCCGGTGCGCAGCCACCCTCCGTCGAACTTGTCCGGATCATCGTCGCCGAAGTAGGCGCCGGTGATCCACGGGCCTCGCGCCTGTATTTCACCCGCTGATCGACCGTCCCACGGCACTGTCTTCTTGTGGTCGTCACGCAACCGGATCTCGACACCGCACATCGGCCGACCCTGGCTTTCGCGCATCTCCCACGCACGGGTCTCGCCTACTCCGTGCGCTGCGCGTGCGACGGTAGCCAGCGGCGAGGTTTCGGTCATGCCCCATGCCTGCACGATAGGCACGTTGTACTTGTCTTCGAATGCCCGCATCAGCGAGACGGGGACTGCCGATCCCCCGCAGGCAACCAGCCGAAGTGAGGAGATGTCCCGGGCGGGATTCGATTCCAGGTATCGATCGACATCGTTCCAGATCGTCGGCACTGCACCGGCGATAGTCGGCTGAGTCTCTTCGATGATCGACACCAGCGGCGCGGCTTGCAGATGGCGATCGGGTAATACCAAGTCCGCACCAGACATCAACGCCGCGTAGATCAGTCCCCACGCATTGGCGTGAAACATCGGGACAATGGCCAGGATACGGTCGGCCTCGCTCACTGCCAGGGCGTTCGACGTGCAGGCGGTCAGTGCATGTAGGTAGGTCGAACGGTGGCTGTAGACAACACCTTTGGGATTTCCAGTAGTCCCGCTGGTGTAGCACATGGCCGCGGCGGAACGCTCATCGATCTCGGGCCAATCGAAAGTCTCCGGTTGCTGCGCCAGGATCTCCTCGTAACGCAACACCGTCTTCCCGCATCGCTGCAGCGGAGCGAGGTCGCCGCCCCCGGTGGCGATGACCGTATGCACCGACTCCATCGCTGGTAGCGCACTAGCCAACAATGGCGCAACCGACGCATCCACCAGGATGATCTGATCGCTGGCATGGTTGGCGATGTACGCGAGTTGCTCTGGAGCCAAACGAATGTTGAGGGTGTGCAGCACCGCGCCCATGGAGGGAACCGCGCAGTAGGCCTCGAGATGTTCTTGGTTACTCCACTGAAAAGTGGCCACCCGTTGATCTGCCGTTATTCCGAGCCCGCGCAACGCATTGGCAAGTCGGCCCGCTCGCCCCAGGACGCTACGGTAGGACATACTTCGGTATCCAATTCCGTCGGGGGTGATCACCTCGCTGTTTCCGTGAATGGAGGCGGCATGGCGGACAATTGCCGAGATTGTGAGCTGGACGTCTTGCATCGTGCTGTGCATTACGCATCGGCCCTTCAGGCGAACAGGTCTGGATGGCGACTCGCATCGCCTATGAGCGTCCCGTAGTGGGTTCTGAGCGCTTGCAGGATCTCTGCCAGCGGTAGATCGTCGAAGGCGCCTCGATCCCTCAGATATTCCATGTGTTGTGTGCCGTCACCGGCGAACCCGTGCAGCAGGGCGTCTGTGCGCCCGTCGAAATCAATTGGCGGGACGCCGAACCGTGCGCATAGCTCGCGATTGAACGCCGGAGTTGCCTTGACCCAGACACCGCAGAGATGCATGAGGCTGTATCCGTGGTAGACGAAGACGTCGGTACCGCCCATCCGCTCACGCAATGTCTCGGTCTGAAGGTGGTTTCGGACATCGGCGAACCCCAGCCGCGCTGGGATGCCTGCTGCTCGGCAGGCCGCCGTCAAGAGCACCGCCTTCGGGACGCAGTAAGCGCGGTCTGCAGTTGCGATGGTGCTGGCGCGATACGCATGCGGGTCATCGGTCACGGTGTAGGGGTCATACCAAATCGAGTCGCGGACCGCAGTGAAGATGGCTATGGCCTTCGTGGTGTCGTCGACCGCGCCGCGGGTCGCCGATGCAACGAAGTCGCGTACCGATTCATGTTGCCAATCGAGGAACTCCGTGGGCTCCAGGTAAGGCGAGTTCTCACCGCTCATCGGTGCCGCAACGTCACAGGCAGTCCGTCCACGGGAATGGGCAGCGAGGTGTTGTCCCAACGCACGTGATAGTCGTTTGGGACCGTCCAAGTGTAGGTACGCAACATCTGGTGCAGGATTGCCTTCACCTCGAGTGTGCCGAACTGCATCCCAATGCATTTGTGCGCCCCCCCGCCGAACGGCACCCAGGCGAATCGGTGCTGTTGGTCCTCGCGCCGGGGCTCATCGAAGCGCGACGGATCGAAACGGTCCGGGTCGCTCCATATTCTGCGGTCGAAGTGATTTACGGCGGGTGTGATTGCGCACAAGGTTTCACGGGGGATGTGATAGCCGTCGATGGCGACATCGCGGACGGTCTTGCGCATCACCAGCGGAACGGGCGCCAGCAGACGCAGAGCTTCTTTGAGGATCAGATCGAGGACCGTCATCCGCTCCAGTTCGTCGATATCTGGCGAATCGTGACCGAAGGACCGCGCCTCCGCCGCTGCCTTCTCCTGCCACTCAGGATGTTTAGCGAGGAAGTAGGTGACAGCAGTGGTGGTGATCGTGGAGGTGTCATGGGCGGCCATCATGAGAAAGATCATGTGGTTGATCACATCCTCGTCGGAGAACCGTTCACCGTCTTGTGTGGTCGCCTGGCAGAGGGCGGCGAATAGATCGTCGGTCTCGCCTGCACGCGCGGCCGGCAGGTGTCGGGAGAAGTAGTCCTCCAACACGCGCCGCCCATGCACGCCGGCGCGGAACCTGGTGCCCGGGAGTGGAACTCGCACAAAGGAACTCGCCGCGCGAACAGTGGACACGAACGCCTCGTTGACAGCAGCGCTCTCGTCCTTGCCGCGGCCACCCATGAAGACATCCGTGGCAATATCGAGGGTGAGATTCTTCAACAACGGGTAGATCCGGACCGACGGACCGGTCGGCCACGCGGGCACGGCTGCGCGAACGCACGGGGCCACCTGCCCGACATATCCGGTCAGGCGAGGACGCGTGAACGCCTCCTGCATGATGCGCCGGTGCATCAAATGTTCGTCGAAGCTCATGAGCATCAACCCGCGATGGAAGAAAGCATCGATCAGGAAGGACCAGCCATCTTGAGAAAAGGCCTTGGCTTCGCTTGTGAACGCCTCACGCGTTGCGTCTGGACCGGCGATGACCACCATTTTGGTACCGAATGCGCCCATCCACGACACCGAGCCCAAACGTTCGTAACGCTCCCGACTGAATTCTGAACCAAATCGGATGTAGTCGACAGTGTGCCCCAGCAACGGGAGTCCAGCGTCCCCTAGGACGGCTCTCAGCCCAGATCCGGCGGGGGCCGGCGCAAGTTCCCGGACTCTCCAGTCCCGACTCCACTGTCGCCATTTGTCATCGACGACGCGGGGGGCGGGCGCCAACAGGACAGACGTCAACCGCTCCTTGGGGTGACGCGTGATTGCGAGAAGCTGATTAGCCACGATGCCTCCTGGGCGCTCTGCTGCACGGGTATCTGGTAATAGTTTACATAGATGTGCTGAATGTCAATATTCGAACAGTTAACAGTGAAATGTTAGACACCGCCTGCGACCCGGATCATCTGCGCAGCCTCGCGCGGTTCTCACTCGGGCCGTCTAACTGAAGGCGTTCAACGTGCCTGAATAGATAATCGTGACTGCGTGGTTTGCGGGTGAGGATCCGGTAGGCAAATGTAGGCCCAGGCCAGTTCGTCGGGATCGCGCCACTCGAGGTCGTGTACCAGCTCGCGCAAAGCGCCCACACCGACCTTCGCAGCCGCCGGCTCAATCGTGTGTTGTAGCTTTGCTCGATGTCTGGCCTGACGTCGACCGTACGCCCTGGGTCACTCGCCAAAATCTTGATGAGGGCACCGACATAGCGGACCTGAGACTCGATCATGTAAATGATCGACCCGGAACCGACATTCGTGTTCGGGCCATAGAGGAGAAAGAGATTCGGGAACATCGGGACTGTAATGCCCAGGTATGCGTGCGCCTGCGTCCCCCACACCTCGTCCAGAGTCACTCCGCCCCAGCCGCGAACACGCATCGGGGCGAGGAAGTCGGTAGCGCGGAAACCTGTTCCGTAAATGACGACATCCGCGCGATGGAGTACGCCATCGTCGGTCACGACTCCCTTGTCGCAAAGCTTCGCAACCGCGTTGGTCACCAACGAGACTTCACCGTTGGCAATCGCGGGGTAGTAATCATTCGAGAACAACACCCGCTTGCACCCCGGCGCATCTGATGGCGTGAGTTGCCGGCGCAGCATTGGATCGGCAACCTGCCGATGGAGGTGGTAGCGGGCGACCGCGCCGAGAATGCGTGACAAGGGCTTCGCGTCGACCAACGTCACTGCGAGCACTTCAAAAATCAGCCATACCGCGAAACGCTCAAGACGCAGCCACAGCGGCAGAACCTTAATCAGCTGTTGGTGAAGACGTCCGTACCTGCTGTCCCACTTCGGCAAAATCCAAGGCGCCGTGCGCTGATACAGCGTTACGCGCTGTGCCTCGTGTGCGATCCGTGGCACAAACTGTATCGCGCTTGCGCCTGTCCCGATGACGGCTACTTCCTTGCCGCGCAGCGATACCGAATGGTCCCAACGCGCCGAATGAAAACGCGGCCCCTCGAAGGTGTCTTCGCCGGCAATATTCGGCGTATGAGGTCGCGAGAGCTGCCCCACGGCCGAAATCACGACATCGCACCAGATCGTCTCGCTGGATCCGGTCACCAAACGCCAACGGCCGGCCTGTTCATCGAAGGTCATCTCGACGACTTCGGTCCGCGTGCGCAAATGCAGGTCCATTCCGTCGGCCAGGACGAGTCGGCGAAGATATTGGAGTATCTCGGGCTGTTCTGCATAACGTCTCGACCAACGAGTGTTGGGCTTGTCCGAGAGTGAGTACAACGCTGACGGCACGTCGCAAGCCGCTCCTGGATAGGTGTTGTCGCGCCAGACGCCGCCGATGTCTGCAGCCTTTTCCACCATGGTGAAGTTGGTGAATCCGTCCCTCTTCAGCTGATGGGCCATGGCGATACCCGCGACGCCGGCCCCGATGATCACTATCGACGGATCGTGTCCTCGAGGATCCCTCGCAAAGCCGCCTGTCATGAGACAGCTAAGAAGCAGTTGATGGCGCGGTGGCAGTGGAGCATCCACGGTCCCAACACTTTCACCGGTGGGCCGAAGCTTTCAGGAAGTTTCCAGCGCGGTGGATCGCCTCACGAGCCTCGGGCAGGATTCGGAACATGGCTTGGAACACGTGGATCTGTCCCCGGTACACCTGTATCTCAACGCTTGATCCGGCCGATCGGAGGCGGTCGGCAAGATGCCTCGAGTCATCGATCAACATTTCTCTTCCGCCTACCTGAATCAGGATCGGTGGCATGGACCTGAGGTCTGCGTCGAGCACGCTGATTCGCTCATTGCGGTGATCTGCACCAGCCACGTACAGGTCAAGAGCGCGGGCCGCGGACCGAGCAGAGGCGAAAGGATCACGGCGGCGAAGTTCGCGTGCCCTCGCGAGTTCACATGTCAGATCCAGGACCGGAGACATGAGAAGCATCGAATCCGGCAGCGGCAGTCCGTCACTACGTGCGCCAAGGGCGGTGGCCATCGTGAGCTGGCCGCCCGCCGAGTCCCCGGCCACCGCAACACCGCGTTCGCCGGAAGCCGAAGGCTGCCCTGTGACGAGCCAGCGGTATGCGTTCAGTGCATCGTCGGCGGCAGCGGGAAAGGGATAGCGTGGAGCTAGCCGATACCTCACCGCAAAGATGGGCCGACCGCTCGCGGAGGCAAGTTCACCGAGCAGGCCGCGGTGGGTAGCCGGTGAGCACATGGAGTAGGCGCCGCCATGAATGTAGAGCAACGGAACCGCGTGTGGATCGACTGCAGGAGAAGTGATCCAATCCCCGCGTATCTGATTCCCGGCGAACTCGGTATCTATTGTGCGAACCGCCACGCTTCGGCGGGGCCGCGATCCCACAAGCGCCATCCGGAGTACGCGATCCATCACCGCGAGGCCGTGGGCGCTCGACGGGATGAGTTGCGACAGCGGACGCAGTGTGTTTCGCGAAGTCATTGCCACGAAATGACTTGCAAGACTGGGGCGCCGGTCCGCCGCATCAGTGTTGGTCACCGTGCGCCAACGGATTCTGCGCGACGTTCAAATCGGTAATCGGAGAGCCGGAAGGTGCGGCTACGCCAGTAAGTCTCCAGGGTAGTTGACGGACGCAACGGAACATCGCCGTGTTTGTCGAAATAGTAACTGTTGGCATTGGAACAGCTCGGCTGCCAGAAAACCTGTCGATGTCGGCGGCTAACCATGTCACCGAAGTAGCGATCGTTCGCCTGCTGTCTGACCTCTACGTAATCAGCCTTCAGCGTGCGCGCACGACGAAGACAGCGGACGATATGCCGACTTTGCGCCTCGATGAGTGTGAAGTACGAGGAGCCGTTGTAACCATAGGGACCGAAGATATTGAAGTGATTCGGGAACCCTGGGACGCTCACACCCTCGAAGGCTTGGAGGCGGTGCTCATCCCACCAGGCAGACTGCTCCACTCCACCGCGTCCCTTCAGCACATAAGTCGGCATATTGCCCGACTCCATCACTTTGAACCCGGTGGCCAAGACCATGACATCGATCGGATAACTCTTGCCATCTTCAGTGTGAACCGAGGCATGGTCGACATGGGTGATGCCGCTGGTCTCGAGCGAAACATTGCGACGGTTGTACGTTGCGAGATAGGAATTGTGGAAACTCGGTCGCTTACAACCCAACGAATAGCGAGGAATGAGTTGGTCTCGAGTCACCGGATCGTCGACCGCCCGACGCATATAGCGTTTCGCCGCCTCTTCCATGAGGTCCGACACAGGGATCAACGAGTGAAAATGAGCTGCGATGGGAAATGTGAACTCGACGAACGCCTGACTCGCAGTGCGCGTCATCAGTTGTGCCCCTGGCACCAACCGCATCACTGTCGCGGCCCAGCTCGGTATGGAGAAATCCGGCTTCGGCAAGCAGTAAATCGGCGTTCGCTGGAAGACCGTCAGACTTGATGCGATCTTCGCGACTTCGGGAATCAGCTGCACCGCAGATGCCCCAGTCCCGATCACCGCCACCCGCTTACCGGTGAGATCTTTCGTATGGTCCCATCTGGCCGTATGCAGCGTCACGCCGGCGAAGTCGCGCACTCCTGGAATATCAGGCCACTTCGGCCGACTGAGAACGCCAGAGCAATTTATCACAAAACGCGCGGTCAGATTCTGACCAGAGGAGCAGCTCAGCCGCCATAGTGCGGCGCCTTCGTCGAAACAGGCTTCGTCCACAGTCGTGTTGAACCGGATGTAATTTTGGAGTCCGTATTTTTCTACACACCGCTCTGCATAAGCCTTCAACTCATCCCCGTGAGCGTAAGTACGTGACCAGGATGTTCGCATCTCATAAGAGAACTGGTAACTATAGGACGGAATATCGACCGCTATTCCCGGATACGTATTCCAGTGCCATGTACCGCCGACGCCATCGGCGTCATCGACTATAAGAAAGTCCGCAAATCCGGCCTTCAACAGGCTGATCGCTGTACCAATCCCAGAAAACCCGGCTCCGACTATTACAATTTCGTAGTGCTGCCCAGACTCAGAACCCATTACTTCCTCACGTGCGCTTTGATGTTTACCCTATCCGCTGCTGCAGTTCAGCGTGTTTGTGTCAACTTCAGGTCAGCATCGTCACGCCGAGTGATATCGTAATCCCGCATATCCAGACGGGACAGTTCCCTGGTGAACTGAGTCGCAAAGCCCGGATACATCGTGCCGTTATAGCCATCCTCTGTTAAATACCAGCTGCTGCAACCCGAGTTCCATGTCGTGCGTCGTAACCGCCGCTGAATATTGGAGTGGTACGCGTTTTGGCTATTCTCTTTCACATCCAGGGTATGGACTCCGTTACCTTGGTCGCGCAAGAGCTCGATCGCTTTTACGATGTAATCGATTGCCGCCTCCATATATAGAAGAGCGGAGTTGTGGCCAGGACCGGAATTAGGCCCGAAAGTGAAGAACAAATTCGGATACCCGGCCACACTCACGCTCTTGTAGGCAAATCTCCCCTCAGACCACGCGTCTTCGAGTTTTCGCCCGTCGCGCCCCAGGATCGGAAATGGCGTACCGCGTTTACACACATCGAAGCCTGTCGCGAATACTATGCAGTCCACCTCATGCTCGATGCCGTCGGCGGTTCGAATTCCGTTCGGAGCCAGTGTGGCGATCGGCCAGCTGACGAGTTTGCAGTTATCGGCCTGGAGAGCAGGGTAATAGTCGTTAGTCATAAGCATGCGTTTGCACCCAGGTCTGAACTGCGGTGTTAGCTGACGTCTCAACCAGGTATCCTTCACCTGCCGACGCAGATTCGCCTTCGCGGCCGCTTGGATGACAGATGTGGCAGCGGTATCCCAAACCATGCCCACGGCCATGACCTCATGCGCCCAAAACCACGCACCTCGTAGGGCCTGTTCGGTTGCCGGCATGCGCTTGAAAGTCGAACGCGCCCAGGCCGGATGCCGGAAATTCACCCTCGGTAGGACCCAGCCGGGCGTCCTCTGAAACACCTTGACCGACGCCGCCAACTGGACCAATTCGGGAACGATCTGCACAGCGCTCGCCCCGGTCCCGATAACCGCCACCCTCTTACCGCTCATGTCATAGGAGTGGTCCCACCGAGCACTGTGAATCTTTTTCCCCTCGTACGACTCGATGCCACGAATATCCGGGAAACTGGCGTCAGCAAGTGGTCCGCTAGCCATCACGACTGAACGGCCCCGATACCGCCTGCCGCCGGTCGTGTCGACAACCCACTCTCCGGCATCCTCGTCGAATTCCAGTGCACTCACGTCCGCACCGAAATGAATGAACCTCCCAAGATCGTATTTCGCGACAATCGCGTCGATATAGGCGAGGATCTCTGCGCTCCCCGAGTATGCGCGAGTCCAGCCTGGGTTCGGCTCGAACGAGTAGGAGTACAGCAATGACGGAATGTCGCAGGCGGCGCCGGGGTAAGTGTTGTCACGCCAGGTGCCCCCGACGCGATGTGATCGCTCCAAGATGACAAAGTCGTTAACCCCCGCTTGAAGCATTCTCATCGCCGTACCGATACCCGCGAAGCCGGCGCCGACGATCAAAGTCGTTACCGTGTCCGTCATTTAGCGACCGGTTCATAGGTCAGTTCATCCGTCCATGAAGGCGGTCGCCCGAGTACTTGCACGGGGAAGATGTCGATCGCATTGCCTAAGCGCTGGGAAACGAAGTGAAGGGGTTGGGACCGCTTGATCGAGGAGGACATGTGGGCCTTCAAGATGTGATATCCAGGCACCCTCCGCGTGTGCTCACTGCGGTCCCCGACATTGCCATATCGCGTCACCGCGTTGTACAGCTTCTCTTCGGATAGCCCCATCGCGTTGAGATTCATCAACATGCGCGTGAGAAGCGGTATATACAGCAACGCGCCAGTGAGAATACGGGGGTCCATCACAGCGCCGACCGTTTGGATTGCATGGATTCGCATGGGACTGGCGCCGAGGTCATTCAGGACTTGAAAACCTACTGCAAGGTGCCGCGATTCGTCGCTGTTGACCTTATTGAATACTTCCCCGCAAATTGGGTCGTCGACCTCATCAAGGAGAAATTTCAGCAGGGCCCCGTCCAGCGCGGTCTCCAGTGCGGGAATCGCGGCGCCGATGACAGTCAGAGGAAGAGCCTCAGCGTACCGATCTAGCCACTCGATCACGAGACGGATGTTCTTATTCGGTACAGGCTTTTCGCCTTCCTCGATCATGCCCCAGCGACGCATCAGAGCAAGTTCGGCGTTGGCGTGACGCTGCTCCTCGGCGTGAAAGTAACGGTAAATGTCTCCGAGCGCTTCGAAGGGCGCCTTCGGGGCCATCGCAGCAAAGGCGCGCGCTCCGACATGCTCAATCCACACCACGTCGGACATGAATTGCTTGAGTTTGGGACGCTGTTCGTCGGTGATCAACTCCGCACCAGGGGCGCCCCAATCGATATCGGCGAGAGCCCATTGCTTGTTCTTGATCGTCTCGAGCATGTCGCTATATGCGAACGCCATTTCACTGCTCCCTCTGTTCGGCTGGATCGTTCCATGAGGCCACGCGCTCCACCAGCCCCAACGCCCGCGTAAACTGACCGGGTAAAGCTCTTTTCAGTTGCCACAAAATTTTCGCGTCCAGTTGGGGCACTACATAGATTTGTCCGCGATCGTGCGCGTTCAAGGTCGTTCGAGCCACTTGATCCGGCGAAATGCCGGTCCACCTCATCAGGTTGGTCGCGAGTTTCGCCGCCGACTCCTCAATCTGAGGATTTTTGGCGATGTTCGTCTTGACGAAGGTGGGGCAAAGCACTGTGACATTGACGTTAGTACCGCTCAGTTCGGCCGCCAAGGTCTCGGACAGAGCGAGCACTCCGGCCTTACTCACGTTGTATGCCCCCATTCGGGGCGCCGAGCCGAAACTCGCGGCGGACGCCACATTGATCACTCCGCCACGGCCGTTGCTCCGGAGCCGGGGAACGAAAGTCTCGCACCCGTAGATAACACCCCAAAGGTTGACAGAAATCGCAGCGTTCCAGTCCTCGACCGACGTAGCGCCGATGCGATTGCCGCCCGCACCGATTCCGGCGTTGTTGATCACCAGGCTCGCCGCCTTGCCAAACCAGTCTTCACTGGCATCAGCGAGGTTACGGACCTGCTCAAGGTCGGTGACGTCGCATACGACGTCGAAACCCTCGCCGCCGGCCTGCCTCACCAACTCGGCCGACTCTTTCGCAGTGATGGGGTCTTTGTCCGCACACACAACACGTCCACCTCGGCGTGCAAGCTCAACGGCGAACGCGCGGCCGATACCGCTCCCTGCGCCTGTGACTACTGCGTGGGCGCGGTGGGTTCTACCTGGTGAACTACCGAACGGCAAGAACCTCATCTGCTTGCCTTTCGGATCGCGACACTGATTTCCGGTGCGGGAGACCATTGATTTGGGGGCATCAGCCACCATTGGTGTCGCATGCCACCAGTTTGGTCGTGAGCCCGACGTTTTGTCAAGATGTTTGATGTGCGGTCGAGAAACACGCGCTGGGGTGGTCGGACCGGTGCTGAGCGTCGAGCAGAGCGACGGCAGCAATTGATCGAGGCTGCGACCGAGATTTGGAGTGAGAGCGGTTGGGCCGCAGTGACTATGCGCGGCGTGTGCGCCCGGACAGGGCTCAACGATCGATACTTCTACGAGGACTTCAAGACGCGCGAGGATCTTCTCGTCGCAGCGTGGGATGGCGTTCGCAATGACATGCTCGGCGAGGTTTCCGCGCTCTTCGACGAGCGTGTGGATCGGCCGCCGATCGAAACCATCACCGCGGCGATCGCCATCGTGGTCGACCGGATCGCACGCGATCCTGGCCGGGCGCACATCCTCCTCGCTCAGCATGTAGGTAGCTCACCGCTGCAAGATCGCCGCGCTGTGGCGCTGCAGGAGGCAACGCAGTTGGTCGTCGAGGCAAGCCGGCCACATCTCAGAGAAGACGCCGACGAGACGGCCCTTCGTATGGACACTTTGGTTGCGGTGGGGGGGTTCGTCGAAGTCATCACGGCCTGGCACTCCGGTTTGCTCGCGGTGACCGAAAAGGAAGTGGTCGCGCACACGAGCCGACTGGCTGAAACCTTGGCTCAACGCTACGTCGTCAGCGGCTGAGGCTTAACCTTTCCGTGAGTTTCGAGGCCGACTGCACTTGTCTGTATGACTGTCGCCTTGACCCGCCACCGGGCATCCAATCCGTGACGACAGGCGCGCTGTCGATTGTTTGGAGGAACGACGCAGAAACAGTGTCTTTCTGCGTCGCCCTCCTCACGCACTTTTGCTACCCCGGCTGAGCGATGACCTTCTGTGAGCCGTCTTGGTCGAACAGTTCCTTGCTCCATCGCTCCAGGACCGCGGTGCTGTCCCAATCATCAGGGTGGAAGCCGGGGCGGTTGTACGAACGGAATCGCTGCAGCGCATCGGCGGTGAACATCGGGGTGCGACTGAAGCGACGTAGGCTACGCACCAACGTGACCGGGTTATACGAGGCCTTGTCAGAGGCCATCGACAGCGCAGTCTGCAGAATGAGTTCGCCGAACAGAATTGCAGAGGCGATCCGCATGCCCCGTACGCGGGTGCGCTCGGTGCCTCCAATCAGCCGATAGGCGTCGAAGGCGACGGCTTTGTGCTCCGACTCCTCGAACGCATGCCACAGCAGAATCGGTCGAACCTCTGTCTGTCCGATGAGCTTCTGCGCGTCATCGCTGGTGAGAATGATTTCAGCGAGCGTCGCGGTGTAGTGCTCCAATGCAGAGGTCATCGACAGCCGCATTTCTGGCGAAAAGCGCCGCTCCAATCGCTTGATCAGGCGTGCGACGTGGCGGTCGATCCGCGCGGTCGGATAACCCATGGCCTGGAGCCGTTCGTTGAGGAGCCGATGCTGGTGTCGGTGTGTGGCCTCTTGCCCGATGAAACCCTTGACCGCTGTCAGCAATTGGGGATCGTCGATGGAACTCTGGAAATACTTGACCGAGCGGATGAAGAAGTCTTCCCCTTCCGGGAAGGTCGCAGAAAGCACCGAGATGAAATGGCTCATCACCAGGTCGCCATCCACGAAGTGTCGCCGCTTCGTGGAGGTGGGCATGGGGAAACGAACGCGCCGGGGTTTTGGCAATACACGGCTCTTGGTCGAGGCTCGATCTTCCGGCATCTTGACGGGGTCCTTCCTCCGTTGCGTGATCTGACTTTAGGCCTTGTCACATGAGACTGCCAGAATGTAGGGCATGAGTCCAGCACGTGTTTATGGCGGGCTGTCCGCAACTCAACGCGATGCGCAGCGCCGCGCACTGCTGATTGACGCCGCGGTCGCGCTCATGGGCAAGCAGGGAGCCGCCGCGTGCACCGTGACCGCTGTGTGTACGGAGTCAGGAGTGACGAGCCGGTACTTCTACCAGCAGTTTCGCGACAGAGACGCGCTCCTGCGTGCGATGTTCACCAAGATCTCCACCACCTTCCAAGCCGTGATCACCAAGGCGATACCGGATGACACCGTTGCTCCTCAAGAACTCGCTTACGCTCCGATAAAGGCCCTGGTTCAGATGATCGAGAACGATCCCAGCATGGCCCGCATATTGTTTGTCGAATCGGGCGCTGAACCCCTGCTTCGGCAGCTGCGAAGCGAACTGATGTCCGAATTTGCGGAGCTCGTCCTCAGAGAGGCCCGCCTGCATCTCGATATACCCAGCGAGGTGATTCAGGTCGCAGATCTCGGAGCAATGATCAGAACCTGTGGATGACCCTCGGTGAGGGGGCGTGAAAGTGGGCGCACCTTCCCGAGGATGATCTGAATATCCGAAGGTCCGATCATGAGCCGGCGTTGGCGCGCTGGTTCGGGAAGGTACGCCCATGCTCACCGTAGTTCACGATGCCACCGAGGCCAATGAAAGCACCGGCGGTGCCGGTCGGTCGTTGTTGGACGAGATCGTCCGTGACGGCGCCCGGCAGATGCTGGCCGCGGCACTGCAAGCCGAGGTCGCCGCCTACGTGGCCCAGTTCGCCGACCAGCTCGATGAGGACGGCCATCGGTTGGTGGTCCGCAACGGCTACCACCAGCCGCGTGAGGTGCTGACCGCGGCCGGCGCGGTCGAGGTGAAGGCGCCGCGGGTCAACGACCGCCGCGTGGACCCCGATACAGGTGTGCGGCAGCGGTTTTCCTCGGCGATACTGCCGGCGTGGGCACGGAAGTCCCCGCAGATGAGTGAGGTGTTGCCGCTGCTGTACTTGCATGGGCTGTCCAGCGGCGACTTCACTGCGGCGTTGGAGCAGTTCCTCGGTTCGGGTGCGGGGTTGTCGGCGTCGACGATCACCCGGCTGACCGCGCAGTGGCAGGACGAAGCCGCGGCGTTCGGGCGCCGTGATCTGTCCGGTACCGACTACGTCTACCTGTGGGTCGACGGCATCCACCTCAAGGTGCGCCTGGAGCAGACCAAGCTGTGCCTGCTGGTGATGATCGGCGTGCGTGCCGATGGCCGCAAGGAGCTGGTCGCGATCACCGACGGGTATCGGGAGTCCACCGAGTCGTGGGCCGACCTGCTGCGCGACTGCAAACGCCGCGGGATGGCTGCCCCGGTGTTGGCCGTGGGCGATGGCGCCCTCGGGTTCTGGAAGGCGGTCCGCGAAGTGTTCCCGGCGACCCGTGAGCAGCGGTGCTGGTTTCACAAGCAGGCCAATGTCCTTGCCGCACTGCCGAAGTCGGCACATCCGTCGGCGTTGGCGGCGATCAAGGATATCTACAACGCCGAGGACATCGACAAGGCGCAGGTCGCGGTCAAGGCTTTCGAGGTCGACTTCGGCGCCAAATACCCCAAGGCCGTCGCCAAGATCACCGACGACCTCGACACCCTGCTCGAGTTCTACAAGTACCCGGCCGAGCATTGGATTCACCTGCGCACGACCAACCCGATCGAATCCACTTTCGCCACGGTGCGACTGCGCACCAAGGTCACCAAGGGGCCTGGATCACGCGCGGCCGGGATTGCCATGGCCTACAAGCTGATCGACGCCGCACAAGCCCGCTGGCGGGCCGTCAACGCCCCGCACCTGGTCGCCCTGGTCCGCGCCGGCGCGGTCTTCCACAAAGGCAAACTGCTCGAACGGCCCACCGACATCACACCACCGCAACCGCCTTCAAACGGTCACGAGCGCACCGGAACGGAGGTCGCCTGAAACACCCCGATCCACAGGTCTTGACAATTTCTCCAGATCTCGCCGCTACCTACGGTGTCGGGGGCCTGTTCGAGATTCTCCGTCGCTGGATAGACGGACAACTAAACCTATCGACCGAAGTGCTTATCGAGCATTGTGCGGGTTTTCTCGGCAGTCTTGGCCTGTATACCCTCGGCCAGAAACCTGACCCGGCCGCTTCGCACATCCAGGTCGATATCAACTCCCCGGCGGGCCACAACAGATGAGACCGGCGGTATTTTCGCCGACACGCTGCGGCGTCACGCTACCGAAGGCTGGTACACCACGATGTGGTCGAGTACGCGTTTGCTTAGCAAACCCCCTGTCGGCCCCGGTTCAATCCTGAGCAGCCTGCGCCGGTTGAAAAATGAGCAGATTTACGGGTTGAGTCATCCTTCCCAGGGTGGTCGCGCAGTGCAGCGTATTGACGACGCCTTCTGTATGGAGCTAGTGAAGTGATCCAGCGTGACGACGACGAATAACCCGGACGCGGACGCGACCAGCTGGCCGGTGGCTTCCTCGCGCAATTCTGTCCGCACTTCGAGTTTCCGGCCGGTTCTGGACACGAGCTCCGCGCTGACCTCGTAGGGAACCCCCAGCAATACCGGCGCGAAGAACTCGGTGTCGAGCTTACGGGTGACGGCCATCTCACCGACGACGTAGAGCAGCATGCCCACCGTGTCGTCAAGAACCGTCATGACTGCGCCGCCATGTGCGATCCCGGGTGCGCCGCGATGTCGGCCGTCGAAGATATGCCTGGCGCCCACCCCGTCGCCACGCCGACGCGCTCGCAGGCGATGACCGTGCGGATTGTCTGTGCCGCAACCAAGGCACCACGGATGGTGCGCATCGAGGTAGTCGCCGTCGGCGGCGATAACACGATTCTGAAAGTTATGCCACCACGCGATGGCCGAATCTTCTTCCGCTTGCTCGTCGATGACGAAATCCTCCTAAATAGGACCACGCAGTGCATGGACCACCATGCGACTGAAGAACTGCGCCGACGTCGGCTGGGCTGATCGCCCGAAGACAGTATGTAAAGGACTCGTTAGCCCGCCGAGATCATCGCTGCGGTACACCTTCCAGTTCCGTCACTATCAGCCATTTGGTCCTGCCCCGCAATACGCCCTCGACGCTGTCGCCGCATAGCTCGCCCGATAATGCTCGGGGTCGTCGTCGGTGCTATAGGGGTCATACCAAATCCTGTCCCCCACAGCGGTGACGGTCAACCTCGCCTTCTGCACAAGGGTCACGAACGTCACCGACCGCGTTCTGGGCGAAGCGCTGAACATCGTCATGCTGCCAATCGAGAAACCAGTAGTCTTCAGGAAACTCGATTGATTTGAAGTGCCACTCACAGATAGCCTTTCAGATGAGCTTCGATGCCGGTATCGACAGTGCCAACGGATCGACTGGCCGTTTCGAGGGCTTCGACGAGGCGCGTTTCGGCGTCCGGGATCGTCGCGGCGACTTTGGCCGCAGCTAGACTACGACTCCGTAGCGATGTGCCGGCATCCGTGGCTGCGGCCGCAAGCGTAGACCACGCTTTGGAAGCATGTCGGGCCGCGGCAGCCGCTTCGGCAGTGGCGGCGTCATCTAGGAGATCGGCGATGTTCTGGCAACCGTCTGCCTGCAGCGTACGAAAGAGCCCGCCGCCGGTACCGGCTTTCTCGATGAACGCCCCGAGCCCGAACAATGCCGCGGTCAGGGCATCGTCATCGAACAGCGTTGGCCAATGCCCTACGTCATCGACGAAGTCCTGCACACCCTTCAAACCGGAAGATTCGACTTCAGCTGCCTCGATGCGCAGTAGCGGCGCACCTACGGCACCGCCGCGCATGAACGCTGCGCTCGCGGCGAGTGCAGCGGCCGCGATCGGCCCAAGGTCTGGCACTCGCTCTGGCCAGTCGACGTGATATGTGGTGTGCCGGGTAGGTGTGGGAAACCCGACCGAGGACCGCGCCCGGCGTAGGTCGTCGTAGGCCACCGTCTGGGTTGTCTCGCGGTCATTATCGACCACATAGGCGACCCGTTGTTCGTCATCGTATCCGGTGATGACAATGTCGTGACGGCTCATGTGCAATCGGACGCGCAGGTAAGGAAGTTCGCCGATGTCAGCCCAGACCATGACGGGTCGACCTTTGTCGATTTCGTCGGTCACAAATGCCCATCCCACGTCCGGGTCATCGGTCGATCGCACGACGAACTTTGCGCCAACCCGGGAGAGGTAATCCTGTTCCAGGTCGCTTCCTCGTCCTACCAGGTACACCTGGGGGAACAACTGCGTAGAGCGGACGTACGAGAAGTCCAAGACTCCGCCGAGGGTGAAGACCAATCCTTCACTGAGTGCTTCTGTCCCCCATCCGAGTTGGGCCCATTCAGTAAGGTCACGAAGCGCACCGGAACCACAGTGCCCTCCCCTCCTATGGGGATAGGGAACTTGAATCCTCGTCATCGCCGCTTCCTTCCTTGTCAGTAGCACTGTTGAGACTCGTCAAAAGCTACGTTTCATCACGGCTTCCCGGCTGACAGTAGGTGCCAACACCAACACGCGTGACCGCAGCCAACCTCAGCCGCGCATCTCGACAGCCTATGGCGATGCGGAATTTGTCAAGGTGTTTGAGTCCAGTGGGTGTTAGGCAGCTGTCGTCTGGTCCTCCGGTTCGGCTGG